>JAHCLD010000074.1 GCA_026125585.1 Burkholderiales bacterium
ACCACCAAGATGCGCATTCCGGCGCGGGCGATGCCGGTGACCCGCGCGCGCACTTCGGCGCGCGCCGCCTCGCCGCCGGCCGAGTCCTCCTGCAATGTGGCCAGCCGCGGCCGGTCGTGCAGCGCCGCGGCGATGGCGCGGGCCGCGGCCGCGAGCTGCCGCTCCTGCTGTTCGCGCAGCAACTGCTCGGTGGCGCTGACATAGGAATAACCGGCCCAGGGAATGACCAGCAGCACCAGCGCCACCAGCACGATGCGGCCGCGCAGTCCGGGCGCGGGCAGGACTGCAGGCTTCAGTCCGGGCTCCGCCACCGGTAACCCAGCCCGTACACGGTGTCGATGCAGTCGAATCCCGGATCCGTAGCGGCGAACTTGCGGCGCATCCGCCTGATGTGCGAGGTGATGGTGCTGTCGTCGACGACGATGTGCGCCTCGGCCATCAGTTGTTCGCGGTTCTTGACGTGGCCCGGGTGGCGCGCCAGCGCATGCACCAGCCAGAACTCGGTCAGCGTGAGGTCGACGGGGCGGCCGTTCCAGCGCACCGTGAAGCGCTTGAGGTCGATGGCCAGCGCGCCGCGGTTGAGCGTGTCTTCATCGCTCTTCGTCGCGCCGCCCAGCGCGGCGCGGCGGAACAGCGCGTCCACGCGCGCCAGCAGATGGGGCAGGCTCACGCTCTTGGTGACGTAGTCGTCGGCGCCCAGCCGCAGGCCGGCGACCATGTCGAACTCGTTGTCGCGCGCGGTCAGGAAAATGATCGGCAGCGTCGCCGAGCGGCCGCGCAGCTCGCGGCACAGCGCGAAGCCGGCGTCGGGCTCGCCGCCGAGGCCGATGTCGAGCAGCACCAGGTCCGGCAGCCTGTCCTGCAGGCCGGCCAGCGCCGATGCGCGGTCGGCATGGAGCTGCACCGCGTAGCCGTGCGCGGACAGCGCATCGGCGTAATTGGCGCCGATGGCGGGATCGTCCTCGATGATGGCGATGCGCCGGGGCATGGGCGCCGACTATACCGCAGCGCCGCCGCCGCGGCGGCGGCTGCCACCGGTTTGACACAATTCTTCGCCGCTTTGCCATGTTCCGGCATGGCGCTGCCATCACGGCCTGCTGAAATGACACTGCCCGATCGGGGCGCATTTCACAGGAGAACAGGCATGAACGCATCACCGAACGCGACCATCACCCGGACCGTTCCCACGACCCGGCAGATCGCCCGGGATTTCTGCATCTGGCTGGCGCGCGCCGCGGCGACGGGCATGCTGATCGGCATTGCCTGCGCGGCGGTGGTGACACTGCTGGCAACGGCCGGTACTTGAACGCACAGGGCGCTGCGGGCCGGTGATTGGGGCTTGCGTGAAGAAACCGATGCTCCTTCTCCCCGGAATCACGACGTGGCAGGGCGCAGGCCCCGCCGGTCCCCAGTTTCTGGCCCACAGCGCCTTGGTGAACAGGTTCTTTCGGATTGTCCGCGCGCCAAGTAACCAGGCGTCATTCCGGCCAAGCAAAGCCCGGGCCGGAATCCAGGCTGTGCTGCCACGTTCCACTGGATTCCGGCGTACGCCGGAATGACGGTAACGACCAGTGAATAAAAAGGAATAAAAGCATGATCCGTCGCCTGTTCGCCATCGCCTTCATCTACGCCTGCACGGCCATTGCCTGGTGGATTCTCGCCGGCGTCACCGGCAGCCGTACCCATCAGGCCGACCAGGGGCTGCGCAGCCGCGTCGAGCAGCTGTGGGGCGCGCCGCAGGTGCAGGCGCCGCCGTCAGTGGCCGCAGTCCGCCACGAGACCTCACAGGTTGAAACCGAGGTCAACGGTGTGAAGACCCGCAACACGGTCAGCAAGCGCGTTGCCGAGCCGCTGGCGATCGAGGCCAGCGACGTGCGCGCCGCACTGGCGCTCGAGCACCGGCAGAAGGGCCTGCTCTGGTACTCCACCTACGGCGTGCGCTTCGATGCCGCCTATACCCTGAGCAACCCGCACCGCGAGCGCCGGGTCGTCGAAATCGCACTGCCGTTTCCGGCGCAGCGCGCGGTGTTCGACGACCTGCGTTTCGAAGTCGACGGCAAGCCCTGGCTGCAGTTGCCGACGGCGAAGGACGGGCGCATCGCCGGCAGCATCGAACTCGCGCCGGAGGAGCAGGTCGTCCTGCGCGCGGGTTACCGCAGCCAGGGACTGGGGCGCTGGACCTACGCGCTGGGCAGCGGCGTGTCGGAGGTGCGCAATTTCCGGCTGGCGATCACGACGGACTTCCGCGACATCGATTTTCCGGAGGACGGCATGTCGCCCACGCGCAGGCAGGCCGTCGACGGCGGCTGGCACCTGGTCTGGGAGTTCCGCCGCCTGGTTGCCGGCGTCGACATCGCGCTGGCGATGCCGGAGAAACTGCAGCCGGGACCGCTGGCGGCGGAGATCGCGTCGTTCGCGCCGGTGTCGCTGTTCTTTTTCATCGTCGTGCTGCTGGCGCTGGGCATCGTCCGCGGCATCGATTTCCATCCGATGCACTTTTTCTTCCTGGCAGCCGCGTTTTTTTCCTTCCACCTGCTGTTCGCCTATCTCGCGGACCAGGTCAGCATCCATCTCGCCTTCGGCACCGCCGCGGCCGTCTCGCTGTTCCTGACCCTGTCCTACCTGCGCGCGGCGATCGGCGGCTCTTATGCATTTCTTGCCGCGGGCGCGGCACAGCTGCTCTACCTGGTGCTGTTTTCGTATGCGTTTTTCTTCAAGGGATTGACCGGACTCGCGGTGACGCTGGGCGCGGTGCTGACGTTGTTCGTGCTGATGCAGTTGACGGCGCGGGTGGACTGGCGGGCGGTGTTTGGCGGTGGCGCGGCGGCAAAACCGCCGCAGACGGAAAGCGGTGCTCTGGAAAGGGGGTGATCGGCGGTGGTGGCACGGGGTCGCCCGCGGTGGCGGCCCCGTGTTTTTTCCGGATCAGTCGGCCTTCAGGCCGAGTTCCTTCACCGCGGTCCGGTAGCGGACCAGCTGATCGGCGATGAAGGTACGGAATTCCGCCGGCGTGTTGTGCACCGGATCCACACCCAGTTGCAGGAAGCGCTGGCTGACGTCCGCCGAGTTGACCGCGGCGGCGACCGCCTGGTTGAGCTTGCGGATGATGGGTTCCGGCGTTTTCGCGGGCGCAAGCATGCCGAACCAGCCGAAGGACTGGTAGGTCGGGATGCCGGCTTCGGCGACGGTGGGCACGTCGGGCAGCGTGGGGGAGCGCTTGATGCCGCCGACCGCCAGCGCGCGCAGCTTCCCGGCCTGCACCTGCGAGGTCATGCTGGCCATCGGGCCGAAATAGAACTGGGTTTCGCCGGACATCGTCGCCGCCACCGACGGCGCGCCGCCCTTGTACGGGATGTGTATGGTGTCCCTGTCGATGCCGGCGCGGTGCACGAACAGCGCGATGGCGTAATGGCTGGTCGAGCCGGTGCCGCCGGAGGCGTAGTTCAGCGCCTTCGGCTTCGATTTCGCCAGCGCGACCAGTTCCTTCACCGACGAGGCCTTCAGCGAGGGATTGACGACCAGCAGGTTCTGCGAGATCGCGAATAGCGAGATCGGCGCAAAATCCCCGACCGGATCGTAGTTGAGCTTCGCGCGCAGCGCCGGCGAGAAGGAATGCGTGGACACCGAGCCGGCGAGCAGCGTGTAGCCGTCGGCATTGGCCTGGGCGGCGATTTCGGCGCCCAGCATGCCTCCGGCGCCGCCGCGGTTGTCGATGACCATCGACTGGCCCAGCACCTCGCCCAGCTTGATGGCGATGATGCGGCCGATGGTGTCGTTGGCGCCGCTGGGCGGGTTGGGCGAAATCATCCGCACCGGGCGGTTCGGGTAATCCTGGGCCTGGGCGAGGGTCGCGGCGATGAGGCCGCAGGCGATGAGCGTCGTGCGAAACATGGTGTTCCTCCGGCTTGTGTGTTGTTGTGTCGTTTCAGGTTTCCAGCGGCAGCCGCACCGGCCTGCCGTCGCGCGCCGAGCGTTCGATGGCGATCGTGGTCTGCAGGTTGATCATCGCCTGCTGCGGCGTGGTGTGCACCGTCGGCTGGCCGGTGACCAGGTGATCGAGCCAGGCGCGGGTTTCGTTGCCCAGCGGCCCCCAGAAATCACCGACGGCCCAGTCCCCGGCGGTATTGCTGCCGAGGAAGGCCATATTCACCGCGTGATCCGGCACGTAGGCATGCGGGATGCCCTTGTCGGAATAGAGGATGTGGTCCATGTGGTCGTCGTCGACGATCATCGTGCCCTCGGTGCCCAGCAGTTCGAGGCGGTCCGACTGGCCCAGCGTCGGGTAACGCGCGGGCAGCGCGTAGCTCACCCCGAAGTTGACCACCGCGCCGTCGGCGAAGGTGACGATGGCCCAGGTCACGTCGTCGGCGCCGTAACCGGCGTCGCGAAAGATGCCCTTCTGGCCGCGGGCGACGATTTCCACCGGCGGATTGCCCTCGAGGAACCAGCACATCAGGTCGACGTAATAGGTCAGCACGTCCAGCACCGGCGTCGCGTGCGGATCCCGCTTGAGGATCGCGAAGGCCTGGGCGCGCGAGTTGTAGACGCGGGCGAGCCCGCCGGTGACGCGGCCGAGCCGGCCCTGGATCATCTGCTCCTTGGCGCGCAGGTAGCATTCCTTGTAGCGCCGGCTGTAGCCGATGCGCAGGTTGCCGCCGGTGGCCTTCAGCACCGCGAGGATGTCCTCGGCGTCGTTCAGCGACAGCGCGATGGGTTTTTCCACCAGCACCGGCTTGCCCAGTTCCAGCGCGCGCTTCACCGGCGCCGCGTGCTCGCCCTCGGGCGTGGACACGAACACCGCGGTGACTTCAGGGCGCTCGATGATCTCGAAGTTGTTCGCCGAATGCAGGTCGGCGCCGGTGGTTTTTGCCAGCGCCGCGGCTTTCTCCGGATCGCGGTCGGCGATGGCCAGGAAACCGACGGAGGGATGCTTGGCCGCGAGACGCGCGCGCAGCGTGCCAATGCGGCCGGCGCCGATGACGGCGATGCCGGGGGGATTGCGGGATTTCAACGGGGCTTCTCCTGTTGCGGCGGCGCCGGGCGCCGCCTGCCCCGTATTCTAGTAGACGCGGTTTGCGGTCGCGCCGCCGTTCAACACATGCTGGACATTTTCCCAGGACGCCCTGAACAGGAAGGCCGCGGACTGGCGGGTCACGCCGGCGACGTGTGGCGTCAGCAGCAGGCGCGAGGCGGCCTCGCCCCCGAGTTGCAGCAGCGGATTGTCGGCCGTGGCCGGTTCGATGCTGTAGACATCGACCGCGGCGCCGGCGATGCGCCCGTCCTGCAGCGCCTGCGCCAGCGCGGCCTCGTCGACCACGCCGCCGCGCGCGCCGTTGATCAGCACGGCCTCGGGCTTCATCAGCGCCAGTTGCGGCGCGCCGATCAGGTTGGCGGTGGCGGGGATCAGCGGCACGTGCAGCGTGACCACGTCGGATGTTTTCAGCAATTCCTCCAGCGGCAGTGCGCGCGCGTCGATCGCCCCGGCCTTCGATGTGTCCTTCAGCGCCGGGTCGAAATACACGATCCGGCAGCCGATGCGGTGGAAGGCCTGCGCCACCGCCATGCCGATGACACCCATGCCGACCACGCCGACGGTGGCGCCGTCGATGCCGGCGAGGTTGTCGGCCATCATGCGGTTGCGGAAGGGCACGTAATTGCCTTTCTTGATCTCGGCGTCGGCCCAGGCGAAACGGCGCAGCAGCACCGAGGCGCAGGCGGTGGTGTATTCCGCCAATGCGGAGTTGCTGCCGCCGGGCACGTTGGCGACCGGGATGCCGAATTTCTTCAGCGCGGCTTCGTCGAGCCGGTCGACGCCGGCACCGGTGATCTGCACGACCTTGAGTGTCGTGCCCTCGAACAATGCGGCTGGCAGTTTTGGCCCGACAGCCGGCATCACCACGGCGCGCGCCTGTTTCATCAATGCCGGCAGATCGGCGTCGTCGGGTTTGCGCCAGGCGATGTTGAGGTTCCGCGGCGGGGTCACGCCCACGCGGGTGAAATCGGCTTCGGGTCGGAGGCAGATGACGTCTATTGGCATGATTGAAATCTTTTTAGCCACAGAGGGCACAGAGGACACAGAGAACTGCGAAAAACTCTCGGGCAGGACGCTTCCCGCATCCAGGGGTTTTCTCTGTGCTCTCTGTGCTCTCTGTGCTCTCTGTGACCTCTGTGGCTAGGATTTGGGGGGCGCAGTTTCCTGCGTGCGTTTCGAGATGTCGGCGACCGGGAAAAAGCACAGCAGCACCAGCGGTCCATTGCCGGTGTTGCGCGTGGCGTGCTTCTCGCCGGGGGGAATCAGGATGGTGTCGCCGGCCTTCAGCGGATAACTGCCGCTGTCGGCCTCGGTGCAGCCTTCGCCGGACATCACGAAAATGCATTCCTCGAAACCCTGGTGGAAATGCCGGCCGCGCGGCGCGTCGCCGGGGCTGGCCGGGGGGATTTCGACCAGGCGCAGCGTCACGGCTTCCGAACCTTTTTCGCCGGAGACGATTTCCAGCGACTTGCGGCCGGGCAGGCCCATGCTTTTGGCCTCGGCCTGAGTCAAGACACGGGCCATTTCAGCTCGCAACCTTCAGGTGCTTGATCTCGGCGGTGCCGCCCTGGGCCTCGTCGAGCAGCGCGAAGATCTCGGCGCACTCCTTGGCGATGGCGTCGGCGATGTCGTTGAGCATTTTCAGGCCCTTGGCCGCGGTGGCGTGTTCGGGCGCGCCGTACCAGCCCGTCGCGGCGATGGTCTTGATGTCGCGCAGCACCGGCTGGTAGCTGCGGGTGCGGCGCAGGCGGTCCCATTTGCGGCCGTGGCCGTGGTCCGAGGAGTAGTCGATGCGGTCGAGATGCACCAGCTCCGGCTGGTAGGCGAGCACGGCCAGCGCCTCGATCTCGCCGCCGTGGGTCAGGCCGCCGCAGTCGTGGCCGTAGAGCTCGGCGGCGACGTAGCAGGCCTGGACCACGATCACGCTCATGCCGACCTCGCGATGCAGCTTTTCGGAGGCGATCGCGAGCGAGGGGATGTTGCCTTCGTGCCAGTTCAGGATCAGCAGCCGCTTCGCGCCGTGCTGGGCGGTCGAGGCGCAGGTTTCGGTGACCACGCGCTGGTAGGTGTCCGGCGTCAGTGTGATCGTGCCTTCGAAGGGCATGTGCATCGGTGTCACGCCGAGCGGGCCACCCGGCAGTACCAGGCCGTCCATGCGCTCGGCCACGGCGTGGCCGATGACGTTGGCGGCGTAGATGTCGGTGCCGGTCGGCAGATGCGGCCCGTGCTGCTCGACGCTGCCTGCGGGCAGGATCACCAGCGGGTTTTTCTTCAACTGCGCCGCGATCTCGGGCTGCGTGAGGTCGATGAAGTAGCGGGTTGCGGGTTTGGACATGGGAGCCCCGGCTATTGGGTTGACTGGTTGCAGGCCGTCATTCCGGCGCAGGCCGGAATCCAGAAGGGTTTGAACCCGGCCGATGCCCTGGACTCCGGCTTTCGCCGGGGTGACGGATCATGATCGTTTGCGAGGAGTGACAAGACCTTCACGCCGCGCGCTTCGCGTCGTTTTTCGCGCGCGCGTCGTTCATGACCTCCTCGATGGTCACGCACTGGCCCTTGCGGTCGATCGACTTCAGCGCGGCGTTGGTCATCGCCACCGCGACGTTGCCGTTGTGCGCGGTCAGTTCGTTCGGCTTGCCGGAGACGCAGCTGTCGGCGAAGGCTTCGAGCTCGGCGCGGAACATGTCGCTCTCCGGCAGCTTGATGTCCTCGCGCTTGCCCCAGCCGTCCTTGCCGCGCTGGATGTAGAGCACGGAATTCTTGTGCAGCAGGTGCGGGGTGTCCCAGGTGCCGAAGTCGATTTCGTAGTGCATCAGGCCCTTGGAGCCGAACACGCGCACCGCGAAAATGCCGGGCGAGGTCCAGCAGGAGCCGACGTAGCCGATCTTGCCGTCCTTGAAGCGCACGAGCGACATCGACTGGTCGTCGACCTCGGCGCCGACCGGCGACAGCTTGGACGCCATCGAGGAGACTTCCTGCGGCTCGCCGCCGAGCAGGTGCAGTACGTCGAACTGGTGGATCGCCAGTTGCGACAGCGGGCCGCCGGGGGCGCGGTCCTTGTACCAGCGCCAGGTCTGCGGCGTCAGCTCCAGCGCGCGCTCGTTGGAGAAGTTGGCTTCGATGAAGGCGACGCGGCCGAGTTCGCCGGCGTCGATTTTTTCCTTGATGATGCGGATGCCAGCCATCAGCCGCGCGCTGTGGCCGACGGTGACGGTGATGCCGTGCTGCTTCTGCAGCGCCTCGATCTTCAGGCCGTCTTCCAGCGTCTGCGAAATCGGCTTTTCGGTGTAGACGTGCTTGCCGCCCTTGGCGACGATTTCCGCCATCGGCAGGTGCTGCTCGTTGGGCACGGTCAGGATCACGCCCTTGATTTCCGGGTTCGCCAGCATGGTCTGCATGTCGGGCACCGCGGGCACGCCCATCTCTTTCGCGAAGGCGTCGCGTTTTTCCTGCGAGCGGCTGTAGCCGGCGACGATCTGGACCTTGTTCGACTGCTTGGCGGCGCGGGTCAGGACCTTGGCCCAGCGGCCGAGGCCGACGATGCCGACTTTGACGGGGGTGCTCATGGTGGTGTGCTCCTCACTGATTTCGGAATTGGAATGGCGGAATGGTCGAACGGGTGATGTCGGCGACAGGAAACCCGCACCGCGAGCTTGCCCTGCGCATCAGACCGTAATATCGTATTACGGTAATACGGGTTGGTCAACGACTGGCCAACGACCGGCGGCAGCGAGACACCATGGACAATCCGAAAATCGAAGGAATTCAGAAACTTGCGGCACCGCTGCGGTTGCAGGTGCTCGACAGCCTGCGCCGCGCGATCATCGACGGGCGGCTCGCGCCCGGCGCGCGGCTGACGGAACGGGAACTGACCGAGATGATGGGCGTGTCGCGCACGGTGATCCGCGAGGCGCTGCGCCAGCTGGAATCCGAGGGCCTGATCGCCAACGTGCCGAACAAGGGCCCGGTGGTGCGCGAACTGTCGCTCGCCGAAGCCAAGGATCTCTATACCATCCGAGCGGTGCTGGAGGGGCTGGCGGCGCGGCTGTTCGTGCAGAACGCCGGCGATGCCGAGCTGAAACGTCTGGCGCAGGCGCTGGATGTCGTCGCCGGCGCCTACGAACGCGGCGACGCGCAGGAAGTGCTGGAAACCAAGAACCGGTTCTACGAAGTGCTGTTCGAGGCGGCCGGCAGCGAGACGCTGTCCTCGATGCTGGGCACGCTGCATGCGCGCATCTGGCGCTGGCGCGCGCTCGGGCTGTCGCATCCGCAGCGCTCCGACAGCCGCTCGAAGGAGAGCGTCAAGGGGCTGCGCGCGATGCTGGCGGCGATCCGCAGGCGGGACGGAGAAGCGGCCGAACGCTTGACGCGCGAGGAAGCCCAGGCCGCCGCGGCCGAAATCATGCGGCTGATCGAACTGGGCGGCCACGCGGCGGCATGACCGGTCTTTCGCCGCCGGCGGAGATCTACTGCATTGCCGTGCTGATCGCGAGCTACGCGCTGCGCGGCAGCACCGGTTTCGGCGGCTTCGCCGCGATGCCGCTGCTGGCGCTGGTGATTCCGATGAAAACGCTGGTGCCGGTGTGGACGCTGCTGACCATCTCGTCTTCGGCGATGCTGTTCGGCAAGGACCGGCAGCATGTGTCGTTGCCGGTGATCCTGAAAATCCTGCCCTCGTGCTCGCTGGGCATATTGCTCGGCCTGTGGCTGTTCAAGACCCTCGACGCGGACTGGCTCGCCCGCGGCCTGGGGGCGCTGGTCTCGGGCTACGGTCTTCACGCGCTGTGGCGGATGCGCGGCGGCGGGCCCGGGCATCCGCCGCGCGCCGTCGCCGCGGCGGCGAGTTTTCTCGCCGGCGCGGTGGGCACCGTCTTCGGCACGATGGCCAGCCTGTTCTTCGCGGTCTACATGGACGCGATGCGCGTCACCAAGGCGCAGTTCCGCGGCACGCTTTCGGCGCTGATGATGACGCTGGCGGTGGTTCGCGGCATCGGTTACCTGGCGGTGGGCGAGTTCGGGCGCGAGTCGCTGCCGCTGTTCGCGGCGGCGCTGCCGTTCATGCTGACCGGGATATTTCTCGGCGACCGCATCCACACCGGCATCAGCGAGCCGATGTTCCGGCGCGTGGTCTGCGTGGTCCTGATCCTGAGCGGGCTGCCGCTGATGTTCAGATAGCGTCCCGCGGCCCGTCTTCGCGCCGCAGCGCCTTGTTTTCGTACATGCGGGCATCGGCGGCGCGCAGCAGATCCTCCAGCGTGTTGCCGTCATCCGGCGCGAAGGCGAGGCCGATCGAGGCGCCCACGGAGAACTGCTGCTGCGCATGGTTCGTCGGCAATTCGACCACCTGGCGCACCTTGGCGACCATCTCGCCGACATTGGCGCGATCGACATTTTCCATGAACACGACGAATTCGTCGCCGCCCCAGCGGCCCACCGTGTCGGATTCGCGCACCGCGCCGGTGATGCGCTGCGCCGTGTGCTGCAGGGCGGTGTCGCCCGCCTTGTGGCCCAGCCGGTCGTTGACCTGCTTGAAGCCGTCGAGGTCGATGAACAGCAGCAGGCAGGTCCGGCTCTGGTCGCGGCGCAGCCCG
>JAHCLD010000075.1 GCA_026125585.1 Burkholderiales bacterium
GGCGCTGAAAAACGCGCGCGGCATGGTGGAGCGCCTGCGTGGCAGCACGGCAGCGGTCAGCCTTGCCATCGCGCCCGGCTACGGCTCGGCCAATCACACGGCGATGGCGGTTTCGATGAAGGCGGCGGGCATCGACCTGAAAACGCTGCGGGTGGTCGTCTACAATACGTCGGCGCAGTCGATCACGGGAGTGCTCGGCGGCCATGTCGACGTCGCCTACGTGCTCGCCTCGAACCCGCCCGCGCTGATCCGCTCGGGACAATTGCGCGGTCTCGCGACGACGGCGCCGCAGCGCCTGACCGGCGTATTGTCGGACATACCGACTTTCAGGGAATCAGGAATAGAGGCCACCTACACGAGCTGGCGCGCGCTGATCGGCCCGCGGGGCATGCGGCCGGAGCAGATTGCGTTCTGGGAGAAGGCGATCGCCAGGGCCGTCGCGACGTCGGAATGGAAGGCGGCGGTCGAAAAAAATTTCGAGCACTCCAACTATCTGACAGGCAAGACGGCGCTTGATTTCGTCGAGGACAAGGATCGGCAGTTCCGCTCGATCTGGGCGGAGGTCGGGGTCACCAGGAAGCCCTGATCGCGGCGCCATCCGGCCGGGGTATGCAGCGGCAGATGGCCGCGGATAGCGGCGGATAAAAACCGGGAAATCCCCGGCTGCTGGTACGCGTCGATGGCGGCTTGGGAAATTCACCGCAATTTTGTGTCTTCCACGGCTGAAGCCGTTTTCATCCGCGCGATGGCCCCGGTATCTTCCAGGCCTCTTCCTTGGACACGCCCGGCGGCGGCGTGAACAGGATCTGGCTTTCGCCGAGCAGCGCCTCGGCGCCGCCCCAGGCGTCGGCGGCGGCCCGCTGATCGGCCTTGGCCCGGGCGTCAGCCGCTTCCGGATCGCAGATCGTGCGGAGCTTTTCCTCGAGCGCCTGCACGGTTTCCGGTTCCGTTGCGGCAAGATCGCGCATTTCGTCCGGATCACGCTCCAGGTCGAACAGCTGCGGCGGCATGCCGACGTGGTAGATGAGTTTCTTCGCGCCGTCGCGCAGCACGAAGGCGCCGGCCTTCGAGGCCTGAGCGTGGTATTCGGCGAAGGCGGGCCGCCGGATTTCCCGTCCGCCGATGGCCGGCCACAGGTCGATGCCCGGCAGGTCGTCGTCGGCCGCATCGAGCCTGGCGCCGACGGCTGCGGCGATGGTCGGGAAAAGGTCGACGTGCGACGCGAACTGCCGCACCACG
The DNA here is from genome assembly GCA_026125585.1 of Burkholderiales bacterium. Taxonomy (GTDB): domain Bacteria; phylum Pseudomonadota; class Gammaproteobacteria; order Burkholderiales; family SG8-41. The sequence goes on from JAHCLD010000075.1 coordinate 1,240, forward strand.
CGGCCCTGCGGCACGCCGGGGCCGGCGAGCAGCAGCGGCACGCGGATCGCGCCTTCGTAAAGGTTTTTCTTGCCGAACAGGCCTTGGGCGCCGAACAGCTCGCCGTGGTCGCTGGTGTAGGCGATGCGGGTGTTGCCGAGCAGGCCCAGTTCCTCGGCGTCCTTCATGACTTCGCCGATCTGGCGGTCGAGGTGCGTGATCAGCGCGAAATAACCGGCGGCGATGCGCCGCAGCGCGGCTTCGTCGGTCATCACGCGCATGCCGTCCATGTGACGCAGGAATTCCATCGCCGGGTGCTCGGGGCGCTCTCCCGGGCGGAAGGCGGGCGGCAGCGGCATGTCCTTTTCGGGATACAGGTCCCACAATTCCTGCGGCACCGTGAATGGCGGATGGGCGCTGATGTAGGACACGTAGAGCACCCAGGGCTTGCCGCTGCCGCGCGCGTGCTTCTTCAGCCAGGCCACGGCTTCGCGCGTGATGTTGCGGTCGTAGTCCTGGTAATGGGTCGCGCCGACGCCGGAGCGTTCTATGTACAGCTTCCAGAAGCTGCCGTCGTCCTTGGGCGGTTCCGAACCGTAGCCGCGCAGCAGATTCTTGATGGCGCCCTTGCCCTCGTGCAGGTGCATCGGAATGATTTCTTCGGTGAAGCCGTTGTCGTCCTCGCCGGAGCGGTAGTGCAGCTTGCCGACCGCGGTCACCGTGTGACCCTGCTCGCGCAGCCGGTGGTGCCAGGTCGGGATGCGGCCGTCGTAGGTCAGCGCGTTGTCCCAGTAGCCGGTCTGGTGCGGAAAACGCCCGGTCGCGAGGCTGGAGCGCGAGGGGCAGCACAGCGGGCTGCTGCAGTAGGCGCTGGCGAAACGCACGCCGGCGGTGGCGATGCGGTCCATTGCCGGCGTGCGCACCAGCGGATGGCCGTAGCAGCCTGCGAGCTGGCCGGCGTGGTTGTCGGACTGGAACAGGATCAGGTTGGCTGGCGTGGTCATCGGTTTCTTCTCGTTGTGACTTTGTGGCTTGGATTTCCTGAAGGTGGGGGGCGGCAAGTACGCAGGCTCGGTGAAGCTCTCGGGGATCGGGGTGCAATAACCGATGACCGCGCCAGTCTCCGTTCAGAACGTCGCGGTACCGCGCATCGCGTAATTTCCGGCGGCATTTGCCGTCCACAGTTCCGCCGAATTGCCGTCGGGCGACGGCTGGCCGTTCACGGTGAACGTTTCCTGGTGGAACACCGGGTGCGTGGCGCGGTAGTCGAGGCGTCGCACCGGACGCGGGTCGCTGCGGCGGCAGAGATCCAGCAGCAGCGTGGTCTGCAGCGGGCCGTGCACGATCAATCCCGGATAACCCTCGGTGTCGCGGCAGTAGTCGATGTCGTAGTGGATGCGGTGGGCGTTGAAAATCAACGCCGAGTAGCGGAACAGCACGGCTTCGTTGGTCTGCAGTTCGCGGCGCCATGCCGCCGTTTGGGGCGCCGGTTTGCCCGCGGGCGTGGCTTCGCCCGGTTTCGCGGCTTCGCGATAGACGATGTCGTGTTCCTCGACGATGGCGACGATGCCGCCGGCCCTGACCGTATGGCGCACCGTCACGAACACCAGTTGACCGCTGCTGCCGGACTTGGCCTCGACCGAGATGATTTCGGATTCGCGGCTGATGGCGTCGCCGATGCGGACCGGCGCACGGAAGTCGATGCGGCCGCCGGCCCACATCCTGCGCGGCAGCGCCACCGGCGGCAGGAAACCGCCGCGTTTCGGATGACCGTCGTGCCCGAGTTCGGCATTGGGCGCGGTTTCGAGAAAATAAAGCCAGTGCGCGCTGTGGGGGATGACGTCGCCGGCCTTCGGCGGCGGATCGTCGCGGTCGAGGGTGGCCGTGAGCGCCGCGACCGGGAAGGCCGTGGCGACGTCGTGGTGGGTTTCCTTCTTGCCGATCCAGTTGCGCAGGTGATTCAGGTCGATTTCCATAACATGTTGTTTTAATTTATTATTTTTATGGTGCCAAGGTTTTTTATAGCGCCAGGGCGCGGGCCAGGTCGCGCGCGCTGCGCCGGTCCATGTCGAGCACCGCGGCGTGGATGCGTTCGGCCTGCGGTTTCGAGATCACCAGCGTCGCGTTGTCGTAGAACTTCTCGGTGATGTCCTGCGCCGACAGCGCGCGTTCGCCGGCGCCGCGGTTGATTTTTTCCATGTGCACGAACTCGCGGCCGTCCCTGGTGGTGACCACGACGCCGCCCGAGAAATACTTCGGGAAGGCCGAATCCGGGTCGGCTTCGTGGTGCACTTTCTGCGCCAGGGCGAGGATGGCGGGATCGTTGAGCGCCTCGGTTTCGAGTTCGGCGAAGCCGAACCTGCCGCGTACGAAGCAGGCGGCGAGCACGAACTGCACGCTGAACTTGGCCATGTAGTCGGAGACCGGGCGGCGGCGCATCTCCGGCGGCTCGGCGATGTAATGGAAGGTTTCGGGATGCAGCAGCGCGCGCACCTTGACGATGTCCTCCGGCTTCACCTTGTGTTTGCGGCGGATTGCCAGCGCCGAATCGGCGCAGGCATGCAGCAGGTGGCAAATGGGAAACGGCTTGATCGCCACCTCGTTGAGCAGCCATTCGCTGCCGAGATTGCGCGTCATCGCGTCCATCTCGACCTCGTTGAAGCGCGTGCCGGTATGCGAGCGGAAAATGCCGTCGGCGCCCTCGTAGATCCTTTTCGTGCCGACGAAGCCGCCGCTGGCCAGCGCCGCCGCGGTGATGCCGCCGACGCCCGCCCAGGCCGGATGGAGGCGCTTGTTCCAGGCGCCGTCGGCGCGGTGTTCGGAAACCGCCGACGCGGTGCTGCCGGCGAAGCCCTGGGCGTACTGCAGCCGCTGCGGACCGAGGTTGAACAGCTTGCCGGCGGCGACCGCGCAGCCGAAATGGCCGGCGATGCCGGTGGTGTGGAAGCCCTGGGTGTGCATAGCGCCTTTCGCGGCGACGCCGAGCCGGGTCGCGATTTCGACGCCGAGGATGTAGGCGGTGAGCAGGTCGGCGCCGGAGGCGTCGCGGTGTTCGGCGAGCCCGAGCGCGCAGGGAAAGGCGCTGGCGGTGGGGTGCACGATGGCGCCAGGATGGGTGTCGTCGTAATCGAGGCCGTGGGCGAGGATGCCGTTCAGGAGCACCGCGTCGCGCAGCGGCAGCTTCACCCGCATGCCGATGACGCTGTTGCTGCCGCTTTCGGCGATGTTGCTGATGCCGGCCAGCGCGTGCTGGGCGAAATCGAAGCGCGTGGCCGCAAGCGCGGTGCCGCAGACATCGAGTACATGCAGCCTGGCATTGTCCCGCACCTCCTGCGGCACGGCTTCAGGCGTCAGGTCTGCGGCGAAGGCGGCGATCCGCTGCGAAATCGACGAATGGTCCGGCAGTTCCGGAGCGGTGGCGGTTATCGGGTCGGGCATGGGCATGGCGGTGTCTCCGCGGGAGGGTGAACTGGGGGCCGGGACTTGGCAGCCGGCCCGGGATTTCGTGATGCGCGTGTTTTCATTTCCGGCCGCTCATTGCCGGGACAGCACGCCCAGCGCTTCCGCGCTGCCGAGCATGCGCCGCGCGCTGTGGCCGACATCCGGCACTTCGACGAGGCGCCAGCCGAAGACCCAGCCGCGCTCCTGCGCAAGCCGTTGCGCGGCGCGAAAGGCATTATGGCCGCGTTCCAGGCGGTTGTGTCCCTGGCGCTCGGCGCCTTCGCGGACGTTGAGGTCGGCGCCGCGCTCGATGTCCGCAGTGCCCAGCAGCAGCGTCACCGGCTGGGCGAGGTAGCGCTGCAGCGCCGCGTCGCCGGACATGGCGGCCGGCAGCCCGCCGTAGCCGTAGGGGAAGCGCTCGGTCAGGGAGGGCCACAGGTAGGTCGACGGATTGGCGATGACGATGTGCCGCGCGGCATGCGGGGTGAAGGCGGCGAAACGCGACAGCGTCTGACCGCCCGCCGAGTGGCCGATCAGCGAATAGCCCAGATCCGGTCTTGCTTCCGCGGCGCGCACCGCGTCGATGATTGCCAGGAAGGTGCCGCCCATCCAGCGCGCTCCGGGTTCAACCGCGAATTCGCCTTCGGCGCGCTGGTCGCGCACGATGCCGCCGGTCTGGTAGCGCCAGGTCGGGAAGCGTTTGCGGTCGAACAGCGGCGCGATGACGAGGAAGCCGAGCCTGTCCGCGAGCGGGATGGCGTAGTCGCGGTAGCCGGGCGCGTTGGTGCCGAGTCCGTGCAGCACCAGCAGGATCGGGCCGCCGGCATAGCCCGGCGGCTTGTAGGCGTGCAGGTCGATGCGTTCGCCGGCGATGTCGACGCTGCGCAGGCTTTTTCCTTCGGGATAGGGCTGCGCCCGCAGTGCTGCGGACCAGCACAGCAGCAGGACGGCGGCGAGGCGCGCGGGATGCATCGCGGGCCCGGTGCGGCGTCGGGCCGGCCGGCGCGGCGCCGGTGAGCGGATGTCCGGCATGGTTTCTCCGTCGCCTGCCGTGCCTTTTTGCTTCGTTTTTGTCCCGTGTTCCGCGCGGATCTCAGCCGAATGCCGGAATGCCGGTCAGTGCGCGGCCCAGGACCAGGGCATGGATGTCGTGGGTGCCTTCGTAGGTGTTGACGGCCTCGAGGTTCATCACGTGGCGGATGACGTGGAACTCGTCGGAGATGCCGTTGCCGCCGTGCATGTCGCGGGCGACGCGGGCGATGTCGAGCGCCTTGCCGCAGGAGTTGCGCTTCAGCAGCGAGATCATTTCCGGCGTGTAGCGGTCTTCGTCGATCAGGCGGCCGAGGCGCAGCACGGCGTGCAGTCCCAGCGTGATCTCGGTCTGCATGTTGACGAGTTTCAGCTGCACCAGCTGGTTGGCGGCCAGCGGGCGGCCGAACTGCCTGCGGTCGAGCGTGTAGCGGCGCGCGGCGTCCCAGCAGAATTCGGCCGCGCCGAGCGCACCCCAGGCGATGCCGTAGCGCGCCTTGTTGAGGCAGGAGAAGGGGCCTTTCAGGCCGGACACGTCCGGCAGCACGTTTTCCTCGGGCACGAACACGTTGTCCATGACGATTTCACCGGTCACCGAGGAGCGCAGGCTGAACTTGCCTTCGATTTTCGGCGTCGACAGGCCCTTCATGCCCTTTTCGAGGATGAAGCCGCGGATCACGCCGCCGTCGTCCTTCGCCCACACCAGCAGCACGTCGGCGAGCGGTGCATTGGTGATCCACATCTTGGCGCCGCTGAGCAGGTAACCGCCGTCGGTTTTTTTGCCGCGGGTGGCCATGCCGGCCGGGTCGGAGCCGGCATTGGGTTCGGTCAGGCCGAAGCAGCCGATCCATTCGCCGGTCGCCATCTTCGGCAGGTATTTCTGTTTCTGCGCCTCGCTGCCGAAGGCGGAGATCGGATACATGACCAGGCTCGACTGCACCGACAGCGCGGAGCGGTAGCCGCTGTCGACGCGCTCGACTTCGCGCGCGATCAGGCCGTAGCAGACGTGGTTGACGCCGGCGCAGCCGTAGCCCTCGATGGTCGGCCCGAGCAAGCCGAGCTCACCGAACTCGTTCATGATCTCGCGGTGGAATTTCTCGTGGCGGTTGGCTTCGAGCACCCGCGGCATCAGCTTTTCCTGGCAGTAGGCGCGCGCCGTGTCGCAGACCATGCGCTCCTCGTCGGTCAGCAGGTCGTCGAGCAGCAGCGGGTCGTCCCACTGGAAGCTGGCTTTGGCGGGGGATGGTGCGGCGTTCATCGGGGTCTCCGGATACAATGCAGGTTGTTTTCCTGTCCCGATTCTAGATCATTTTGGCCAACGAAGACCTGACGCGCCTGCGCATCGACCGCGATGCGCCGCACGTGGCGCCGCGAAAGCGCGGATACCGGTGGTGGCTGGCGGCGCTGGCCGCCGCTGCCGCCGTGTTCTGGGCGGTGAGCCGCAATGCCGCGGTTCCGGTCGAGGTGGGCGCGGTGTCGCAGGCCTATCCGTCACAGGCCTACACCCTGCTCAATGCCACCGGTTATGTCGTGGCCCAGCGCAAGGCGGCGGTGGCATCGAAGGCCACCGGCCGGCTGGAATGGCTCAACGTGCGCGAAGGCAGCCAGGTGAAGGCCGGCGAGGTGCTGGCGCGGCTGGAGAGCAGCGACGTCACGGCGCAGATGAAGCAGGCGGCGGCCGGGGTGGATGTGGCCCGCGCCAATCTCGGGCAGGGTGAAGCCGAACTGAAGGATGCCGGCCGAGCGCTGGAGCGCTCGCGCGACCTGCTGGCGAAGAAGTTCGTGTCGCCGGCGGCGCATGACGCGGTGGTCGCGCGTCACGACAAGGCGAAGGCCGCGATCAGCGGATTCAGGGCTTCGATCGCCGTTGCTGAAGCCAACCTGCGCGCGGCGCAGGTCGCCGTCGAGCAGACGCTGATCCGCGCGCCCTTCGACGGCGTGGTGCTGACCAAGAATGCCAACGTCGGCGACGTGATCACGCCGTTTTCTTCCGCGCTCGGTTCGCAGGCGGCGGTGGTGACCATGGCCGACATGTCGACGCTGGAAGTCGAGGCCGATGTTTCGGAGGGCAATCTGGCGAAGGTCGCTGTCGGTCAGCCCTGCGAGATCCAGCTCGATGCGCTGCCGGGGCAGCGTTTCCGCGGCATGGTCCACCGCACGGTGCCGACCGTCGACCGCGCGAAGGCGACGGTGCTGGTGAAGGTCCGTTTTGTCGATGCCGATCCGCGGATACTGCCCGAGATGAGTGCCAAGGTGGCCTTCCTCGAAAAGGAAGTCCCGGAGGAAGAGCGGGGCGCGCGCACCGTGGTGCAGCCGGCGGCCGTCGTCGAGCGCGACGGCGCCAGCGTGCTGTTCACGGTGAAGGATGGCAGGGCGGTGCAGGTTGCGGTGAGGAAAGGCATGACCATCGGCGAGTTGCTCGAGGTCAGCGGCGTCGCCGCCGGCGACACCGTGGTCTTGCGGCCGCCGGAAAAACTGCGCGACGGCATGGCGGTCACCGTCGCGGCGAAATAGGGCTTCGCGCCGGCCATGCCGCAGTCCGCGCCGGCGGTGGCCATCCGCCATCTCGTCAAATCGTACCGCCGCGGCGGGCAGGTGGTACCGGTGCTGTCGGACATCAACCTCGACATCGCCGCCGGCGAGTTCGTCGCCCTGATGGGGCCTTCGGGCTCGGGCAAGAGCACGCTGCTCAACCTGATCGCGGGCATCGACCGTCCGGACAGCGGCGAACTGCGTGTCGGCGGCACCGACATCATGGCGCTGAACGAGGCCGAACTGGCCGACTGGCGGGCGGGCAACGTCGGCTTCATTTTCCAGTTCTACAATCTGATGCCGGTGCTGACGGCCTTCGAAAATGTCGAGTTGCCGCTGCTGTTGACCGGCCTTGGCGCGCGCGACCGCCGCGAACGGGTCGGCATCGCGCTGTCGATGGTCGGCCTCACCGACCGCATGGCGCATTATCCTTCGGAGCTTTCGGGCGGCCAGCAGCAGCGGGTGGCGATCGCGCGCGCGATCATCACCGATCCGGCGATCCTGGTGGCCGACGAACCCACAGGCGACCTCGACCGCGTGTCAGCGGAAGACATCCTCACGCTGATGGAGCGCATGAACCGCGAACTGGGCAAGACCATCATCATGGTGACCCACGATCCCTCGGCGGCGCAGCGCGCCCGCACGCTGAAACATCTGGACAAGGGCGCCTTGATCGACTAGATATATAAGTATTTGTTTTTATTGATATTTATATGCACCTGCTGAAACTGATCCTGCGCAACGTGCTGCGCCACAGGCTGCGCACGCTGCTGACGGTGCTGGGTCTGCTGGTGGCGGTCCTGTCCTTCGGCCTGCTGCAGACAGTGGTCGATGCCTGGTATTCGGGCGCGAACAACGCGGCGCCCGACCGGCTGGTGACCCGCAGCTCGGTGTCGCTGGTGGTGCCGCTGCCCGTGCATTACCGCGACAAGATCCGCGCGATCGACGGCGTGCGCGGCGTCGCGGCGGCGAACTGGTTCGCCGGCGTCTATCAGGAGCCGAAGAATTTTTTCCCGCAGTTCGCGATCGACGCGATGCCGTACCTGGCGATGTATCCCGAATACCGGATTCCCGACGACCAGTTGCGCGATTTCCTGCGCGACCGCAAGGGCGCGGTGGTCGGCCGCAAGCTGGCGGACACCTACGGTTTCCGGGTCGGCGACACGGTGACGCTGAAGGGGACGGTCTTTTCCGGCAACTGGGAGTTCGTCGTGCGCGCGATCTATGACGGCGCGACGCCGCGCACCGACGCCTCGCAGTTTTTCTTCCACTGGGATTACCTCAACGAGAGCGCGCGGCAGCGCGCGCCGCAAAGCGCCAACCAGGTCGGCGTGTTCGTGGTGCAGGTCGCCGATGTCGCGCGCGCCGCGGAGATCAGCAGGGCGGTCGATGCCCAGTTCGCCAACTCCGCCGCGGAGACGCTGACCGAGACCGAGCAGGCCTTCCAGATCGGATTCGTCAAGCAGACCGAGGCGATCGTCATCGCCATCCGCATCGTCTCGTTCGTGGTGATCTTCATCATTCTCGCCGTGATGGCCAACACGATGGCGATGACCGCGCGCGAGCGCATGGCCGAATACGCGACCCTGAAGGTGCTGGGATTCGGTCCCGGATTCCTCGGTGGCCTGATTTTCGGCGAGTCGCTGGCGATTGCCGCGGCCGGTGCCGTACTGGGCGTGGGGCTGACCTTTCCGGTGGCCCACTGGTTCGCGCGGCAGATGGGCACGCTGTTCCCGGTATTCGAGGTCAGCGCCTCGACCGTGCGGCTGCAGATTGCCTGCGCCGCGGCGGTCGGTGTTGTCGCGGCAGTGCTGCCGGCGTTGCGCGCCGCGCGGGTGCGCATCGTCGACGGCCTGCGGGCGGTGGGGTGAGGCGGTGAAGGCAATTCCGTTTTCCTACACGTTGCGCAATCTGTGGGCGCGCAAGCTGACCACGGCGCTGACCGCCGGCGGCATGGCGCTGGTGGTGTTCGTGTTCGCCGCGGTGCAGATGCTCGACACGGGGCTGCGCCAGTCGCTGGTCGCCACCGGCCAGCCCGACAACGTGCACGTGACGCGCCGCGCCGCCGGCGCGGAGATTTCCAGCGTGATCGAGCGCGCGCAGGCGGCGATCGTCGAGACACAGCCGGAGATCGCCATCGGCCCCGGCGGCCTGCGCCTGGTGTCGAAGGAGGTCGTGGTGCTGATCACGCTGCCCAAGCGGGATTCCGGCGTCGCCACCAACGTCACCACCCGCGGCGTCGGCGAGGCGGCCTTCGGGCTGCGGCCGCAGTTGCGCATCATCGAGGGACGCGCGTTCCGTCCCGGCTCGACGGAGGTCATCGTCGGCACGGGCATCGCCAAACGCTTCGACGGCGCGGCCGTGGGTTCGCTGCTGCGCTTCGGCGGCCGCGAGTGGCGG
>JAHCLD010000076.1 GCA_026125585.1 Burkholderiales bacterium
TCGCAGCAGCGGCCAAGGTCATCACCGCGTCCTCCCCGCCAGGGCCGAGCGCACCACGGCCGCGTCGCTGAAACGGCGGCGCAGGCCGCGGATTTCCTGGTAATTCTCGTGGCCCTTGCCGGCAACCAGGACCACGTCGCCGCGACGCGCCTCGGCGAGCGCCGCGCGTATCGCCTCGCGCCGGTCGACGATGATGCGGTGCGCGCCGCGCACCCCTTCGGTGATTTCACCAATGATCGCCGCCGGATCCTCGTCGCGCGGATTGTCGCTGGTGACGATCACGCGGTCGGCGTGGCTCGACGCCACCGCGCCCATCAGCGGCCGCTTGCCGCGGTCGCGGCCGCCGCCGCAGCCAAACACGCAGAACAGGCGGGCCTGCGCGCCGGCGATGCCGCGCAGCGCGCGCAGCACCTTTTCCAGCGCATCCGGCGTATGCGCGTAATCGACCACCACCAGCGGCGCGCGCCCGCCGCCGTAGCGTTCGGTGCGGCCCGGCACGGGGCCGGCCTTTTCCAGCGCGGCCACCGAACGCTCCAGATCCATGCCGCTCGCCAGCAGCACCGCCAGCGAACCCAGCAGATTGGCCGCGTTGAAGCCGCCGATCAGCGGGCTGCGCAACCTCGCCCGGCCCCAGGGCGAAGCGATCTCGAAAGCCACGCCGTCGAGGCCGAGCCTGAGATTGCGTCCTTCGACGCAGGCCTTGCGCGAGCGCGCCGCGGCGCGGCCGAAACCGTAACCGATCAGTTCCGCGCGGCGGTGTTTCCAGCGCTGCGCGAGCTCGCGCCCGAAGGCATCGTCGAGGTTGAGCACCGCGCGGCCCAGCGTCGGCCAGCGGAACAGCTTCGCCTTGGCCGCCTTGTAGCGCCGCATCGTGCCGTGGTAATCGAGGTGGTCGCGGCTCAGGTTGGTCAGCATCGCGACGTCGAACTCGACGCCGGACAGCCGGTCCTGCTCAAGGCCGTGCGACGACACTTCCATGCACACGGCGCGCGCGCCGGTGCGCGCAAAGCCGCGCATCCGCGCCTGCAGCGTCACCGCATCCGGCGTGGTATTGGTATTGGTATGGGCATGGGCGTCCAGCTTTCCCGGAAAACCGCTGCCCAGCGTGCCGATCACCGCGCACTTGCGCCGCATCCGGGTCAGCGACTGCGCGACCCACTGGCTGCACGAGGTCTTGCCGTTGGTGCCGGTGATGCCGACGGTCCACAGCCGGGCACTGGGCCTGCCGCAGATTTCGGCGGCAATGACGCCGGCCTCACGCCGCAAGTGAGGGATGCCGAGATTCGGCACCCGCCATTTCGCGTTCCAGGCATACCCTCCGGTATCCCACAGCACCGAGGCGGCGCCGTTGGCGATCGCCTGGGCGATGTAATCGCGGCCGTCGCGTGACTCTCCGGGATAGGCCACGAAGGTGTCGCCGGCGCGGACCGCGCGGCTGTCCACGGTCAGCCGGCGCACGCCCAGCCGGCGCACGGCCTGAAGGTCGGCGGCCATCAGACCTCCTCCCGCACCAGCGGCGCGTCCTCGGGCGCCAGCATCGTCGTCCTGCCCGGCGCGTCAGGCGGCACCGCCAGGAACCGCAGCGTGCCGGCAACGACATGGCTGAACACCGGCGCCGCCACCGCGCCGCCGTAGTACTGACCCGCGGAAGGCTCGTCGATCATCACCGCGACGATCACCCGCGGCCGCGATGCCGGCGCCATGCCGACGAACGACGACACGTAACGGTTGGCGGCATATCCCCGGCCTTCGAGCTTGTGCGCGGTGCCGGTCTTGCCGGCGACGGTGTATCCGGAAACCTGGGCGCCGGGCGCCGTGCCGCCGGGCTGCGCCGCCATTTCCAGCATCTGGCGCACCGCCAGCGCGGTCTGCGCGGAAACCACCCGCGTCCCCTGCACCGGGCCGTCGCGCCGGAGCAGCGTCACCGGATGGAGCATGCCGTCGGAAGCGAATATGGTATAGGAACGGGCCAGCTGCAGCAGCGACACCGAAATGCCGTAGCCGTACGACATCGTCGCCTGCTCGATCGGCTTCCAGGTGTTGTGCGCGCGCAGCCGTCCCGAGACCTCGCCGGGAAAACCGGAGCGCGGCGGGGAGCCGAATCCGGCGCGGCTGAACAGGCTCCACAGCATTTCGGAAGGCATCGCCAGCCCCATCTTGGCGGTGCCGACATTGGACGATTTCTGGATGACCTGGGCCACCGTCAGCGCGCCCTGCGGATGCGCGTCATGGATGGTGCGGCTGCCGATGGTCAACTGGCCCGGCGCCGTCTGGATCACCGTGCCCGGCTTGAACAGCCCTGCTTCCAGCGCGGCGGCCGCGGTGAAAGGCTTCAGCGTCGAGCCGGGCTCGAAGAGGTCGGTCACCACGCGGTTGCGGGTGCGCTGCGCATCGAGCCGGCCGCGGTTGTTCGGGTTGTACGCGGGCAGGTTGGCCATGGCCAGGATTTCCCCGGTGGCAACGTCGAGCACGACGATCCCGCCGGCTTTCGCGCGATGGGCCGCCACCGCCGACTTCAGCTCGCGGAACGCGAGGTACTGGATGCGGGCGTCGATCGACAGGCGCAGTTGCTGGCCGTTCTGCGGCACGCGGATGCTCTCCACGTCCTCGACGATGCGGCCGAGGCGGTCCTTGATCACGCGCCGGCTGCCGGGTTTTCCGGCCAGCGATTCCTCGAAGGCCAGCTCCAGCGCTTCCTGGCCCCGGTCGTCGACGCCGGTGAAGCCGATGATGTGCGACATCACTTCGCCGGCGGGGTAATAGCGGCGGTGCTCGCGCTGCAGGAACACGCCGGGGATGCCAAGCTGCACGACGCGCTCGGCCTGGTCCGGCGGCAGCTGGCGCTTGAGATAGACGAATTCGCGCCGCGTGTCCGCCAGGCGGGTGCGCAGTTCTTCGTTGCCGATGCCCAGCAGTTGCGCGAGCCGGCGCAGCGCCGCCGGATCCGCGTCGACATCGGCCGGGCTGGCGGCCACCGATTCGACCGGGGTGGAAATCGCCAGCGGCTCGTTGTTGCGGTCGACGATCATGCCGCGGCTGGCGCCGATCTCGACGACCCGCGAATAGCGCGACTCCCCCTTGCGCTGCAGGAAGTCGTTGTTCAGGGCCTGCAGCCACAGCGCCCGGCCGGCCAGCCCGATGAACGACGCGCCGAACAGCAGCAGCAGCAGGTTCGCGCGCCAGCGCGGCAGGCTGGGCGACTGCTCCCGCGCGGCCTGCGGCTTCATTGCGCCATCTCCGGACGCGCCGCGGGCACCACTTCGATGCGGCCCGAAGACGGCAGGCGCATACCGAGTTCGCGGGTGGCGATGCGTTCGATCCGCCCGTGGGTCGACCAGGTGCCCTGCTCGAGCTGCAGCTGCCCCCATTCGTCATCGATCTGCTTCGCCGCCGACTGCTCCTTCTGTAGTTCGACATAAAGCTTGCGCGCCTTGTGCTGGGAGGCGACCAGCACGAACGCGCAGGCGATCAGCACGACGAACAGGATGAATGCCAGGCGCGCGCTCAAGCCGCCTCCGCTCCGGTGCGTTCCGCGACCCGCATCACCGCGCTGCGCGCCCGCGGATTCGCGGCCACTTCCGATGCCGCGGGACGCCGCGCGCGGCCGACGAGCCGCATCCGGGGCGGCGGCAGGTCGCGGGCGCGCACAGGCAGCCGGGCCGGCAGGGTGTCGGCCCGGGACTCGGCGCGCAGGAAGCGCTTGACGATCCGGTCCTCGAGCGAGTGAAAGCTGATCACCACCAGGCGTCCGCCCGGATTCAGCAGGGCCACGCACCGGGGCAGCACTACCGATAGCTCCTCAAGCTCCTGATTGACGTGAATCCGTAGAGCCTGAAACGTGCGCGTCGCCGGATCCTGGCGTGGCTCGCGCGCGGGAACGGCTTCTGCCACGAGCGCGGCAAGTTTTCGTGTGGTGTCAACAGGTCCCCGCGCCCGAGCCGCAACAATCGCTGCTGCAATCTGTTTAGCAAACCGTTCTTCGCCATAGTCCCTGATGACCCCCCTGATGTCCGCTTCTTCTGCCGTGGCAAGCCACTGCGCCGCGCTGATGCCCTGCCCCGGATCCATGCGCATGTCGAGCGGCGCGTCCCCCCTGAAGCTGAATCCGCGGCGCGCATCGTCGAGTTGCGGCGACGACACGCCGAGGTCCAGCAGCAGGCCATCCACCTCCGTCACCCCCGCGCCGCGCAGCGCTTCGGCCACCCCGCTGAAAGCGCCGTGCAGCATCGTGAAGCGCGGATCCCTGATCGCGCCCGCGGCCAGCACCGCCTCGGGATCGCGGTCCAGCGCCAGCAGCCGTCCGTCGCCGCCCAGCCGCTCGAGGATCAGCCGGCTGTGCCCGCCGCGCCCGAAGGTGCAATCGACGTAAACGCCACCGGACCGGATGTTCAATGCCTCCATGGCTTCCTGCGCGAGCACCGCGGCATGCGCGCCGTGCGTCACAAGGAGAAATTCTCCAGCTCCGCCGGCAATCCGCCGGCGCCGAAACCGCCGGCGCCATCAATGAGCTGCGTCCAGCGTTCGTCGTTCCACAGCTCGAATTTTTTGCCCTGCCCGACCAGCACGACGCTCTTTTCGAGCTGCGCGTAGCGGCGCAATTCAGGCGTGATCAGCACGCGGCCCGCGCCGTCCATGTCGACGTCGACGGCGAAACCGATCAGGCGGCGCTGCAGCTCGCGCACGCGCGGATCGAGATTCGACAGGCCTTCGAGTTTCTGCTGGATGAGTTCCCAGTCGGGCAGCGGATAGATCAGCAGGCAGCGGTCGGCATCCGCGGTGATGACCAGGTGGCCCGCGCAGCGCTCGAGCAAAGTGTCGCGATGGCGCGCGGGTACCGCGAGCCGGCCTTTGCTGTCGAGATTGAGTTGTGCGACCCCGCGAAACACGGTTCCCCCTTTGCCCGTGAAAGCCACGCCTTGCCGGATATGCGGCAGGCATTTCTCCCACTTTCTACCACTTCATCCCACTATAAATAACTGGAGGATGCGGGTCAAGGGTCGAATTCCGGAATTCCTTTTTAATGACAATGACTTACGGCGACTTGTTGATGCCCGATTTTATGATTTTTTTGCTTCGAAATAAATCAATTAAAACAACAGGATATTGCGCGTACTGAAAGTGACGCATTAAATAATTATGCTTAAAAATCAGGCAATTACAGAAATTCGCTGCGTCGCCGGGTGACGACAATGGGCCTGACGTCATTTTCAGGAGGAGGAAGGGTGAAGCTGGCCGGTAAGCCGGGTTCTGTCGTGGACAGCCATTCCTCTGGGCCGGACATTGCTGGCCGGCTCAAGCCACCTACCCGCAAGCTCGGCGGGACGCGTCATCGCTTGCCTATGCGGTGTTGCTCCGGGTGGAGGTTACCGTGCCATTCGCGTTACCGCGAACGCGGTGCGCTCTTACCGCACCTTTTCACCCTTGCCTGATCCGCCGCAATCCGCTTGCGCGAACTGCGCGGGCGCTTGCGCGCCCCCTTCCCATTCAAGGGAGACTTTGCGGCGCTTGCGCGCCGCCAGCCGGGAGCACTCGCACGCCCTCCACCCCATTTAAGGGGACTTTGCGGCGCTTGCGCGCCGCAAGCCGGACGGCCATCGGCGGTTCGTTCTCTGTGGCCCTGTTCCTCGCCTCGCGGCGGACGGGCGTTACCCGTCACCCTACCCTGTGGAGCCCGGACTTTCCTCTATGCGCGGCACGTACAAGTCGCCTTGTCCGGTTTGCTCCGCGCACAGCGGCTGCCTGGCCAGCTTCGCCGCGGATTTTATCATGTGGACATCGCCCACCCGGCGCAATCCGGATCAGCGCGCCCCGCGTGCGCGCACGGCCGCTAGCAGATCGTGCAGATGACGGTCATGCACGCCCAGCGCATCGAGGTGGCGCAGGGTGTTCACCAGGTAATCGACGTTGGGGCCGCGCTCGCCGCGGCGGGCGGCGATGATCGCGGCGGCGGCCTCGAGCCCGAGCCGCCCGGCGTAACCGTCGTGGCGGCGATTGGCGAGAAACGCCAGCGCCATCCGGCGTTCACCGCCCATGTCGACCGGCAGCAGGCGCGGCACGTACACCCGCCGCCGCATCTCGCGCAGCCACAACGCCTCCAGCGCTTCGGAAATGTCCGCGGCAGCCACGCGGTACGCCCTGCCCCTGCAGGCACCGCCGCGATCCAGACCGAGCACCAGCCCCGGCGCAGACGCCGTGCCGCGGTAACGGCTGGAATAGATGCAGAACGCGCGGTGATATCCACGCAGCAGCGCCGGCGCCGAACCCTCGAAACGGAACGCGGGATCCCACATCAGCGAGCCGTAGGTGAATATCCACAGCCCGTCGCGCGGCAGATCGAGCCGGCTGTAATGGAAAGGATCGTCGTGCGGCAGCGGCGCCCATCCGGCGCCGGCGGGATGACCGGGCCCGGAGGCGCTCAAGTGCCGGCAATCCTCCACTGGATCGCGGCACCGGCGCGCATCGGCACCAGCGTATCCGCGCCGAAAGGCACGCTGGCCGGCGCGTTCCACGGTTCCTGCAGAAGCGTGATTTTTTCAGCGTTGCGCGGCAAGCCGTAGAAGTCCGCGCCGAAATGGCCGGCGAAGGCTTCCAGCCGGTCGAGCGCGCCGGCGGCGTCGAACACTTCGGCATAAAGCTCGATGCCGGCATGCGCGGTGTACATGCCCGCGCAGCCGCAGTCGTTCTCCTTGGTGTGCCGCGCATGCGGCGCGCTGTCAGTGCCGAGGAAAAACTTCGGATTGCCGCCGGTCGCCGCGGCAACCAGCGCCGCGCGATGCACTTCCCGCTTCAGGATCGGCAGGCAATAGTGGTGCGGGCGCACGCCGCCGGCAAACAGCGCGTTGCGGTTCAGCAGCAGGTGCTGTGGCGTGATCGTCGCGGCGATCCCCTCGCGCGCGTCGCGCACGAATTCGGCCGCGGCCCGCGTCGTGATGTGCTCGAACACGATCCGCAGGCGCGGCATGCGCGCGGCGAGCGGCGCGAGCACCGTGTCGATGAAGCGCGCCTCGCGGTCGAAGATGTCGACGTCGGGCGACGTGACTTCGCCGTGCACCTGCAGCGGCAGGCCGAGCTCGGCCATGCGCTCGAGCGTCGCATCGAGGTGGCGCAGGTCGGTGACGCCGGCCTGCGAATGGGTGGTCGCGCCCGCGGGATAGAGCTTGCAGCCGTGCACGATGCCGCTCGCCTTCGCGCGCCCGATTTCGGCCGGCGTCGTGTGGTCGGTCAGGTACAGCGTCATCAGCGGCTCGAAGCGCGCGCCCGGCGGCAGTGCCGCGACGATGCGGGCGCGGTAGTCCGCGGCGGCGGCCGTCGTCGTCACCGGCGGGACGAGATTCGGCATCACGATCGCGCGCGCGAAGCGCGCGGCCGTGTGTGCCAGCACGGCCGCGAGCGCCGCGCCGTCGCGCAGGTGCAGATGCCAGTCGTCGGGCCGCGTGAGTGTCAGCCGGGTCATGCGCGGCAATGCGATTGCGATGTCATCGGTTGGCGGTGTGCTTGCAGGCAACGGGATTCCGCGCGGTTTGCATGGCGGCTGCCGGCTTGACCGTCACTGGCTAAAACCGGATCATGGCACGCGCTCCATGAGTGCATGAAGTATCGCGGCGCCGTGCAGTTTAACATACGCCGCCAGCAGCTCCTTGCTGCGCAATCGGGACCGCAACGCGATGACCGACATTCCCAGGCTCGAAGACCTAGACCCGACCGAAACACGCGAGTGGATCGAATCGATCGACTCGGTGTTGAAGGCCGGCGGCCCCGAGCGTGCCTATTTCCTGCTCGAGCGGATGATCGATCATGCGCGCCGTTCCGGCACTTACCTGCCGTTCCGGCCGAATACCGCCTACCTGAACACGATCTCGACCGGCGCCGAACCGGATTATCCCGGCAACCGCGCGCTCGAACGGCGGGTCGAGGCCTACATCCGCTGGAACGCGATGGCGATGGTCGTGCACGCGAACCGCATCTCCTCGGAGTACGGCGGGCACCTGTCGACCTATGCGTCGGCGCTGACACTCTACGAAGTCGGCTTCAATCATTTCTGGCGCGCGCCATCCGAGCGTCATCCGGGCGACATGATCTTCTTCCAGGGACATGCGTCGCCGGGCATCTACGCGCGCGCCTATGTCGAAGGCCGGCTCACCGAGGAGCAGCTGCGCAATTTCCGCCAGGAAGTCGCGGGCAACGGCCTGTCGTCGTATCCGCATCCGTGGCTGATGCCCGATTTCTGGCAGTACCCGACCGTGTCGATGGGTCTCGGGCCGATGCAGGCGATCTTCCAGGCGCGCTTCACGCGCTACCTCGAGAACCGCGGCATCGTCAAACCCTCGGACCGCAAGGTCTGGGCCTTCCTCGGCGACGGCGAGATGGACGAGCCCGAATCGATGGGCGCGCTGACGATGCCGGTGCGCGAGAAGCTCGACAATCTCGTCTTCGTGATCAACTGCAACCTGCAGCGCCTCGACGGCCCGGTGCGCGGCAACGGCAAGATCATCCAGGAGCTCGAGGCCGCCTTCCTCGGCGCGGGCTGGAACGTGATCAAGGTGCTGTGGGGCTCGCGCTGGGATCCGCTGCTCGCGAAGGACCACAAGGGCCTGTTGCGCCGGACCATGGAGGAGTGCCTCGACGGCGAATACCAGAACTTCAAGGCCAAGGGCGGCGCCTACACGCGCGAGCATTTCTTCGGCAAGTATCCCGAGCTGAAGGCGATGGTCGCGAACATGTCGGACGAGGAGATCTGGCGCCTGAACCGCGGCGGACACGATCCGCGCAAGGTCTACGCCGCCTACGCCGCGGCGGCCGCGCACAAGGGTCAGCCGACCGTGATCCTCGCGAAGACCGTCAAGGGCTTCGGTCTCGGCAAGTCGGCCGAAGGCCAGATGATGACCCACCAGGCGAAGAAGCTGTCGGACGAGGACCTGCTGATCTTCCGCGACCGCTTCAACATCCCGATCTCCGACGACGAGATCGCACGCCCCGTTCTGCCGCCCGGCCGAGGACAGCGAGGAGATGCGCTACCTGCGCGAGCGGCGCATGGCGTACGGCGGCTACCTGCCGGTGCGCCGCGAAGTCGCCGCCCCGCTCGTGATCCCCGCGCTCGAGACGTTCCAGGCGATGCTCGAGGGCACCGGCGAGCGCGAGATTTCGACCACGATGGCCTTCGTGCGCATCCTCACCGCGCTGCTGAAGGACAAGAACATCGGCCCGAACGTCGTGCCGATCGTGCCCGACGAAGCGCGCACCTTCGGCATGGAGGGGCTGTTCCGCCAGATCGGCATCTACTCGTCGGTCGGCCAGCTGTACACGCCGGTCGACGCCGAGCAGCTCGCGTCCTACCGCGAGGTCAAGACCGGGCAGATGATCGAGGAGGGCATCAACGAGGCGGGCGGGTTCTGCTCGTGGATCGCGGCCGGGACGGCCTACGCGAACCACGGCATCAACATGGTGCCGTTCTACATCTATTACTCGATGTTCGGCTTCCAGCGCGCCGGCGATTTCGTCTGGGCCGCGGGCGACCAGCAGACGCGCGGCTTCCTGATCGGCGCCACGGCGGGCCGCACCACGCTCGCCGGCGAGGGCCTGCAGCACCAGGACGGCCACAGCCTGCTGCTGTTCAGCGTCGTGCCGAACTGCATCACCTACGACCCGAGCTTCGCCTACGAGCTGGCCGTCATCATCCACGACGGGCTGCGCCGCATGTTCGTCGAGCACGAGCCGGTGTTCTATTACATCACCACGATGAACGAGAACTACGTGCAGCCGCCGATGCCGCGCGGCGTCGAGCAGGGGATCCTGAAGGGGCTCTACCTGCTGCAGATCGGCGGTCGCGGGCGCGTGCGGGCGACGCTGCTCGGTTCGGGCACGATCCTGCGCGAGGTGATCGCCGCGGCCGAGCTGCTCGAGAAGGACTTCGGCATCCCGGCCGACGTGTTCTCGGCGCCGTCGTTCGGCGAGCTGCGCCGCGAGGCGCTCGAATGCGAGCGCTGGAATCTGCTGCATCCGGCCGAGCCGCCGCGTGTGCCCTATGTGCAGCAGTGCTTCAGGGACCGCGAAGGCCCGATCATCGCGGCCACCGACTACATGCGCAGCGTGCCGGACCAGATCCGCAAGTGGGTCGCCGGCAACTACGTGACGCTCGGCACCGATGGCTATGGCCGCAGCGATTCGCGCGCGCAGCTGCGCAAGCACTTCGAGGTCGATCGCCACTACATCGTGCTCGCCGCGCTCAGGGCGCTCGCCGACGAGGGCAAGATCGACCGGGCGACGGCCGCGGCGGCGATCGAGCGCTACGCGATCGACGCCGGCAAGCCGGATCCGCTGAAGTCGTGAACGGAGAGCGCGCATGACGCAGCTGATCGAGATGCGCGTGCCCGACATGGGCGACTTCAAGGACGTCGCCGTGATCGACGTGCTCGTGAAGCCGGGCGACACGGTGGCGGTCGATACGCCGCTCGTCACGCTCGAGACCGACAAGGCGACGATGGACGTGCCGGCGACCGCGGCCGGCGTCGTCGAGACCGTGCACGCGAAGCAGGGCGGCACGATCAACCCTGGCGACCTGGTCGTGACCGTGCGCGCCGAAGCCGGCGCCACGGCGACCGACGCGC
>JAHCLD010000077.1 GCA_026125585.1 Burkholderiales bacterium
GTGGTGGCCACGCTGTTCGGCCACGCCATCGCGCTGCGGCCGGTGACCGCCGCCTACGACTGGGTGCTCGTCGATACCGCGCAGTCGCTGACGCGGCTGATCAATTCGCGCCCCGACGTCAACCCGGAGGCGCTTTCGAATTCCGCGGACATGCTGCTGCGCACCGACCAGTTCGACCGCATTTACTACTCGGTTCACGACCGGAGCGGCCGGCTGATCGCCGGGGACGCGCAGCTGCGGCCGCCCCGCAGCGATGCCCTCGAGGCCGGAGAACTGCTCTACGATGCCAGGATCGACGGCGAATACGTGCGGGTGGCCGCGATGCGGGTCAGCCTGCGCGGCGTGGACGCCATCGTCCAGGTTGCCGAAACCGGAGTCAAACGCAGCGAACTGACGAAGCAGATACTGACGGGCATGATCATGATCGAGGTGATGCTCGTCGCGTCCGTGATCGTGCTGGTGACGTTCGGCGTCGGCAAGGGCCTGGAGCCGCTGGAGCACCTGCGCGAGGAAATCGAAACCCGTTCGCACCGCGACCTGCGCCCGATTCCGCCGGGGCGCGCTCCGGTGGAGGTGCGTCCGCTGGTGACGGCATTGAACGAACTGCTGGCCCGTCTCGACCGTACCCTCCAGTCGCAGCAGGAATTCGTCGCCAATGCCGCGCACCAGCTGCGCACGCCGCTGGCCGGCCTGCGGATGCAGGTCGAATACGGCCTGAGCCAGACCGATCCCGCGGAGCACGTGCGGGTGCTCAAGGAGCTCGGACTGTCGACCGAGCGCGCGGTGCGCCTCGCCAACCAGCTGCTGACGCTGGCACGGGCGGAGGCCGGATTTGCGCAGGCGGACTCGATGCGGCCGATCGACCTGCGCAACGTCGCCGGGGAGGTCGTGGAGGACTGGATGCCTGCCGCGATACGCAAGAGAATCGATCTCGGGCTCGAACTGAACGCGGCACCGCTGCGCGGGGATTTCTTCCTGCTGAAGGAGCTGTTGTCGAACCTGATCGGCAATGCCATCGCCTACACCCCCTCCGGTGGGCGCATCACGGTGTCGACCGGAAGCGGGGACGGCATCGCGATGCTGCGGGTGGAGGACGACGGCATCGGCATACCGGAAACACTGCGCTCGCTGGTCTTCGAGCGTTTCTATCGCGTCGACGGCGCGGGCGGCGAGGGTTGCGGGCTGGGCCTCGCCATCGTCCGCGAGATCGCCCATCTGCACGGCGGCAAGGTCGACATCCAGTCGCCTGCGCGGGGCAGCGGAACCATCGTGCGCCTGGAGTTTCCCGCGGTCGGCTGAAACCGTGTTGCGGCGGTGGCCGGGGCCAGTCAGGGGCGGCGTTGGATGGATATTCATAAGCTCATGAATTAATTGGGTATTTCCAGTTTTTGCTTAACTTTTACCGGCGTCCGCGTGTAAAATACTGCCTTTTTCGCAGACGCAAGAGTCAAAGGGGACTACGGGCATGTCCGAAAAAGACACCGATCAGGGTAAACGGCAGTTTCTGGTCGCTGCCACGACAGTGGCCGGCGGTGTGGCGGCCGGCGCGGCCGCCGTGCCGTTCGTGGCAAGCATGATGCCTTCCGAACGCGCAAAGGCCGCCGGCGCGCCGGTGGAAGTCGATGTCGGCGCGCTGGCCCCCGGCGAGCGCATCACCGTCGAATGGCGCGGCAAGCCGGTGTGGGTCGTCCGCCGCACCAAGGAAATGCTCGACACCATCCGCGGCAATGACGGTAACGTCGCCGATCCCGGCTCGAAGAAGCCGATGCAGCCGGCCTATGCCGCCAACGAATTCCGCTCGATCAAGGACGAATACCTGGTCGTCGTCGGCATCTGCACCCACCTCGGCTGTTCGCCGGTCGACAAGTTCGCGAAGCAGGCCGAGGCTTTCGACCCCAACTGGCAGGGCGGCTTCTACTGCCCCTGCCACGGCTCGCTGTTCGACCTCGCCGGCCGCGTCTACAAGAACCGTCCCGCGCCCGACAACCTGGTGGTGCCGCCGCACAAGTACCTGTCGGACACGCGCATCCTGATCGGCGAAGAATCGAAGGGAGCCTGAACACAACATGGCTGCTACACCGAAAGAACCCGTCCAGTTCCGCGGCGCCGGTCCGCTCAACGCCCCGATCAGCGATGCGCTGACCTGGGTCGACCAGCGCTTTCCGCTGATGTCGCTGTGGCGCGACCACCTGTCCCAGTACTACGCGCCGAAGAATTTCAATTTCTGGTATTTCTTCGGCTCGCTGGCGATGCTGGTGCTGGTGATCCAGATCGTCACCGGCATCTTCCTCGTGATGCACTACAAGCCGTCGGCGGCGGAAGCCTTCGCCTCGGTGGAATACATCATGCGCGACGTGCCCGGCGGCTGGTTCATCCGCTACATGCACTCGACCGGCGCCTCGGCGTTCTTCATCGTCGTCTACCTGCACATGTTCCGCGGGCTGATGTACGGCTCCTACCGCCAGCCGCGCGAGCTGATCTGGATCTTCGGCATGCTGATCTACCTGTGCCTGATGGCCGAGGCGTTCTTCGGCTACCTGCTGCCCTGGGGCCAGATGTCGTTCTGGGGCGCGCAGGTGATCGTCAATCTGTTCGGCGCGATCCCGGTCATCGGGTCCGACCTCGTCGACTGGATCCGCGGCGACTTCGTGGTCTCCGACGCGACGCTGAACCGCTTCTTCGCCTTCCACGTGATCGCGCTGCCGCTGGTGCTGCTGGGCCTCGTCGCCGCGCACATCATGGCGCTGCACGAAGTCGGCTCGAACAACCCCGACGGCGTCGAGATCAAGAAGAACAAGGACGCGCAGGGCCGGCCGCTCGACGGCATCCCCTTCCACCCGTACTACACGGTGAAGGACATCGTCGGTGTCGTCGTGTTCCTGTTCCTGTTCTTCCTGGTGGTGTTCTTCATGCCGGAGATGGGCGGCTACTTCCTGGAATTCAACAACTTCATCCCGGCGGACCCGCTGAAGACCCCGCCGCACATCGCGCCGGTCTGGTACTTCACGCCGTACTACTCGATCCTGCGCGCGATCACCGAGGAGTTCATGCTGGTGCTCGCCATCGGCGTCGCGGCCTACGTCGTGCTGATCTGGCTGACGGCGCGCGACACCCGGATCAAGCTCGCCGCCGCGGCGATCGGCCTGGTCGTGGTCGTGCTGATGAAGGGCGGCCCGCTGGCGCTGGACGCGAAGGTCTGGGGCGTGGCGATGATGGGCGCGGCGACCCTGATCTTCTTCGTGCTGCCGTGGCTTGACCGCAGCCCGGTGAAGTCGATCCGCTACAAGGGCACGCTGTTCCGCACCGCGCTGACCATCTTCGTGATCACCTTCATCGTCCTCGGCTACTACGGGGTGCAGACGGTGACGCCGGTCGGCACGGTGATCTCGCAGATCGGCACGCTGCTGTATTTCGCGTTTTTCCTGCTGATGCCCTGGTATTCGGTGATGGACAAGACCAAGCCGGAGCCGGACCGGGTGACCATGTGATGGCCGACAACATGAAAAAACTCAAGACCCTCATTGCCGCACTACTGTTCGCGCCGGCGCTCGCGCTGGCCGCCGGCGCCGACGTCAGGCTGGACCGCGCGCCGATCAACGAAAACGACCAAGCCTCGTTGCAGCGCGGCGCCCGGCATTTCGTCAACTATTGCCTGAACTGCCACAGCGCGAATTACATGCGCTACAACCGGCTGCAGGACATCGGCCTGACCGACCAGCAGATCCTCGACAACCTGGTGTTCACCGGTGTCAAGGTCGGCGACCTGATGCGGGTCGCGATGGACCAGAAGGATGCGAAGGAATGGTTCGGCGCGGCGCCTCCGGATCTCACGGTGATCGCCCGTTCGCGGGCATCCCACGCGGGCAGCGGCGCTGACTGGCTCTACAGCTACCTGCGCGGCTTTTACCGTGATGCGGAGCGTCCCACCGGCTGGAACAACACCGTCTATCCCAATGTCGGCATGCCGCACGTGCTGTGGGAACTGCAGGGCGAGCAGGTGCTGGCCGAGCGCAAGGTGCAGGCGGCGGGCTACGAAAAGACCGAGCATGTGCTGAAACTCGACAAACCCGGGAAGCTGAGCGCCGTCGAATACGACCAGATGGTCGCCGATCTCGTGAACTACATGGTGTTCATGGGCGAGCCGGTGCGCAACGACCGCAAGATCATCGGCTTGTTCGTGCTGCTGGCCCTGGGCCTGCTGTTCGTCGTGACTTACGCGCTGAAGAAGGAATACTGGAAGGACGTGCACTGAGTTTCAGACGTGCCGGAGAGGGGGCCGTGCGCGCCGGTCGCGTCACGGCCCCTTCGTTCCTCCGGGGCCGACCCTGTTGAAATGAAACGCTGTTCCGTTACGGATAAACCATCATGATGACACTCTATTCGGGCACCACCTGCCCCTTCAGCCAGCGCTGCCGCTTCGTGCTCTACGAAAAGGGCATGGATTTCCAGATCATCGACGTCGACCTGTTCAATAAGCCGGAAGACCTCGCGGTGATGAATCCGTACAACCAGGTGCCGGTGCTGGTCGAGCGCGACCTGATCCTCTACGAGTCGAACATCATCAACGAATACATCGACGACCGCTTCCCGCACCCGCAACTGATGCCGGCCGATCCGGTGATGCGCGCCCGCGCGCGGCTGTTCCTGTTTCGCTTCGAGCAGGAGATGTTCTCCCACGTCATCGCGATCGAGAAGGGCACGCAGAAGCAGGCCGACAAGGGCCGCCAGACCATCCGCGACGCGCTGACCCAGATCGCGCCGGTGTTCGCCAAGCAGAAATACATGCTCGGCGAGGAATTCTCGATGCTCGACGTCGCGATCGCGCCGCTGCTGTGGCGCCTCGACCATTACGGCATCCAGCTCGGCAAGCAGGCGGCGCCGCTGATGAAATACGCCGAGCGGCTGTTCAGCCGGCCGGCCTACATCGACGCGCTGACGGCGTCCGAGAAGGTAATGAGGAAATAACAGTGCTGAGCGCGGAGTGCAGAATGCAGAGCGAACCCCGGCGCGTGCAGGTATTCGCTCATCGCTCATCGTTCATCACTCATCGCTGATTTTGCCGTGGCTGAGCGTTCCACCAAGCCCTACCTGATCCGCGCCGTCCACGAGTGGGCCTGCGACAGCGGGCTCACGCCGTATCTGTCGGTCAAGGTCGATGAAAACACGCGGGTGCCTGCGGAGCACGTCAAAAACGGCGAGATCGTGCTCAATCTCAGCCATGACGCGACGCACAAGCTGACCATCGGCCAGGACCTGATCCAGTTTTCCGCGCGCTTCGGCGGCGTGTCGCGGGAATGTTCGGTCCCTGTCGCCGCGGTGCAGGGCATATTCGCGCGCGAGAACGGGCAGGGCCTGTTTTTTTCCGAGGAATCGCAGGTCCAGTCGACCGTGCCGCCGGCGATGCAGCCTCCCGAAAAACCGGATGACCCGAAGCCGGATTCACCCGCGCCCGGCGGCCGGCCCCGCCTGCAGATCGTCAAGTAGTCCTGCCGCCGGCGCGGTTTGACACCGCCCGGCCCGCGTCGCACACTCCCGTGACGCCGCGCTTCGAATAGGCGATATTATACTTTAGATACCCAGTCAGCGGAACGTAATGATTGATGATTTCCGTATTTCGATGGACATAGGCCGCGATCCATTGATCAATGACCACTCATGCTCGATTACCGACCACGCATCTTTTAGTCGATCAACGTCCGTTGCGAAATCACAACTCAGCAGAATCCTGTGCAATTTTTCTCTGTATTCTCGCTGCGTAATTTTCAGTCTTTTAGATGCCTGTCGAAAGTCAGTGTCATGCGTGACAAGCACCTGACCAGATTGCGAGCAGGCAACGGCGATAACGGGGTCTGGTGTGGTTATCGCCATTACTTCGCGCAAGCGAACGATGGGATGACCCATGTCCGCAAAGAATTGACTCGCGGACTCAGGAACGTTCTGGTCCGTAAAGAACGGAATTGCTACCTTGCTGGACATTTACGCAGCGAGTGCGTAATTCAGGGCGGCCTGAACGTCCTTTTCAGTCAAGTCTGGATACTCAACCAGTATCTTTTCGATGCTATATCCAGCTGCCGAAAAACTTTTTATCGCAGCGACAGGAATGCGGGTGCCAGCAATCATCGGGGCATTTCGATTCACAAAGCGCGAACGCTCTATTTTTCCTTGCTTCGATTCGTCACGAACATTCATTTGGTCAACGGCCTTTTGAACATCCGAAGCAACAGCCTCAACCAACACCGTTGGCACAACAAATTGTTTCGACAACACCTCTTGCGGCACTCCTGTATCAGGCTCTTGCCAAACAACCTTTCGGCTCAACACCCACAAGCGGATAGCAGTCCATTTTGAACTGCCTAAATGTCCCAACACCTTACTAACTGCGCGAAGATGTTGAAGGGGAACAGAGTATTGGTTTCTCAAAATATTGAGAACGCGAAGCGCAACAATGTCACGGAAGGAATACACGCGACTAAACGCAGCGCGCCGATTTTCCTCGGCAAAACTTGGCCGATAAAAATCGATGCGGTCCCAATAGCGAAGCTGGGATTTTGTTATCCCAGTAAGCCGTATGGTGTGGTCTTCGCCAAATGCCGCTATCACTTGTGCCATTTCCATGTCTATTCCCCCCGTTTCTTTCGGGGGCTGCCGCTGGCCTTCCCTGCGTTAGCGGCGCTCCCTGTTACGACATCAAATGCACGTAAAAATTCCTTGTCAGACTCACCGACATTCAGCTTCCGCGCAGTTTCTATGAACCGCGCGAACTGCTCCTTTTCGTCAGGCTTTTTCCTTCGCTTTGCGACCAAGTTTCCCTCTGCGATAAGCCTCTTCGTTAACGAGTCGTTTCATAGGTCAACCGCTTGCCTTTCACGCCTTGTAACAATTTCTCGGCGCGCTCGGTATCGTTTACGCCATTGGCGGCCCGATTACTATACCGGAAATCGAACTCGGCCAAATAGCGGTTCAGATGGTTATGCGCACAGTGTTGGTAAACGCCTTTCATGCCGCGCTTAAATATGGAAAAGAACCCTTCAACGGTGTTGGTATGAATGGTCTTATCGTTGTAATCAACGTAGCGCCCAATGCTGTGAATGGTGGAGCCGTGGTCAGCAAAGAACTGCCCAATGCGCTGGTATTGCTTGGCCTCGTCAGTCATCACTCGGGCCATCGGAGACACGTTAGCTTGAATGATCGGCAGCAGGGTTTTGAGTTTCAGGTTATCCACGACCACGCTACGGGCGCGGCCAGTGCTTCGGTCCACCAGAGACAGAACCTTGTTCTTGTGGGCATATCCCCGCGCATCCTTGCCTTTTTCCTTGTTCTGGCCGATGAAGGTTTCATCGATTTCCACTTCCCCGCCACCGGAACCGAAGGTATCCAGCCCGCCCTCTTTCATGGCTTCGCGGATGCGGTGCGAGAGGAACCAGGCCGATTTAAGGGTAATCCCGAGGGTCCGATGAAGCTGGTTGCTGCTAATGCCTTTCTTGCTAGACGCAATCAGGAAGATCGCTTGCAGCCACAGGTGCAGCTTGATATGACTCGACTGAAATATGGTCCCGATCTTCACGGTGAACGGCTTGCGGCAGTCTTTGCACTTCCACAGACCGGCGCGGGTGGTCTTGCCCTTCAGTTCGTAATGGCCGCCTATCACGCCACAATGAGGGCATACCGCGCCGTTAGGCCAAATGCGCTCTTCTACGAATTTATAAGCCGCCTGCTCATCTTGCAGATATTTGGCGGAAAGGATGGATTCGCTCATGGTTGTTCTCCGGTATGGAAAGCAGTATGAGTGAATCAGTTGGGTATGTCAAGTATAATATCGCCTTCGAATAAGTCTCCGCCAAAAATCCGTCTGCGAACGGCCGCGTGCGGCGCATGCTCAGCCAGTCCACCGGTCCAGGAGGAGTCCCATGCTTACCCCGGAAGAGCTTGAACAGGTCGCTCCCGCAGAATCCATATTCCCGTCCCCGATTCCCGTGCAGTGCGTGTCCAGCGACGAGTACCTGCCTTGTCCGCAGACCGAGCAGCAGCGCGAGTTCGAGGCCCGCATCAGGCAGTACGGCGAAGAGCTCGCGCGCAGGCAGGGCCTGAGCCGCCGGCGTTTTTTCCAGTCCGCGGCGGGCATGGCGGCGGCCTTCGTCGCGATGAACGAAACCTACGGCCCGCTGTACATGGTGAGCCGCGCCGAGGCCGCGACGCCGGAGATGGCGAACGAGCGGGCGAAGGCGCTGAAGAACCAGTTCATCATGGACATGCACACCCATTTCCTGCGCGACGACACGCCGATCAAGACCTTCGTCGCGCAGCGCGCCACGGTGGGCAAGCTGGGCTGGAACCTGTCGCTGAACGAAAAGGAACAGACCATCGACGACCTGAAGTTCCCCAACTACTTCAAGGAAATCTACCTCGACAGCGACACCAAGATCGGCTGCATCAGCGGCTCCTACTCGGTCGATCCGATCTATTCCTTCCTGACCAACGACATGAAGTACGCCGCGCGCGAGAAGATCAACAAAGAGGCCGGCACCCGGCGCAGCTATTCCCACGCGATCTTCACGCCCGGCCACCCCGGATGGCTGGACAAGGTCGAGGAGGAGCAGGCGCGGCTGAAGCCCGACTCGTGGAAGGGCTACACCATCGGCGACAACACCAACAAGCACCTGTCGAAGTGGCCGTTCCGGCTCGACGACGAGAAGGTGATGTACCCGTTCTACGAGAAGCTGGTGAAGTGGAGCAGGGACAACCCGGGCCTGAAGAACGTCTGCATCCACAAGGGCCTGTTTCCGCCGGCGATCGAGAAGAAGTTCCCGCACCTGCTCGAATATTCCGACGTGCGCGACGTCGGCAAGGCGGCGAAGGACTGGCCGCAGCTCAACTTCGTGATCTACCACTCGGGCTGGCGCTGGACCGGACCCAATGCGCCGAAATCGGCCTGGGAGCATTTCGAAAAGACCGGCCGCATCGAGTGGATCACCGATCTCGCCGAAATCCCGGAGAAGTACGGCGTCAGGAACGTCTATGGCGACCTCGGCCAGCTCTTCGCCTGGACGACGACCGCCAACCCGCGGCTGGGCGCGGCGGTGATGGGCACGCTGATCAAGGGCCTCGGCAGCAGCAACGTGGTGTGGGGCACCGACGCGGTGTGGACCGGCGCGCCGCAGTGGCAGATCGAAGCCCTGCGCCGGCTGGAAATTCCGGAGGACATGCAGAAGAAATACGGCTACAGGCCGCTGGGCGCCGCAGACGGCCCGGTCAAGAACGCCATCTTCGGCGGCAACAACGCCCGCCTGTACAACGTGACGCCGAAGCAGCAGGCGGCCATCATCACCGACCGCGTGGCGCAGATCAAGGAAACCTACGAGCAGGAAGGGCCGGGACGCACCAACATGGCCTACGGGTTTGTCGCGAAGAAAGCCTGAGCGCGTTGCGGCTGCCACTGACGGCGCGGGCGACCGCGCCGTTTTTCATGGGCTGCCCGGATCGGGCGGTGCCTGCGTCTCCGCCGTCATCCCGGCGAAAGCCGGAATCCAGTCGGCAGTCCGTGGTTTTCTGCCCGGGTTGCAGAGCCTCCGCAAAAACCGTTCACCGGACAACGGTTGGCTACGGCCGATGGCGGCGGCCCGGATGCCGGCCATGAAGGCCGGTTCGGCTACCCACGCCGGCGGATCTCGCGGATCACTGCAGCATTGTCGAACTCAGCCTCGCCGGCTTTCATGCAGCCCTCGACGATATCCGTGTAGGTCGAGGCCAGCGGCAGTCCCTGCCGCAGCTTTTCTGCTTGTTCCAGCATCAGCCGGAAATCCTTCAGCGTCTGCGCGATCTTGCCGTGCGGCGTGAAATCGCCGTCGACCATCTTCCGGCCCTTCACATCCATGATCTGCGAATAGGCCGCGGAATCCTTCGCGACCCCGAGAAAGGCCGCGGGATCGAGGCCCATGCGTTCGGCGAACGCCAGGCCTTCGGCCAGCGCCGCGCGGTTGACGCCGAGGATCAGGTTGATCGCCAGCTTGGCGCGGCCGCCGTTGCCGGCGGCGCCGAGGTGGTGGCGGCGCGGGCAGATCGCGTCGAGCACGTCCTTCACCGCATCGGCGGCCGCCGGATCGCCGCCGACCAGGCCCAGCGCGTCGCCGCGTGCGGTCTGGTCGCTGGTGCCGGACACCGGCATTTCGACGAAACGCAGGCGTTCCGCCGGCAGCCGCGCGGCCAGGGTGGTGATGCGGTCCGGGTCGCAGGTGCTGACGCAGACCGCGGTCAGCGGCGGCGCTTCCGCCGGCAGCGCCGCGAGCAGGGCGTCGATCGCGTTTTCCACCTGCCTGGTATCGAACACGGCGAGCACGACGGTACGGCAGCCGCGGGCGATGTCGGCGATCGACGATGCGGGCGCGCCGCCCAGCGCGGCGGCTTTTACCGGATCGATGTCGTATCCGGTGACGGTGATGCCGGCGGCCTTGAGGCGCGCCGCGCAGGCGCTGCCCATCAGGCCGCAGCCGATGATTCCGACGGGGGTCATGCCGATGGCGTCCGTGGATGAACAGCGGGCAATTATA
>JAHCLD010000078.1 GCA_026125585.1 Burkholderiales bacterium
GGAACAAGTCCGCAATCGAGGCGCAGGACTGGGTGTAGCGGGCCTCGACGTTCTCTGCCTTGACGAGCGTTCCGACGCCCTTTTTCCGGGTCACCAGACCCACCTGCTGCAACTGCCTGATGGCCTCGCGGACGGTATGCCGGCTCAAGCCGTACTGCTGGACCAGTTCGATTTCCGTCGGCAGCATGCTCCCGACGGGGTAGCGACCGCTCCCGATGTCATGCAGAAGGGATTGCGCCAAAGCGGCATATCGGTGCTGGCCGCTCTTGAATTCATTCCGGAAATTGCCCGTCATGTTTAATCCTCAATCACCAAAAATATCCACGCTGCTCTTCATGCAGATTCATGCAAACAATTGACTCATGCTGTCCTGCTCATCCAGCAACCACAGTTTTTTCAGCAATACTTCAGCACGCGCCCTGCCGATCACCGGCATGGCCAGCTCGAAAAACTTGCCTTCAAGCTCCTGGTCGCTCAGGGGACAATCGGGGTCGCCTTTCCGCGTGGTCTGGACATGCGAAATCAGGCGCCCGTCACCCAGTGCTATCTCGACGCTGGCGCAGCGCTTTCCCGGAAACACGGCGTTGAATTCCTTACTGGCATGCATCCGGGTGTCCCCGATGATTCGCTTCACCACCGGATCCGCCAGTGCGGATTCCGAAAAAGCCGCCAGCCGGACGCTGCCGTGCACCAGCGCATGGGCGACGACATAAGGCAGGCTGAATCGCGCCTCCGCTGAGGTGTCCGACTGGTAGTTCCCGGTCACGTCCAGCGCAGTCTGGTAGGTATGGATGCCGACCACCCGGATGTCGGCCGGGGAAAACCGGTGCTGCTCGCGCAGCGCCAGGGCAGCATCGATGGCCGCGAAAGTCTGGCCGCAGCAGCAATGATTCTTCTGGGTCATCCTGGTGATGTTGTACTCGCTGCCCAGGCCCTGAAGAGCAAGATTCCAGTCCGGCGAGCCTGCCATGGCGGAGCCAAACCCGGCATCCCCCTCGAGGATGTCCGCCGCCCCCGTCAATCCCTGCCTGGCCCCCAGCGCACTGGTAACCCCGACTTCGGCGGCATGGCCGGCGTGCATCGGCTTGGTCATCGAATCGGAACGGAAGGCCTGCTGCAGGCCGGCGGAAAACGTCACCGCCGTCGCCATTGCGTGAACGGTCTGCCGCTCATCCAGCCGGAGGGCCGCCGCAGCCGCAGCCGCTGCGCCGATGCATCCGACCGTGCCGGTGGTATGCCACCACTGGTAGTGATGCCGGAGAATGAGGACACTGATCCGCGTCGAGATTTCGTATCCGGCCACCACCGCGCGCACAAACGACAAGCCATCGATGCCGGTGGCCTGCCCCAGCGCCAGCGCCGCCGATATCGTCGGGCTCCCTGGGTGATAGATGCCCTCCCGAAACACATCATCGACTTCAGCCGCATGCGACCCCAACCCGTTCAGGAAAGCCGCGGCGCGGATTGTCGCCTTGCGGCCGGACCCCAGCATTGACCTGCCCGTATCGATCTCGTCCTCCAGCGCGCGCTCCATGGCCAGCACGGGTGCCATAGGACTGCCCGCAAACAACGAGGCATACCAGTCTATGACCGCCCGCTTGGCATGATGCAGGACTTCCGGACGCAGGCTGGATTGCTGCTCCGACACCACGTAGCGCGCCATGGACTCCAGCGCGGTTGGCACCTCTTGCCCGGACTTCATGGCTCAGTAGTCGATCTTGTCGTCCAGCGCATGACCGCGCATCGGGATCAGCAACGTGCGCTCAAAGGTGATGCAGACCGTGCCGTCGCCTTTTTTCCCCGTGCTCCGCACGGTCACGATTCCCTGATTCGGCCTGGATTTGGAAGCGCGTTTCTCCAGCACTTCCGATTCAGCATAGATCGTGTCGCCCGCAAATACCGGCGCCAGCAGCTTGACCTGGTTCCATCCGAGGTTTGCGATCGCCTTGGCACTGACATCGGCGACGGACAAACCGGTGACCACTGACAGGGTGATGCAGCTATCCATCAGGCATTGCCCGAATTCCGACTTTTTGCCGTATTCGGAATCGGAATGCAGCGGATGCTGATTGTTGGTCAGCAGCGAAAACCAGATATTGTCCGTTTCAGTAAGCGTTCTTCCCGGACGATGCTCATAGACGTCACCGACCTCGAAATCTTCGAAGTAACGCCCATAACTCTCCCGGTACCGCTGCTTTCCAACTTCCTTGGCGATGGCAACCATGTTTTCTCCGTCTCCTGATCAACAATATAAAAAT
The DNA here is from genome assembly GCA_026125585.1 of Burkholderiales bacterium. Lineage (GTDB taxonomy): Bacteria > Pseudomonadota > Gammaproteobacteria > Burkholderiales > SG8-41. The sequence continues at coordinate 2,259 of JAHCLD010000078.1, forward strand.
ATTAAATAAATCAATTACTTATAATTAAATAACCTCGCCTTTGCAGCGTAATCGGCGATATCGGGATGACCTTGTCGGGTTTGGGTCGGACGTTGGAGATGTGTGCGGACATGATGGAAATCCTGGGTTAAAGGCGTTCAGCCACAGAGGACGCAGAGAACTTCAAAAGCCGGAGGTGTGGTTTCTCTCTGTGTTCTCTGTGAACTCTGTGGCAAGGGGTTTGGTCTCTGATCTGTTTTTTTCAGCGTTTCGCCAGCGGGACGAAACTCCGGTTTTCCGGCCCGGTATAAACCGCGGTCGGGCGGATGATCTTGTTGTCGATGCGCTGCTCGATGACGTGGGCCGACCAGCCGCTGGTGCGCGCGATGATGAACAGCGGCGTGAACATCGGCGTCGGCACGCCCAGGCGGTGATAGGACACCGCGGAATACCAGTCGAGGTTCGCGAACATCTTCTTCTCGCGCATCATCACCGTCTCGATGCGCTCGGCGACGTCGAACATCCGCAGGTCGCCGGCTTCCTTCGACAGCTTGCGCGCGACTTCCTTGATGATCCTGTTGCGCGGGTCGGCGATGGTGTAGACCGGGTGGCCGAAGCCGATGACGACTTCCTTGTTGGCGATGCGGGTGACGATGTCGTTTTCGGCGGCGTCGGGCGTCTCGTAGCGGTTCATCACCTCGAAGCCGACCTCGTTGGCGCCGCCGTGTTTGGGGCCGCGCAGCGCGCCGATGCCGCCGGTGATCGCGGAATGGAGGTCGGCGCCGGTGCCGGCGATGACGCGGCAGGTGAAGGTCGAGGCGTTGTATTCGTGCTCGGCGTAGAGGTTCAGCGAGGTGTGCATCGCGCGCACCCAGGATTCGGAGGCGGGCCTGCCGTGCAGCAGGTGCAGGAAGTGGCCGCCGATCGAGTCGTCGTCGGTTTCGACCTCGATGCGCCGGCCGTTCTGGCTGTAGTGATGCCAGTAGAGCAGCATCGAGCCAAAGGAGGCCATCAGGCGGTCGGCGATGTCGCGCGCGCCGGGCAGGTTGTGGTCCTCGCGCTCGGGCAGCGTCGCGCCCAGCGCCGAGCAGCCGGTGCGCATGACGTCCATCGGATGCGCCGCGGGCGGCAGTTGTTCGAGCACATGACGCACCACCGCGGGCAGGCCGCGCAGCGATTGGAGTTTGGCCTTGTAGGCGGCAAGTTCCGCCCGGTTCGGCAGCCGGCCATGTACCAGCAGGTGAGCGATTTCCTCGAATTCGCAGGTCTCGGCGATGTCGAGGATGTCGTAGCCGCGGTAGTGCAGGTCGTTGCCGCTGCGCCCGACCGTGCACAGTGCCGTGCTGCCGGCGGCCACGCCCGACAGGGCTACGGATTTCTTCGGCTTGACTGCAATGGCTCCGGTATTCATCACGTTCCTTTTCTTCGGGGATGTGCCAGGTTTGACAGCAAATTCGACATGGTGATAACTTAGCCTCCAATATGTCCGGACATACGGACTTTATCACAAACAAAAGAAAATGGCGGAGCCCCGAATGGAATCCTCATTGCCACTGGCCGGAATGCGAATCATCGCGGTCGAACAATACGGCGCCGGCCCCTGGGGCACGCTGTACCTGTCCGACCTCGGCGCCGAAGTCATCAAAATCGAGAACCCGGCTGAAAAAGGCGAAGTCGGCCGCTTCGTGGGGCCGCATTTTTTTGGCGAAGGCGACAGCCAGTTTTACCAGACCTTCAACCGCAACAAGAAAAGCATAGGCCTCGACCTCAAACAGGCCGAAGGCAGGCGCGTCCTCCACGACCTGGTGCGAAGCGCTGATGGGCTGTTCGACAACCTGCGCGGCGATCTGCCCAAAAAACTCGGCCTGACCTACGCAGACCTTGAAACCGTCAACAAAGCAATCGTTTGCGCGCACCTCTCGGCCTACGGGCGGGAGGGCTCCCGCAAGACCTGGCCGGGATACGACTACCTGATGCAGGCCGAAGCCGGACACATGTCCGTCACCGGCGAGCCGGACGGCCCGCCCATCCGCTACGGATTGTCGGTCGTTGACCTGATGACCGGGCTGGCCGCCGTGTTCGGTCTGCTCGCGGGCATCCACAGCGCGCGGAGCACCGGCATCGGGCGCGACGTGGACGTCTCGCTGTTCGACCTGGCGCTGCACAACCTGAACTACCCCGGCACCTGGTACCTCAACGCCGGGGATGTCACCGGGCGCGGGCGCCGCGGCAGCCACCCGTCACTCAGCCCGAGCCAGCTGTACCGCACCGCTGACGGCTGGATATTCATCATGTGCAACAAGGAAAAATTCTGGCCCATCCTGGCTGAGAAGATCGGCAAGCCGGAATGGGCCAGCCACCCGGATTTTGCGAACTACGCGACACGCCTGAAAAACCGCGACCGCCTGACCCGGATGCTCGACGAAGCCCTGATGACCCGGAACACCGCCGACTGGTTGCAGCACTTTGCCGGATCGGTCCCCTGCGCACCAGTCAATGACATCGAGCAGGCACTCGAAAATCCCTTTGTCGGCGAACGCCGCAGCATCCGGAATTTCGTGTATCCGGACGGCCGCGTCGCACGCATGATTGCCAATCCCATCCGGCTGTCCGATGCCGAACTGCCGACCCGGGCCGCGCCCGGCCTGGGCGCCGACACGACCGCATTGCTGGAACAACTGGGCTACCCGCCCGACGACATCCAGCGCCTGAAAGACAGCAAGACCATCTGCTGACCGCACCCAGCGCCGCCAGAAACAACAACCAGAACACGGAAGAGGAACATGTCCGAACAGACCATTCGGCTGCGGCCGGTGTATGCCGCCGCCACACTCGCCACTGTCGGCGCCCTCCTCTGCAGTCTGCCGGCATCCGGCAATGAATTCCCCAACAGGCCGCTTCGAATGGTCGTCCCGTTCGCACCGGGCGGCGGAGCCGACAGGGTCGGGCGCGTGCTGGCCGACAAGATGTCTTCACAATTCGGGCAGCAGGTCATCGTGGACAACCGGCCCGGCGCATCCACCATCATTGGCTCGGAGATCGTGGCCAAGGCAACTCCGGACGGATATACCCTGCTGGTTTGCGCCCTGCCCCATGTCACCAATCCAAGTCTCCACGCAAAACTGCCCTACGACACCATCCGGGATTTTGCGCCGGTCATCCTGGCGGCAAAAATCACCCCGGTACTGGTCGTGCATGCCAAAGTGCCGGCCAAATCCGTCAAGGAACTCGTCGCGCTTTCCAAGGCTTCGTCCTCCGGCCTGAACTACAGCACCGGCGGCAGCGGCACCGCAGCACATCTGGCCATGGAACTGCTCAAAATTGCGAGCGGACTCAATGCCACGCATATCGCGTACAAAGGCGCGGGCCCGCAGGTAACCGCCCTGGTCGCCGGCCAGGTGGACCTCGCCTTTGCAACACTGTCCACCGCCAGGGCACAGATCCAGAGCGGCAGACTGCGCGCGCTCGCGGTGGCGACACTGAACCGCTCGCCCTCGCTCCCGGAAATCCCGGCCATGTCCGAAATCGGCTATCCGGGATTTGAGGCCTATGCCTGGTTTGGCCTGCTCGCCCCGGCAAAAACACCGGCACAGGTCATCAATACGTTGAACCGCACAGCAAGCACGGCCCTGAAACTCCAGGATGTTCAGGCCAGCTTCGACATCGACGGCATAGAAGCCGCCACGGGAAGCCCGGAGGAAATGGGCGCGCAGATCCGGAGTGAAATAAAAAAATGGGAAACGGTCATCCGCAAGGCAGGCATCACCAATTAACCATCGCCTCCAACCGGGCAACAGCGCCACAACCATCATCTGACGATACAGGCAGCGGCCCGGAGCGTAATCCGCTCATGCCGGCGGGATGACGATCCGCGTGTCCTCGCGGTTGCCCCATTCGCCCCAGGCCGAGACGTAGTTGCGCACCTGCGGACAACCCAGCGACTTCAGCGCGATGAAGGTGCTGGCCGAACGGTAGCCGCCGTGGCACAGCGGGATCACGGTCTTGTCCGGTGTGATGCCCTTTGCTTCGTACAGCGCGCGGATCTCGTCGGGCTTGCGGAAGGCGCCGTGTTCATCCAGATGGTCGCGCCAGAACAGATGCACCGTGCCGGGGATCGTGCCGGCGCGGCGAGCGCGTTTTTCGGTGCCGCGGTATTCGGATTCGCGGCGCACGTCGACGATCACCGAGCCTGGATCATCGATCGCACGCTCGACGTCGAAACGCGTCGCCAGAAAATCGAGATTCATGTCACCGCGGAACGGCGGCGGTGTGGGCGGCGCCTGCACCGGATCGATTGGCGGCGGCGCAATTTCCAGCCGCGCGAGCTTGTGCCCCGCCCTCGTCCAGGCCTCCGTGCCGCCGTCGAGCAGCCGCACGTCCGGATGCCCCAGCACCGCCAGCAGCCACACCGCGCGCGAAGCCCGCTCGCCGGATTCGTGGTCGTAGATCACCACCGGCCGGTCGGCACGCACGCCGCGAGAGCCGAACAGCACACGGAAAATCGCCAGGAATGAATTGAGCGGCGCCTCGGCCGAATCGTTGAGGCTGACGCCGTAGATGTCGACGTGCGTGCTGCCGGGGATGTGGCCAACCGCGAAGTCCTCGGCGGGGCGGAGGTCGATCAGCGTTACATCGCGCAGGCGATCCGCCAGTTCGCCAACGGTGATCAGATAGCGGCGGTCAGGAAACTCAATGGATGACATGGCGATGGTTATTGATGGATGGTTATTGATAAATCGATGGGCAAGGCAGTCTTGACGGCCTGCCCCCCGTATTTCACTACGTTTCCCGCGGACTCCGCTGGCCTGCGTGCCATCACTACACTTTGACGTTACAACGCTATAACGTTATGATGCCAGGAATTTATTGACGCTTGCTCACCATGAGTGATTTATCCAAAAGATCAACGGTTTATTTCGATCCCGCGATCCATCGGGCGCTGCGGCTGCGCGCCGCCAGCACCCAGGTTTCGCTGTCGGAACTGGTGGACGAAGCGGTCCGGCTGATGATGCGCGAAGACCAGGAAGACCTGGCCGCGTTTGCGCAACGCGCCGCCGAACCCGAAATGACCTACGAGGCCCTGCTCGCCGACCTGAAACAGCATGGCAAGTTATAAGGTCTGGACGGTCACCTTCAAGCAATCGGTGGCCAAGGATCTGCGCGCCATTCCCAACGCGGAGGTCCGGCGCATCCTCGACCGCATCGACACCCTCGCCGTCAATCCCCGCGGCGACGGTTGCGTGAAACTTTCAGGGCAGGAACGCTACCGCGTGCGCCAGGGTGCATACCGCATCGTGTATGAAATCCACGACGACCGGCTGCTCGTCATCGTGATCAAGGCCGGGCATCGCTCCGGCGTTTACGAAAAGCGCTGAGCAAAAAACCAACGCCAGAGTGCCGGCGGATCGGTGCCGACACTCGAAGGCTTCGCGCGCGGCCATCATGTCCTGCCCTGCGGGCCGGCGTGCAAATTCACCGTGTTACCATCGACCGCTCATGGACTGCATGCCCCGCACGCCGGATGCCACGGCGGCATGACGGTCCGTCCTGCAAATCTCCAGCGGGAAAGCCTGCGCCATGCCGTCACTGCACGACACTCCGGTCTCCGACACCGTACTGCACCGCGCGATTGCCGCCTCGGCCATCGGCAACGCGACGGAATGGTTCGATTACGGCATCTACGCCTACGGCGTAGCCTACATCGCCGCGGCGCTGTTCCCGGGCTCCACTGCCGAGGCCACGCTGTTCGCGCTCGCCACCTTCGCCATCTCCTTCCTGGTGCGGCCGCTGGGCGGGATGTTCTGGGGACTGCTCGGCGACCGTTACGGCCGCAAGTCGGTGCTGGTGTTCACGCTGCTGCTGATGTCGGGCGCGACCTTCTGCATCGGCCTCGTGCCCTCCTACGACCGCATCGGCATCTGGGCTCCGGCCCTGCTCGTCGTGCTGCGCATGATCCAGGGGTTTTCCACCGGCGGCGAATACAGCGGCGCCGCCACATTCATGGCGGAATACTCGCCCGACGACCGCCGGGGCTTCTACGGCAGCTTCCTCGAAGTGGGCACGCTGGCCGGCTTCTCCTGCGGCGCCCTGCTGATGCTGGGATGCAGCCTGCTGTTGGGCGAGGAACGCATGCACGACTGGGGCTGGCGCCTGCCCTTCCTCGTCGCCGCGCCGCTGGGGCTGGTGGGCCTGTACCTGCGCTCGCGCATCGGCGAAACGCCGGTGTTCCGCGAAGTGGAACAGGCGGGCCGCAAGGAAACCGGCAGCCTCCGGGAAATGAAGGATCTGTTCCGTGACTACTGGCGACAACTGCTGACGCTGGGCGCGCTGGTCGTGGCGCTGAACGTCGTCAACTACACGCTGCTGAGCTACATGCCCAGCTACCTGCAGCTGCGCATCGGGCTCGGCACCACGCAGGCGCTCTACGTGCCGATCATCGGCATGCTGTCCATGATCGTGTTCCTGCCGCTGGCCGGCGCCCTGTCGGACCGCATCGGGCGCAAGCCGCTGTGGCGGATCTCGCTCGTCGGATTGTTCCTGCTCGCCGTGCCCGCCTACCACCTGATGGCCAGCGGCCTCTGGGGCGCCATCGCCGGTTTCGCCGTGCTGGGCCTGCTCTACGTGCCGCAGCTCGCGACGATCTCGGCCACCTTTCCGGCCATGTTCCCCACGCCGGTGCGCCTCGCCGGACTGGCCATCGCCTACAACGTGTCGACCTCGCTGTTCGGCGGCACCGCGCCGGCCTTCAATTCATGGCTCGTCGGCCAGACCGGCGACGTCCTGATGCCGGCCTACGTGATGATGGCCGCCTGCCTGGTCGGCCTGGCGGCACTGCCCTTCCTCGCTGAAACGGCGGGGCAGTCGATGCGAACGGTGGGATTGCCGGGAACCGGCACATCGACAGCCAATGACCAAGAGCAGCGTTGAAACGGAATTGACTCCGGCACGTTGAATCGCTCAGGCTGAAATCCAGAGGTTTGGTTTGCAACAACAAAACAGGCTGCACTTGCACTTGTACTCACAGCCTGTTGTTTATTGCACTCTGCCCTGTGTCAGGGTAACCCGTAAAAAGTCGGGCGTATTACGGGCTGCCCTACTATCCTGCTACCCTGTTCCCGCGAATTCGAAAATCGACCGGAACTGATATTCTCTGTCGCCGCAACGCGATCGGCTCGAATGACAAAAAGGCAAAACCCTTGAGCCATTCGCTTTTGAATCAACGGCATGGCACGTTTTTGCGTGATGAAACCGTAAAAAATAATTTAAAATCAATTACTTAAATTATCGTTCGTTGTTCGCGACCGTCGCCCACACATCGCATAACCGCGGTTTTGACCCCACAAATCTTTTGATTCTCCGTGTCTCCGATCCCTCTGCAAAAAAGGCAGCCATCCGATGAACCGTATCTACCGTCTGGTCTACAACCGTAGCCTGAACCTCTGGCAGGTGGGCCCTGAACATGCGCGGAGCCAGAGCAAAACCGTCTCCCAAACCGCCGACCTGAAGCGCGCCCTGTCGCTATCGGCGCTGCTGCTGGCCGGCACGCTGGCGGCGATACCGGCGGCATCCTGGGCCGACAGCCTGCTGGTCGGCAGCGGCGGCAGTGGCGGCAGCGGCAATAACGGCGGTGGCAGCGGCGGTGGCGGCGGCATCGGCGGTGGCGGTGGCGGTGGCGGCGCTGTCGGTTTCGGCAGCAGCGTGAGCGGTGGTGGCAGCGGCGGCGGCATTGCCGGCAGCAGCGGCAGCAACGGTCGCAGTAACGGCGGCAACTTGGGCAACGCTGGCGGCGGCGGGATCGGCGGTGACGGCGTCGGTGTTGCAGGCGGCAACGGTGGCAGCTTCCTGGGCGGCGGCAGCAGCGGCGACGGCAGCGACGGCGGCGGCAGCGGCAGCGGCGGCGGCAGTGGCGGCATCCGTGGCGGTGTCGGCGGCGACGGTGGCAGCGGCAGCGGTGTCGGTGGCGGCGGGGGCGGCGGCTTCACCACTCACAGCAGCACCGACAACGTCCTCCATGGCGGCGGCGGTGGTGGCGGCGGACTCGGTGGCGGTGGCGGCGGAACGGGTGACCGCGGCGGCGGCGGCGGCGCCGGGCTCGGCGGCGGCGGCGGCGATGGCGGCGACGGCATCACCAGCATCAGCGGCACCGCTAATATCTATGTCGGCGGCGGCGGCGGTGGCGGTGGCGGCGGCAGCGTTCAGGGCATCGACGGCAGCACGATCACGCCC
>JAHCLD010000079.1 GCA_026125585.1 Burkholderiales bacterium
GCGGATCGAGTGATGGACGTATATCGGCGCATCCGCCATGGCACGGTGCTCCCCCGACGCCGCGCGCTCAGTCGGTGACCGCGCCCTTGCTGGCGGTGGAGACCAGCCGCGCGAACTTGGCCAGCGCGCCGCGGGTGTAGCGCGGCTTCGGCTGTTTCCATTTCTTCTTGCGTGCCGCGAGTTCCTTCGCGGAGACGTTGAGCTGGATCAGCCGTTTGATGGCGTCGATGGTGATCGAATCGCCTTCCTTCACCAGCGCGATCGGTCCGCCCTCGAAGGCTTCCGGCGCGACGTGGCCGACGACCATGCCCCAGGTGCCGCCCGAGAAGCGGCCGTCGGTGATCAGCCCCACCGATTCGCCGAGGCCCTGGCCGACCAGCGCGCCGGTGGGCGCCAGCATTTCCTGCATGCCGGGGCCGCCCTTCGGGCCCTCGTAACGGATGACCACGACGTCGCCGGCCTTGATCTTCTTGGCCATGATCGCTTTCATGCAGGCGACCTCGGAATCGAACACGCGGGCGGGGCCGGTGATCTTCGGCGACTTCAGGCCGGTGATCTTGGCGACGCAGCCCTCGGGCGCGAGATTGCCCTTCAGGATCGCGAGGTGGCCCTGCTTGTACATCGGGTCGCTCCACTGCCGGATCACGTCCTGGCCGGCATGCGGCGCGTCGGGCACGTTTTTCAGTTCCTGCGCCAGCGTCTTGCCGGTGATGGTCAGACAGTCGCCGTGGATCAGGCCCTGCTTCAGCAGCATCTTCAGCACCTGCGGCACGCCGCCGGCGCGGTGGAAATCGACCGCGACGTAGCGGCCCGAGGGCTTCAGGTCGCACAGCACCGGCACCTTCTTGCGCACGCGCTCAAAGTCGTCGATGGTCCATTTGACCTGCGCGGCGTGCGCGATGGCCAGGTAATGCAGCACCGCGTTGGTCGAACCGCCGGTGGCCATGATCAGCGCCACGGCGTTTTCAATCGATTTGCGCGTCACGATGTCGCGCGGCTTGATGTCGTTCCTGATCGCGTTGACCAGCACGCGCGCGGAGTCCGCGGCGGAGTCCGCCTTTTCGGGATCGGGCGAGGCCATCTGCGAGGAGCCGAGCACGCTCATGCCCAGCGCCTCGAAGGAGGAGGACATCGTGTTCGCGGTGTACATGCCGCCGCAGGCGCCGACCGAGGGGCAGGCGTTTTTCTCGATGCCGATGAAATCCTCGTCGCTCATCTTGCCGGCCGCATAGGAACCCACGGCCTCGAAGGCGCTGACGATGGTCAGGTCCTGGCCCTTCCATTTGCCGGGCTTGATGGTGCCGGCGTAGACGTAGATGCCGGGCACGTTCATGCGCAGCATCGCGATCATGCCGCCCGGCATGTTCTTGTCGCAGCCGCCGCAGACCAGCACGCCGTCCATCGCCTGCCCGTTCACCGCGGTCTCGATGCAGTCGGCGATCACTTCGCGCGACACCAGCGAGTACTTCATCGCCTCGGTGCCCATGCCGATGCCGTCGGTGATGGTCGGCACGCCGAAGACCTGCGGCATCGCACCGGCGGATTTCAGTTCCGCGATGGCGCGGTCGACCAGCGGCTGGATGCCGGCGTTGCAGGGATTCATCGTCGAATGGCCGTTGGCGACGCCGACGATCGGTTTATTGAAATCGCCGTCGCCGAAACCGACGGCGCGCAGCATCGCGCGGTTGGGCGAGCGGGCGACGCCGGCGGTGATCAGCTGGCTGCGTTTGTTCAGCGGCATGGTCGTTCTCCGTTGGGCTGGCGGCGGCTATCCGGTGATGGCGGTCGGGCGGGCCACGTATAATGAGCGCAACATTTTATCGCATCCTCCCGCCTCTCCCCCACCTTCCCCCATGTTCGTCCATCCCCAGTTCGACCCGATCGCCCTGCAGCTCGGGCCGGTGGCCTTCCGCTGGTACGGCCTGATGTACCTGCTCGGTTTCGCGCTGATCTGGCTGTTCGGCCGCCATCGCATCGACCGCAATCCGGGCGGCGGATGGACGCGCAACGACCTCGACGACGTGCTGTTCTACGGCATCGTCGGCACCATCCTCGGCGGCCGGCTCGGCTACGTGCTGTTCTACAAGTTCGGCGACTACCTCGCGGCGCCGTGGAAGGTGTTCTACGTGTGGGAGGGCGGCATGTCCTTCCACGGCGGATTCCTCGGCGTGGTGATCGCGATGATCCTGTTCGCGCGCAGCCGCCGCCGCGACTGGCTGCAGATCACCGATTTCATCGCGCCGCTGGTGCCGCTGGGGCTGGCGGCCGGGCGCATGGGCAATTTCATCAACGCCGAACTGTGGGGGCGCCCGGCCGAAGTGCCCTGGGCGATGGTGTTCCCGAATGTCGACGGCGTGGCGCGTCATCCTTCGCAGCTTTACGAGTTTGCGCTGGAAGGCGTCGTGCTGTTCGCGATCCTGTGGTGGTTCACGCTGAAGCCGAGGCCGCGCGGCGCGGCCTCGGCGCTGTTCCTGATCGGCTACGGCGTGTTCCGCTTCGGCGTCGAATACACCCGCGAGCCCGACAGCTTCCTCGGTTTTCTCGCGCTGGGCCTGACGATGGGCCAGTGGCTGTCGCTGCCGATGGTGCTTGCGGGGGCCGGACTGCTGGCCTGGGCCCTGAGCCGCCCCCGTCCGGCCTAGTTCAGTTTTTTCGGATCCGCTTTCCGGCCTTGCCCGACCCCGGCCCGCCGGGCCGCCCGGCGATCGAGCAGGCGCTGGAAGTTGTCCAGTGACAGCAGGTGCGCGTAGATGCGCGCCAGCATGCCGTTCTGCGCCAGTTGCTGCAGCCGGTCTCCCGGCAGGGCCTGCAGCCTGGCTTCCGACACGCGATGCATGCCGGTCAGCGTGATCGGCGATTCGCCGGTCGGCGCCGCCTGTGCCGAAAAGGGTTCCAGCAGCTGGAGGTCCTTCAGCACGCGGCACATGTCTTCGGTGCGCGCGAGATCGGCTTCAAACTCGAACAGCAGCTTGCTCAGCTGTTGCCACACCGGCAGGGCCTTGCCCTTGTCGTCGTACAGCGCCTCACCCTTCGCTTTCAGCGCACGCTTCTCGACGCAGGCGATGCGCTCCGACTGCTCCCGGCCATCGACGGTGACGCGGGTCATGCAGAAGGGATAGCGGCGCACGTAGGCCGGCAGGTAGGCCTGCGCGTCCCAAGTGTCGTCCGCGGTGACGAACAGGTTCTGCTGCGCTTCGACCCCGAGGATGGCCATCGCGACGAAAGTGGCACCGCCGTCGCCGGAGATGAAGGTGATCGGGTAGTCGCGCACGGCCACCGCGAATTCGGCGAAGGACAGCGGCAGGGCGGTGAGATTGCGGAACAGCACCGGCAGCCGCCGCTCCCCGGGCAGCAGCACCCGGTGGGTTTTGCTGAGCGGGACGATTTCCTGGTAACCGTAGGGTGGTTTGATGTCCATGATGGGGAATCCGGTGCGGAATGCGGCCGATTATAGCGGCCGTCCAGCCGCCGCCCGGCTGATTTGCCGCCCGCACGGCAAGCGGGTAGAATCCGGCCCTCTTTTCGGGGTGGTAGCTCAGCTGGGAGAGCGTCGCGTTCGCAATGCGAAGGTCGGGAGTTCGATCCTCCTCCACTCCACCAATCACAAGGGCTTGGAACGTCTCCAAGCCCTTTTTTTGTACCAAATCTTCGAGTGGCGCGGGGATTCTGGCCGTCGGGCTTTCGGGTAGGAGAAGCCAAGAACCGCCAAAATCAACTACTTGCCACTTGCACGCCTCGGTTCGTCGTCAACCACGCCCGCCGGTCAAGCATCGAACCGCACTACGACCTCTCGCTACGCCACCCAGTCCACAGGCAGCGGATTGCGCTGGAACCACAGCAGGCTCATGTATCAGCACTGCTAAGCATCGGTAATCCTGAACTGATCGACAAGCGCGCCAATCATCCTGTGCCGCTGCCATCCGGCAGTTTTCCGGCATTCCCGTGCGTGGCGTACCGGCGGCCGGCGTATCTGCTTGACGTTGTCCGCATGTTGCGGCGTGGCGTGGCCGTTGCTCCGGTATTTATGTAAGCTGCGCTTGCGTCAACTGCAGCCCCCGGCGGATATTAAAAAATTCAATAAAAACAAATAGTTATAAATAATCCTCAATACGGTGCCGATAACCATGGCCACTTTCTTTTCCAAGCTGATGCCCCGCGAGGGCCGCTTTTTCGATTTTTTCAACGCCCATGCACTGCGCATCGTCGAGGGCAGCCAGGAACTGGTCGGGCTGATGGCCCACCTCGATGATGCCGAGCGTTATACCCGGCGCATCGACGATGCCGAGCGCGCGGCCGACAAGATCACCCACGATACGCTGCTGGTGCTGCACAGCACCTTCATCACGCCGATCGACCGCGACCAGATCCACCAGCTGATCACGCGCATGGACGACATCCTCGACCTGATCCAGGATGTCGCCGAATCGCTGCTGCTGTACGACATCCGCCGCGGCACGCCGGAAGCCGAGCAGCTCGCGCAGATCTGCCACATGTGCTGCGAGCGCGTCAAAACCGCGGTGTCGCTGCTGCACGATCTCCGTTCGCCGCAGGCGATCCTGAAAACCTGCGAGGAGATCGACCGGCTCGAGTCCGATGCCGACCGCGTGATGCGCTCGGCGATGTCGCGGCTGTTCCGCGACGAGACCGACCTCAAGCAGGTGTTCAAGCTGCGTTCGGTCTATCTGCTGCTCGAGGAAATCACCGACCGCTGCGAGGACGTCGCCAACATCATCGAAGGCATCGTGCTCGAGCACGCCTGAGCGGGGCCGCCATGGATTCCGTCAGCATCAGCCTGGGCGTGGTCGTGCTGCTCGTCATCGTCGCGCTGGTCTTCGATTTCATGAACGGCTTTCACGATGCGGCGAACTCGATTGCCACCGTGGTTTCGACCCGCGTGCTCAAGCCGTACCAGGCCGTGGTCTGGGCCGCGTTCTTCAATTTCGCCGCATTGTTCGTGTTCCAGCTCAAGGTCGCGACCACGGTGGGGCAGGGGATCATCGACGGCTCCATCGTCGATCACCATGTCGTGTTCGGCGCGCTGGTCGGCGCCATCGCCTGGAACGTCATCACCTGGTACTACGGCCTGCCGTCGAGTTCGTCGCACGCGCTGATCGGCGGCCTGATCGGCGCGGCCGTCGCCAAAAGCGGTTTCTGGGCGCTGCAGGGCGCCGGCATCTACAAGACGCTTGCGTTCATCGTCATTTCGCCGACGCTGGGCTTCCTGCTGGCCGGATTCATGATGGTGGCCGTGTCATGGATCTGCAGGCGGACGACGCCGGCGCGCGTCGACCGCTGGTTCCGCCGGCTGCAGCTGGTCTCCGCGGCGGCGTACAGCCTGGGCCACGGCGGCAACGACGCGCAGAAAACCATGGGCATCATCCTGATGCTGCTGATCGCCGCCGGCCTGACCGGTCCCAAGGATCCGATTCCGATGTGGGTCGTGATCTCCTGCTATGTCGCGATCGCGCTGGGCACGCTGTTCGGCGGCTGGCGCATCGTCAGGACCATGGGCCAGAAGATCACCAAGCTGAAACCCGTCGGCGGCTTTTGCGCGGAAACCGGCGGCGCGATGACGCTGTTCGTCGCCACCGGCCTCGGCATCCCGGTATCGACCACGCACACCATCACCGGCGCGATCGTCGGCGTCGGCTCGGCGCAATCGGCCGCTGCCGTGCGCTGGGGCGTTGCCGGCAACATCGTGCTGGCGTGGATACTGACCATCCCCTGCGCGGCGGCGATGTCCGCGATGGCTTGGTGGGCGAGTTACAGCCTGTTTCCCTGAGATCTCCCGGGATTGAATGCAACGGCGGGTCCGGCCCGCCGGGTTTCAGGCACCGCCCCGCAACTGCAATGCCCGGCGCAATTCCTGCAGTTCGCCCCTGAGGGCGCGGATTTCCTCCCGCAGGGACGTTTCCGCCGGCTGCGCGGCCGGCTGATTTTCCCTGTCCTGCCGTTCGGTGTCGTGCTCGGCCTGGATGGCGTTGACGATCACCGCGATGAACAGGTTGAGCATGGTGAAGGTCGAGACCAGGATGAACAGGATGAAAAATATCCAGGCCTGCGGGAACGTTTCCATGATCGGCCGCGTGATGCCCGTCGACCAGCTGTCCATCGTCATGACCTGGAACAGCGTGTAGGCGCTGCTGCCCAGGCTGCCGAACCATTCCGGAAAATCGGATCCGAAGAGCTTGGTGGCGATCACCGCGGCGACGTAAAAAATGATCGACAGGATGCCGAACACCGACGCGAGTCCGGGGATCGCGGCGAGCAGCCCGCCGACCACGCGGCGCATGTCGGGCACCATCGTGAGCAGGCGCAGCACCCGCAGCACCCGCAAGGCGCGCAGCACCGCGAACGGACCGGTGGCCGGCAGCAGCGCGATGGCGACGACGGTGAAATCGAACACGCTCCACGGATCCCGGAAAAAGCGCCAGCCGTGGGCGAGGATGCGGATCGCCAGTTCGATGGCGAACACGGCGAGGATCGCCTGGTCGAGCCGCATCAGCAATCCGCCCCAGCCGGCCATCACGGCTGGGCTGGTTTCGAGGCCGAGGATCGCGGCGTTGACGAGGATCAGCGCGATGATCAGGTTTTGCGCGTGCGGCGCTTCGATGGTTGCGGCCAGTTTGGCGCGGCGGTTCGGAGAATGTGCAGGAGAGGTCATGGTTTTTCGATGGTGTAAAAAAACGGGATTGTGCTGCACTTCGCCCGCGTGCATGCCGGTTTCGCATGGTGTTGCAAACCGTAGCCGGCGCGGCTGCGATTCGGTAAGCTAGGTGGGCTGTTGGCGTCGTCTAAAAAACATAATAAAAACAATGATTTATGTAAACCATTGTCGAGCGGAAAACCACGATGAGTGAAACCTTGACCGAACATGCGGCACTGCTCGCGCAGAGCGTCGGCGATTTCGTGCAGCACGGCGCGGATTTGCCGCGGGTGCGTGCGCTGGCGCAGAACCATGCCGAATTCGATGCCGCGCAGTGGCGCCAGTTGGCCGAGCTGGGCTGGCTCGGCGTGCTGGTGCCGGAATCCTGCGGCGGGCTGGGACTGGGTCTCGCCGAGGCGGCAATCGTTGCCGAAGGCCTCGGCCGCGGTCTGGTTCCGGAGCCGTACACCGCCGTTGCCGTGCTCGCGGCACGGACGCTCGAAGGCGCCGCCGCATCGCCGCTGCGCGATGAACTGCTGGCCGGCCTTGCCGCCGGTTCGCGCCTGCCGGTGCTGGCCTGGCAGGAGCAGCCGGACGATTTTTCCGGATTGCAGATGGCCACGACGGCCACGCCTTTCGAAGGCGGCTTCCGCGTCAGCGGCGAAAAACGGTTTGTCATCGGAGCCACCGCCGCTGACGGTTATGTCGTCAGCGCGCTGGCCGGCGCGGAACCGCAGCTGCTGTGGATCCCGCGCGATGCCGCCGGCTGCAGCACCGCCGCGCAGCCGCTCGCCGACGGCCGCTGTTATGGCAGCGTCAGCCTGCGCGATGTCGTGGTGCCGCGCGAACAACTGCTCGCCTCCGGCGCGACGGCGCGCGGCGCGCTCGACCGCGCGCTGGACCATGCCGCGGCGGTGACTTCCGCCGAGCTGGTCGGCGTGATGAAGCGGGCGCACGAAATGAGCCTCGATTACATGAAGACGCGGGTGCAGTTCGGCAAACCCATCGGCAGCTTCCAGGTGCTGCAGCATCGCGCGGTCGACCTGCACATCCAGCAGGAACTGGCCGATGCCGTGCTGCGCGAGGTGGTCGCCGAACTGGATGCCGGTCCCGATCCGGCCGCGCGCGCGCGGGCCGCGAGCCGCGCCAAGTCGCGCTGCGCCGAGGCCGCGCTGGCGATCACCCGCGCCGCGATCCAGTTCCACGGCGCGATCGGCTTCACCGAGGACTGCGACGTCGGCCTTTATGCCAAGCGCGCAATGACGCTGTCGGCCTGGCTCGGCAACGGCCGTGCCCACCGTGCGCGTTATGCGCGGCTGTCGGCGCCCGGCGCCCGGGAGGCCGCATGAGCGACTGGAACGCGCTGGGCGACGAGGCCTTCCGCGCCGAAGTCCGCGCCTTTTTCGAAAACGAGTTTCCGGCGGAGTACAAATTCCTGCCGCGGCGCATGCGCTGGAGCGAATGCCGCGGCTGGTACCTGAAGCTGTCGAAAAAGGGCTGGATCGCGCCCAACTGGCCGCGCGAGCACGGCGGCATGGGCCTGTCCCCCTCGAAACTGCTGATCTATTACGAGGAAACCGAACGCGCCGGCGTCGGCCGCATGCCCGACCAGGGCCTGACGATGGTCGGGCCCACGCTGATCCGCTTCGGCAACGACGCGCAGCGCGCGTTTTTCCTGCCGAAAATCATCGCCGGCGAGGCGATCTGGTGCCAGGGCTACTCCGAACCCAATGCCGGCTCCGATCTCGCCAGCCTGCGCACCGAGGCGGTGCCCGACGGCAACGATTACGTCATCAACGGCAGCAAGATCTGGACCTCGATGGCGCACGACGCGACGCACATCTACGTGCTGGCGCGCACCGACAAGGCGGCCAGGAAAAAGCAGGAAGGCATCAGCTTTTTCCTGGTCGACATGAAGACGCCGGGCATCACGCTGCGCACCATCCGCAACATTGCCGGGCACGAGGAGTTCTGCCAGGTGTTCTTCGACAACGTGCGCACGCCGAAGGAAAACCTGGTCGGCGAATTGCACAAGGGCTGGACCATCGCCAAGGGCCTGCTCGGCTTCGAGCGCCTGAACATCGGCAGCCCGCGGCGGCCGCTGCAGGCGCTGGAAAAACTCGAAATGCTGGCGCAGGCGCGCGGCCTGACGGCCGATCCGGCCTTCGTCGAACGGCTGACGCAATTGCAGCTCGACCTTGCCGACCTCGGTTCGCTGTACCGGCGCTTCGTCGACAAGGTGCGGCGCGGCGAGGCGCTGGGCCCCGACGTGTCGATGCTCAAGGTGTGGTCGATGGACACCTACCAGCGCCTGTCGGAACTGCTGATCGAGGCGGCCGGCGAGTACGGCGCGGTCGAGGGCGAAGTGGCGATGGGCGACGAAGCGATCGACGTGCTGTCGCCGTTCTACAACTCGCGCCCCGGCACGATCTACGGCGGCTCCAACGAAATCCAGCGCAACATTCTCGCCAAGTACGTATTGAACCTGCCGTCGTGATCGCGGGATGCGGCGGCGTGGCATGGCGATTGCTCTGATCGCCATTTAACCGCCATGGAGCCGCCGTGCCCGGCGGCCGGACGCGGGAACAACATCAAGAACGACGCCTGCCCGACAGGGGTGTCACGATTTCGACAGGGGAAAACACATGAATCGTTACCGGCTGGTCCTGACGGGCCTGTTCTTCGCCACGACTTCGGCCATCGCCCAGCAGGCGGCGCCTCCCGCGCCGATCGACCGGATCCGGATGACCGACAACGAACTGAGCTGCGCCCAGATCCATGCCGAAGCCGGCGACATGGAGCGGATCGTCGGCGAGGCCAAGGTCGCGGAAGACAAGCAGCGCACGTCGGCGACCGCCGCGGGCGCCGCAGGCACCGCCGCTGAAATCGCCGGGCGCACGGGCCTTTTCGGGGCGCTGGGCGGCCTGACCGGCCACCTGTTCGGGCAGGCGGCGACGCAGACCGCGGCCAACGTCGTGCAGCAATCCTCGGCGCAGTCGGCCCAGCAGGCGGCCGAGCGTGCGAAGCAGGCCGCGGCACGCAAGGAACACCTGACCGGCCTGTTCCTGGCCAAGGAATGCAAGGCTTCCGATCTCGAGGCGCCAGGCAAGACGATCAGCGGCGCCGACCTGCAGAAACTCGCCGCCGCATCGGCGCCTGCCGCGGTCGCCGGCGATACCGGCCTGGCGAAGGCCCCGGACGATCTGCAGGGCGCCGCGGCGCTGGTCGGGCAGGCCGCCGCCGCCGCGCGTCCCGCCGGCATCGAAACCTCCGAGCTGCAGGCGGACCGCGTGCCCGAACTTGCCGGACGCACCCCGAAGCTGGCGATCGCCGGCTACCGCGTCGGCTTCGTGATCCAGAACAGCGCCGCGGCCTATGCCGGCGCCGGCCTGGCCAACATCGGGCAGAGCACCGGCAACATCCGCACCATCACCCAGTCGCAGAACAAGCGCATCGACGTCGCGCTGGACAACGTCAGCCTGGCCCTGATGCAGGCGATCACCGACCGGCTCTATGCCGATTTCGTCGAGCGCGTGAAAGCCGGCGGCCGCGAAATCGTCCCGTTCGAGCAGGTTGCCCAGCGCGAGGCGTTCCGCCGCATCGCCGTCGCCGAAACCAAGGCCGGCGCGGCCTATACCGTGAGCCCGACCGGAGACCAGCGCCATTTCATCGTGATGGCGCCGACCGGCATG
The DNA here is from genome assembly GCA_026125585.1 of Burkholderiales bacterium. Classification (GTDB taxonomy): domain Bacteria; phylum Pseudomonadota; class Gammaproteobacteria; order Burkholderiales; family SG8-41. Next base: position 10,339 of record JAHCLD010000079.1, read on the forward strand.
CCGCTGTGGTTCGTGCACGGCGACCAGCTCGGCGATCTCGGCCCGTTTCAGACCGACAACTGGAAGGCGATCAGCACGGTTTCGCACGAACTGCAGGCGACCGCGGTGAC
>JAHCLD010000008.1 GCA_026125585.1 Burkholderiales bacterium
CGCTCGCAGATCGGATCTCCCCGCGACGAGTTGAACGCGATCACCGTCTGGCCCTCGCCCGCAGGCGCCGGCATTGCCGAATCACTGGCGCGCGGCGTCCCGGACGTGCATGAGGTCCGCAGCCGGCCGATGCAGGCGACGCTGCGCCCCGATTCGCCGCAACCGCCACGGCGCCAGGGCAACTATGCCTTCCGCTGGTTCGAACTGCCGGACGAACACTGGCCGGAACTCCTGACGCTCTGCGCCGAAGCCTGGCCGGGATTCGAGGCCGCCTACGACTCCCAGGTCATCGGCCTGTGGCGCTGCACCGACGACGGACCGGGACGCGTGAGCGCCCTGATGATGACCCGCCGGCCCGACCTCGCCATGTGGGAACGCTCGAAGATGCCCGCGGACGAGGCGGAGCGCGAGGTGCGCCGCCGGCTCAGCCGGCGTTATGACCTCTGCGATGACACCTGGGTCTGCACCACCACGCTGCTGACCGCGGAAGACCGCGCCGACACCGTGCGCTGGACCTGAAGCGAAACGGCATTCCCCCGCGCAGCTTACGCGGCGGCGAGCGCCTGTTCCAGGTCCGCGATGATGTCGTCGATGTGCTCGATGCCGATCGACAGGCGCACCATGTCTTCGCTGACGCCGGCGCTCGCCAGCTCCTGCGGCGACAACTGGCGGTGGGTGGTGCTCGCCGGATGGCAGGCCAGCGATTTCGCATCGCCGATGTTGACCAGCCGCGTCACCAGTTTCAGCGCGTCGATGAAGCGCGCGCCGCCGGCGCTGCCGGACTTGATGCCGAAGCTGAGGATGCCAGAGGCGCGGCCGCCCATGTAGCGGTCGACCAGCGGCCTGTCCGGATGGTCGGGCAGGCCGGCGTAGCGCACCCAGCCCACCTTCGCGTGGCCCTGCAGATAACGGGCCACGGCCAGCGCGTTGTCGCAGATCCGGTCCATGCGCACCGCCAGCGTCTCGATGCCCTGCAGGATCAGGAAGGCGTTGAAGGGCGACAGCGCGGCGCCCATGTTGCGCAGGGGCACGACGCGGGCGCGCCCGATGTAGGCCGCGGCGCCCAGTGCCTCGGTGTAGACCACGCCATGGTAGGAGACATCGGGTTCGTTGAGCCTGCGGAATTTCCGCTTGTGCTCGGCCCAGGGAAAGTTGCCGGAATCGACGATCGCGCCGCCGATGGAATTGCCGTGGCCGCCGAGGTACTTGGTCAGCGCATGCACGACGATGTCGGCGCCGTGCTCGAAGGGCCGGCAGAGATAGGGCGTCGGCACGGTATTGTCGACGATCACCGGCACGCCGCGTTCATGGGCGATTTTCGCGAGCTCGCCGAAGTCGACGACATTGCCCAGCGGGTTGCCCACCGATTCGCAGAACACCGCCTTGGTCTTGTCATCGATCAGTTTCTGCCAGGCTTTCGGCTCGCGGCAGTCGGCAAAGCGCACTTCGATGCCGTACTGGGGAAAGGTGTGCGCAAACAGGTTGTAGGTGCCGCCGTACAACGCGCTCGAGGTGACGATGTTGTCGCCGGCTTCGGCGATGGTCATGATCGCATAGGTGATCGCGGCCATGCCCGAGGCAAGGCCCAGTCCGGCAATGCCCCCTTCCATTTCCGCGACGCGCTTTTCGAGCACGTCGGTGGTCGGATTCATGATGCGGGTATAGATGTTGCCCTGGACCTTGAGGTCGAACAGGTCGGCACCGTGCTGGGTGCTGTCAAAGGCGTACGAGGTGGTCTGGTAAATCGGAACGGCAGCAGCCCTGGTGGTCGGGTCAGGTTTGTAGCCGCCATGCACTGCGATGGTGTCGATTTTCATCCGTCCTCCGCGCTGGGTGATGACTCAAGGTGATCGTGGAAGTATAAGCAGATCCGCGTCGAAGCATCAGGCGGCATATAAAAATATTCAATAAAAACAAATACTTATATGCCATGTTTTTGAACGCCTGTCATGGCGGGGCCACAGGCGCTGCGTGTTTCTGCGACACCATGCTTCGGCTACAATCGCCGCTCATTTTCCAGAGCCCGTCGCCAAGGAGCTTTCATGAAACTGCTTTATGCCGCATCCGTCGTTTTGGGAGTGCTGTCCGCCGTCAACGCCACCGCTTCGGAAAAACTCGCGCAATCCAGCGGTTGCATGACCTGCCACGCGATGGATCGCAAGGCCATCGGCCCCGGCTACAAGGAAATCGCCGCCAAATACCGCAACGACAAGGGCGCCGAAGCGAAACTGATCCAGAAAGTGAAGGCTGGCGGCTCCGGCGTCTGGGGCCCGGCGCCGATGCCGCCCAACGCGCATGTGAAGGAAGAAGACATCAAGGCCATCGTGCACTGGATACTGACGCTCAAATGACGCGTCCGTTCCTCCCTGAAAAGCCGGCATCTGCCGGCTTTTTTACGGACCGCGCCGGAACTGAAATTGACATTGCATGGCCCGCTCCGGATAATCAATAAATCCCTTTCATTAACAATGGGTTAAATATCAAACCGCGATCTGCCGCACACCGCGGACCGATTGCCCGACGGACCCTTCGGACTGGAGCCACCATGCAGATGCACAAACCGCGCCACGCCTTTACCGCCCTTCTGGCCGCCGCCCTGATCGCCGGTTGCGGCCAGGAAGCACCGCCGCCCGCACCCAAGGCCGACGCGCCGCAAACGCCGGAAGTGGTGACCGTGAAAATCGGCTCGGCCTCCCCGCTGACCGGACCGCAGGCGCACATCGGCATCGATATCCGCAACGGCGTGCAGTTGGGCATCGAGGATCTCAACGCGAAAGGCATCGAAATCGGCGGCAGGAAGGTTCGCTTCGAACTGGTGGCGGAAGACGACGAAGCCAATCCGACCAAGGCCACCACGGTGGCGCAGAAACTGGTCGATACCAAGGTCGCCGCGGTCGTCGGCCACTTCAACTCCGGCGCGTCGATTCCCGCATCCAAGATTTATGCCGACGCCGGCGTGCCGCAGATCTCGCCGGCTTCGACCAACCCCGATTACACGCTGAAAGGCTTCAGCACCACGTTCCGCGTCGTCGCCCACGACGGCCAGCAGGGTCCGACGCTGGCGCGGTTCGCACTCAACACGCTGAAATCGAAGAACATCGCGGTCATCGACGACAGCACCGCCTACGGCCAGGGGCTGGCCGACAACTTCGAGGCGACGGTGAAATCGCTGGGCGGCAAGATCGTCGCCCGCGAGCACACCACCGACAAGGACACCGACTTCAAGGCGATCCTGACCAAGATCAAGGGCCGCAAGCCGGACCTGATCATGTTCGGCGGCATCGACCCGCAGGCGGGGCCGATGATCAAGCAGATGAAGGATCTCGGCATCAACGCCGGCTTCATCGGCGGCGACGGCATGCAGACGCCGAACTTCATCAAGCTCGCCGGCGATGCCGCCGAAGGCGCAATGGCGTCGATTCCCGGCCTGCCGAAGGACCAGATGCCGGGGGGCAAGGCTTTCCTCGAGAAGTACAAGGCGAAATTCAACCAAGAGGTCGAGCTGTTCGCGCCGATGGGCTACGACGCGGTGTTCGTGTTCGCCGAGGCCATGAAACGCGCGGGCTCCACCGAACCGGCCAAATTCCTGCCCGAGATCGGCAAGACCGATTACCAGGGCGTCATCGGCCCCATTGCCTTCGACGGGAAGGGCGATCTCCGGAGTGCCCCGATCACCATTTACGTGGTGAAGGGCGGCCGGTGGGAACCCCTAGAAATCATCAAGCCCGACGGCGGCGGCGAGCCCGCCGGGGCAGAAACCCCGGCCGCGGACCAAGCCCCGAAATAACCCGCCGCGACGGCACCAACGGCACCCTGAAGGGTGCCGTTGCCGTCTCTGCCGATGGAAATATTCGCCCAACAAATCGTCAACGGCCTGGTGCTGGGCAGCATCTACGCGCTGGTCGCCCTCGGCTACACGATGGTCTACGGCATTCTCGGCCTGATCAACTTCGCCCACGGCGACATCACGATGATCGGCGCGCTGGTGTCGCTGACGCTGCTGCAGCTGCTCGCGGCCGCGGGCCTGCCGGCGCCGGTGGTGCTGGGGCTGGCCGCCTGCGGGGCCATGCTGGTCTGTGCCCTGCTCGGGCTGTCGATCGAGCGCGCCGCCTACCGGCCGCTGCGCCGCGCGCCGCGGCTGGCGCCGCTGATTACCGCCATCGGCGTGTCGATCCTGCTGCAGTACTCGGCCGCGCTGATCTGGGGCAAGCAGTACATTTCACTGCCTCCGATCATCGAACCCCTGCGTTTCACGCTGTTCGGCGCGCAGCTCACTTCGCTGCAGGCGGTGATCTTCCTGCTCGCCTGCGCAATCATGGCCGGGCTGCTGTGGTTCATCAAGGCGAGCCGGATGGGGCGCGCGATGCGCGCGACCGAACAGAACCCCGACGTCGCGGGGCTGATGGGCGTCAACACCAACACGGTGATCGCCTTCACCTTCCTGCTGGGTTCGGCGATCGGCGCCGTCGCCGGGCTGATGGTCGTGCTCTATTACGGCATCGGCCATTACTTCATGGGCTTCATGCTCGGACTCAAGGCCTTCACCGCCGCGGTGCTCGGCGGCATCGGCAACGTCGCCGGCGCGGTGCTCGGCGGGCTGCTGCTCGGCGTCATCGAAAGCCTGGCCTCCGGCTACATCGGCGACCTCACCGGCGGCGTGCTCGGCAGCAATTACCGCGACATCTTCGCCTTCCTCGTGCTGGTGCTGGTGCTGGTGCTGAAGCCATCCGGGCTGATGGGCCGCTCCGGCGGGGACCGCGCATGATCGCCGCCGGCCATCCGGTGCTGCGCTGGACGACCTGGCTCGCCGTCGCGCTGCTGCTGCTGGCCGCGCCGTTCCTGATCGAGGCGGTGCTCGGACGCGCCTGGGTGCGCATCGCCGACGTCGCGCTGCTCTTCATCATGCTGGCGCTGGGGCTCAACATCGTCGTCGGCTTCGCCGGCCTGCTCGATCTCGGCTACATCGCGTTTTTCGCGGTCGGCGCCTACAGCTACGCGCTGCTGGCCTCGCCGCAGTTCGCGGTGCACTGGCCTTTCTACGTGCTGCTGCCGCTGGGCGCCGCGGTCGCCGCCGTCTTCGGCATCCTGCTCGGCGCGCCGACGCTGCGGCTGCGCGGCGACTATCTCGCCATCGTCACGCTCGGATTCGGCGAGATCATCCGCATCTTCCTCAACAACCTGAACCGGCCGTTCAACATCACCAACGGGCCGCAGGGCATCACGCTGATCGATCCCCTGCAGTTCGGCGGGTTCTCGCTGGCCCAGTCCCATACCGTGGCCGGACTGACGTTCACGCCGGCGCACAACTACTACTTCGTGTTCCTGGCCTGTGTCCTGCTGTCGATCGCCGTTTCGCTGCGCCTTGAAGACTCGCGCATCGGCCGCGCCTGGGTGGCGATCCGCGACGACGAGCTCGCGGCCTCGGCGATGGGCATCAATACCCGCAACATGAAACTGCTGGCCTTCGCGATGGGCGCGACTTTCGGCGGCGTCGCTGGCGGCCTGTTCGCCTCCTTCCAGGGCTTCATCAGCCCGGAAAGCTTCCACCTGATCGATTCCATCATGGTGCTCTGCATGGTGGTACTCGGCGGCATGGGCAATGTCTACGGCGTTGCGCTCGGCGCGGTGCTGCTGACCGCGCTGCCAGAAGCGCTGCGTTACGTGGGCCCCCTGCAGCAGCGCTGGTTCGGCGAGATCTTCGTCGATCCGTCGGACCTGCGCATGCTGCTGTTCGGCCTCGCGCTGGTGCTGATGATGCTGTTCCGTCCGTCCGGCATCCTGCCGGCACGGCGGCGCGCAGTGCGGCCGTCGCCGGCCGGCGCCGGGAGAAAACCGCATGCCGCCGGCTGACACGCCGCTGCTCTGCGCGACCGGCCTCAGCAAACGCTTCGGCGGACTGAACGCGCTGAACGACGTGTCGATCCGCGTGGAACGCGGCGAGATTTTCGGTCTGATCGGCCCCAACGGCGCGGGCAAGACCACGCTGTTCAACGTGCTCACCGGTTTCTACGCCGCGGACGCCGGCACCGTCACCTTCAACGGCCGGCCCGTCGGCGGACTCAAACCCCACCGCATCGCGCAGCACGGCATTGCCCGCACCTTCCAGAACATCCGCCTGTTCGGCAGCATGAACGCGCTGGAGAACGTGATGGTCGGCCGCCACCTGCGTACCCGCGCCGGCGTGCTCGGCGCCGTGCTGCGCACGTCGGCGACACTGGCCGAGGAAACCGCCATCACGCAGCGCGCGCTGGAACTGCTGGATTACTGCGGCCTGTCGGCGCGCGCAGGCGTGCTCGCGCGCGACCTTCCCTACGGCGACCAGCGGCGGCTCGAAATCGCGCGCGCGCTCGCCACCGGACCGAAGCTGCTCGCGCTCGACGAACCTGCCGCCGGCATGAACGCCACGGAAACCGCCGGCCTGCGCGGGCTGCTGGAGCGCATCGTCGCCGACGGCATCACCCTGCTGCTGATCGAGCATGACATGAAGCTGGTGATGGGGCTGTCGCACCGCGTCGCGGTGCTCGATTACGGCGAGAAGATCGCCGAAGGCGAGCCGGCCGTGGTGCAGCGCGATCCCAGGGTCATCGAAGCCTATTTGGGTGGCGCCCTTGCCTGAAATCCTGCTCCGCGTGCGCGGACTGGAAGTCGCCTATGGCGGCATCCGGGCGGTCAAGGGCATCGACCTCGAAGTGCGCAGCGGCGAAATGGTGGCGCTGATCGGCGCCAACGGCGCCGGCAAGACCAGCACGCTGAAGGCGCTTTCCGGCCTGCTCAGGCCCGCCGCCGGCCGCATCGACTATGACGGCACCGAAGTCACGGGCAAACCGGCGTATCATCTGGTGCGGCGCGGCTTGGCCATGGTGCCCGAGGGGCGCGGAGTGTTTCCAAGGCTGACGGTGGCGGAAAACCTCGCGATGGGCGCCTACATCCGCAAGGACAAGGCTGCCGTCGCCCGGGATCTCGATCGTGCCTGCACGCTGTTTCCGCGGCTTGCCGAACGCCGCGGACAGCTGGCCGGCACGCTGTCCGGCGGCGAACAGCAGATGCTGGCCATGGCGCGGGCATTGATGTGCGGGCCGCGGCTGTTGCTGCTCGACGAACCAAGCATGGGACTGGCGCCGCTGATGGTGCAGAGGATTTTCGAAACGGTGCGGGCGGTTGCCGCCGAGGGCGTGACGATGCTGCTGGTGGAACAGAACGCAAAGCTGGCACTCGAAACCTGCCATCGCGGCTATGTCATGGAAAGCGGCAGCGTGGTGCTGGCCGGCGATGCGCGGAAACTGCTGTCCAATCCGCAAGTAAGGCAGGCTTACCTTGGAGAATGAAGTCCTGAAATCGCCCGCACCGGCCGCCTTGTGGCAGCGCCTGGTACCGCCGCGCAGGGCGCGCCTGCCGCTGATGGCGCTGGTCGCCGCCGGTCTGGTCGCGCTGCTTGGCTTTCTGTACCTCAAAAGCCAGGGGGTCGATTACCGGCGCCAGGGCGAAATCCTCGGCTACCTCCGGGAATTGCGGGAAATCGACGGCCGCTGGGATTCCGAAGTGCTGCGCGCCCGGACCGAAAACCATCCGGACCAGGCCAGGCTCGCGGACGACCGCGGCGCGCAGGCGCCGGAAATCCTGAAGCGGCTGCAGCAGGCCGCCGCCGAATCCCCGAGCCAAGCCTTGGCCCGCGAGCTGCCGGCGCTGCTGCAGGCCTTCAACCAGAAAGCGGAGCTGCTCCGGCGTTACCGCGCCGCCCAGCTCGCCGTGACCCAGGCGCTGGGAAGTCTGGCGGAGTTCGATACCGAGATCGCCGGACTGGTGCGCGGCGCCTGGGCGGGTTTTCCCCGGCGCGACCGCCTGGTCGCGGTGGAAAGCACCTCGGCGCTGCTGTTCGCGCACCTGATGCGTTACACGGCCGATCCCTCCGAGGCCCAGCGCAAAACCGTGGAGACCTTCGCCGCCGATCTGCGCAAGTCCTCCGAGGGCCTGCCGGCGGCGCTGCGCGACGGCCTGGCGCGCCTGGACGCCACGGTGCAGCAGGTCCTCGGCGCCAAGCCGGTCGAGAACGAACTGTTCCTGAAAATCTCGATATCCTCCGCGGGACCGCGCATCAACACCCTCACCGACGCCTTCACCCGGGAGGCCGCGGACATCGAGTCCGACAGCGAACGCTACCGCATCTACCTGATCGCCTACGCCGGCGCGCTGCTGATCCTGATCGGCTGGCTGCTTTCGAAACTCGCGGTCAGCTACCGGCTGCTCAACGAAGCCAACCGCGTGCTCGAATCGCGGGTGGAGGAGCGCACCCGCGAGCTGTCCGACGCGCTGCGGCAGCTCAAGGAATCCGAGACGCAGCTGATCCAGACGGAAAAGATGTCCTCGCTGGGGCAGATGGTCGCGGGCATCGCCCATGAAATCAACACGCCGCTCGCCTACGTCAAGAACAGCCTCGGTTCGGTTGCGGGCAAGCTGCCCGAGGTCAAGCAGCTGGTGGTCGAAACCAACAAGCTGCTGCGGCTGATGGAGGACCCGAGTCCGAATCCCGAGCGGCTGCAGGCCAAGTACGCCGCGGTACGCGGCCTCGTCAACCACTTTGCCGAGCAGCAGGCGCTCGCCGAACTCGGCCAGCTCGCCAACGACGGCCTCTACGGCATCGGGCAGATCTCGGAAATCGTGCTCAACCTGAAGAATTTCAGCCGGCTGGACCGCAGCAAGGTGTCGAGCTTCAACCTGAACGAGGGACTGGAAAGCGCGCTGGTGCTCGCCAAGCACGAACTCAAGCACCTGAAGGTCGTCAGGCACCTCGGCGACATCCCTGCCATCACCTGTTCGCCCTCGCAGCTGAACCAGGTGTTCCTCAACCTGATCAACAACGCGGCCCAGGCCATCGGGTCGGGGGCCGGCGAGATCACGATCAGCACGCGGACGGAAGGCGCCGACCATGTCGCGGTCGAAATCGCCGACAACGGCAAGGGCATTCCGCCGGAGATCATGCCGAAGATTTTTGATCCGTTTTTCACGACCAAGGCCGTCGGCAAGGGCACCGGGCTCGGACTGTCGATTTCGTACAAGATCGTGGAACAGCATGGCGGCAAAATCGATGTCGATTCCACCGTGGGCCAGGGCACCCGCTTCACCATCGTGCTGCCGCTGGTTCCGCCGGCCACGCCGGACGATCCCGCATGAGTGCCGGCTACCCGCAAAAAATCGGCAAGTACGAGGTGCAGGGCATCCTCGGCCGCGGCGGCATGGGTGTCGTCTACAAGGCCTTCGACCCCGCGATCCACCGCCAGGTGGCGATCAAGACCATCACCAAGTCGGCGCTCGATCCCTCGGAGCTGCAGTACGCCATAGCGCGCTTCCGCCACGAGGCGCAGGCGGTCGGGCGCCTGACCCATCCCCGCATCGCGGCCATCTACGACTACGGCGAAGACGAGAACCTCGCTTTCATCGTGATGGAGCTGGTCAACGGCAAGTCGCTGTACGAGCACCTGCAGAACAAGGCAAAATTCGATCTCGCGGAAGTCGGCGAGATCGTGCGCCAGCTGCTCGACGGGCTGGGTTATGCGCATGCCCAGGGTGTCGTCCACCGGGACGTCAAGCCGTCGAACATCCTGATCAACGACGACGGCCGCATCAAGATCAGCGATTTCGGCATCGCCCACCTCGATTCCTCCTCGCTGACCCAGGTCGGCGAAATCATGGGTTCGCCCGGGTACATGTCGCCGGAACAGTTCACCGGCGAAGAGCCCGATGCCCGCACCGACATCTATTCCGCCGGGGTCATCGCCTACGAACTGCTGGCCGGCCGCAAGCCGTTCACCGGCAGCAATGTCGAGATCATGCGCCAGGTCATCGGCGAGCGCCCCGTCAATCCCTCCGAATTCAATCCGCTCATCTCGGTGCAGCTTGACTGGGCCACGCACAAGGCGCTGGCGAAGAAGCGCGAGGACCGCTTCCAGACCTCGCGCGAGTTCGCGCTCGCCTTCGTGCAGGGGATTGCCGCCAGCTTGCGCACGGCAAAAGCGGCCGGGGAGGAAAAAGACCGGGAAGTGCCGACGCAGCGCCTGGACCCGAAGCTGGTGTCCGCCGCGCGGGTCATTTCCGGCCTGCAGGCGGCCAGGACCGCGGAGCCCGCCGCGCCGGCGCCGGCAGTGGCGCCCACCTTCGATACCGGCGGCAAGAAGGCCAGGCTGCTGTTCGTCGACGACGAGGAACGCATACTCAACGCGCTGCGCTCGGTGTTCCGCAACCAGTACAGCGTGTTCACCGCGAACAGCGGCCCGGAGGCGATGGAATTCCTGAAGCGCTTCCGCCCCCACGTCGTCATCAGCGACCAGCGCATGCCGGAAATGACCGGCGTCGAACTGCTGCGCCAGGTCCGCGACATCGCGCCGCATACCGTGCGCATCCTGCTCACCGGCTATTCGGATCTCGCCTCCATCGTCGGCTCGATCAACGACGGCGAGGTTTTCCGCTTCATCAGCAAGCCGTGGAACAACGCCGAAATACAGAAAACGATCGGCGAAGCCTCGGCCATCGCGCTGGAACTGGCGGACATGGCAAGCTCGCCCGTCATCGTGCCGGACAGGGTGGATTTCGGCATCCTGGTGCTGAATCCCGACCAGGGCGTGTTCCGCGCCGTCAGCGAACTGATGGGCGGCATGTGCCCGGTGATCGAGGCGCCGGACATGGACCGCGCGCTGGGCATTCTCGCCGAGCGGGAAATCGCCGTGATCATCGCCGACATCCGCGGCGGCGACCAGAAGTCACTGGCGGCCTTCAAGCTGCTGAAACAGGATCACCCCGAAATCCTCGCCATCCTCACGACGGAAGCTTCGGATTCCGAGCTGGTGATCGACCTGATCAACCAGGCCCAGGTGTTCCGCTTCCTCAACAAGCCGCTGAACCTGAAGCTGCTGCAGCAGCATGTGCATGCCGCGCTGGCGCGTTACCAGGCCTTCCGGAAAACGCCGAAACTGCTGAAACAGCACCGCGTCGCGGCGGCTCCGGCCGGGGCCGAATCGTCGATGCTCTCCCAGCTGCGCGAACGCATCCGCGCCGTGAAATCCTGGTTCGGCGGGCGCTGAAAAACGCCCGGCCCCCGCTTCAGAGCCAGTCCTTCTCCACCAGGAAATCCGTGTACAGCGCGGCTTCCGGCGTGCCGGGCTGCGGCGTCCAGTCGTAGCGCCAGCGCACCACCGGCGGCAGCGACATCAGGATCGATTCGGTGCGCCCGCCGGACTGCAGGCCGAACAGCGTGCCGCGGTCGTACACCAGGTTGAACTCGACGTAGCGGCCGCGGCGGTAGGCCTGGAAATCGCGCTCGCGTTCGCCGTAAGCCGTGTCGCGCCGGCGCTCGACGATGGGGACATAGGCCGGCAGGAACCGGTCGCCGACGCCGCGCACCAGCGCAAAACAGCTGTCGAAATCCGGCTGCGACAGGTCGTCGAAAAAAATGCCGCCGATGCCGCGCGGCTCATTGCGGTGTTTCAGGAAAAAGTAGCGGTCGCACCAGGCCTTGTATTCCGGGTGCAGACCGGCGCCGAAGGGTGCCAGCGCATCCCGGCAGCTGCGGTGGAAATGCACGGCGTCTTCCCCGAATCCGTAATACGGCGTGAGATCCATGCCGCCGCCGAACCACCACACCGGCGCGGCACCCGGTTTTTCGGCGATGAAACAGCGCACGTTCATGTGCACCGTCGGCACGTAGGGATTGCGCGGATGCAGCACCAGCGACACACCCATCGCCTGGAACGAGCGGCCGGCGAGTTCCGGCCTCGCGGCGGATGCCGAAGGCGGCAGGTTGTCGCCGAAGACATGCGAGAACCCGACGCCGCCACGCTCGAACAGCGCGCCGTTTTCGATCAGCCGGGTAATGCCGCCGCCGCCCTGGGGACGCTGCCATTCGTCGCGGATGAAGGTGCCGCCGTCGAGGACGGCGAGGCGGTCGACGATCGCGGACTGCAGGCCGGTCAGGTACGTCTTGACTGCGGCGGTGTCCATCGGAAAATCCGGAATGCCGTGCCGCGGGCGCTACTTGCGCCCGGCGGCGACCGCGCGGTGACCGATGTCGCGGCGGCACTGCATGCCATCGAAGCGGATCAGGTCGACGATCTCGTAGGCGCGCTTCTGCGCGGTGCGGGTGTTGTGGCCCAGCGCGGTAACGCAGAGCACGCGGCCGCCGCTGGTGACCACATCCCTGTCGCGCAGCGCGGTGCCGGCATGGAACACGTGGCAATCCTCGCCCGCCGGCGGCAGGCCGGTGATGACGTCGCCCTTGCGCGGATCCTCCGGGTAATTCGCCGCCGCCAGCACCACGCCCAGCGCGACGCGCGGGTCCCATTCGGCCTCGACGGCATCGAGCCTGCCGTCGATGGCGGCGTCGAGCAGGCCGACGAGGTCGCTTTTCAGCCGCATCATGATCGGCTGGGTCTCGGGATCGCCCATGCGGCAGTTGAATTCGAGCACCCTGATACCGCCCTTGGGATCGATCATCAGCCCGGCGTAGAGAAAGCCTGTATACGGGATGCCGTCGGCCGCCATGCCGTTGATCACCGGCTGGATGACTTCGCGCATCACCCGCGCATGGATCTCCGGCGTCACCACCGGCGCCGGCGAGTAGGCGCCCATGCCGCCGGTGTTGGGCCCCCGGTCGCCGTCCTTCAGGCGCTTGTGGTCCTGGCTGCTGGCCAGCGCCAGCGCGTTACGGCCGTCGGCGAGCACGATGAAGCTGGCTTCTTCGCCGTCGAGAAATTCCTCGATCACCACCCGCGCGCCGGCGCTGCCCATCCGGTTGCCGACCAGCATCATGTCGACCGCGGCATGGGCTTCGGCCGCGTCCATGGCCACCACCACGCCCTTGCCGGCGGCCAGCCCGTCGGCCTTGATCACGATCGGCGCGCCCTCGCGGTCGATGTACGCGTGCGCCGCGGCAGCGTCGGTAAAAGTCGAATGTTTCGCCGTGGGGATGCGATGGCGCACCATGAACTGCTTGGCGAAATCCTTCGAGCTTTCGAGCTGCGCGGCTTTCTGCACCGGCCCGAAAATCCGGTGTCCGGCACCGCGCACGGCGTCCACCAGCCCTGCGGCAAGCGGGGCTTCAGGGCCGACCACCGTCAGTGCGATTTCATTTTTATCAATAAAATCAACAACTTGCTGATTTCCATCGAGAACGACATTCTGAACGCCATCCTCGCGCGCAGTGCCGGCATTGCCGGGGGCGACGTAAACCATCTGCACCCGCGGCGAGCGGGCCAGCTTCCACGCCAGCGCATGCTCGCGGCCGCCGCCGCCGATGACCAGGATTTTCATCAGTGCCGGAAATGCCGGTAACCGGTGAAGACCATCGCAATGCCGTGTTCGTCGGCAGCGGCAATCACTTCCGTGTCGCGCAGGCTGCCGCCGGGCTGGATGATCGCCGTCGCGCCCGCCGCGGCGACCACGTCGACGCCGTCGCGGAACGGAAAAAACGCGTCCGAAGCCACCACCGAGCCGGCCAGTTTCAATCCGGCGTTTTCCGCCTTGATCGAGGCAATGCGCGCGGAATCGACGCGGCTCATCTGGCCGGCGCCCACGCCCAGCGTCGCGCCGTCGCCGCAGAACACGATGGCGTTGGACTTGACGAACTTCGCGACCCGCCAGGCAAACAACAGGTCGGCAAGCTGCGCATCCGTCGGCTTGCGCCGGGTCACCACCTTCAGCTGGTCCGGCGCGACGTTCATGTGGTCCGGCGTCTGGACCAGCAGGCCGCCGCCGATCCGCTTCAGGTCATGACGGTTGGCACCCGCGGCGAGCGGCACTTCAAGCACGCGGATGTTGGCTTTCTGTGCGAACACGGCCAGTGCCTCCGGCGCGACTTCCGGCGCAATGATCACTTCGACGAACTGCTTCGAAATCGCCTGCGCTGCGGCCGCATCCAGCGCGCGGTTCACCGCTATGATGCCGCCGAAAGCGGAAGTCGGATCGGTGGCGAAGGCCTTGTCGTAGGCCGCCGCCACATCGGCCGCCACGGCCACGCCACAGGGGTTGGCATGCTTGACGATCACGCAGGCCGGCGCATCGAGGGTCTTGACGCACTCCCAGGCCGCGTCGGCGTCGGCAATGTTGTTGTAGGACAACTCCTTGCCCTGCAACTGGCGGTACGCGGCGAGGCCGCCGGATGCCGGCGCGAGGTCGCGGTAGAACGCCGCCTGCTGGTGCGGGTTTTCGCCGTAGCGCAGCGCCTGCACGCGGTCGAACTGCAGGTTGAGCCGTGCCGGGAACGGATCGCGTTTGCCGTCGGGCTGCAGGGCGGTCAGGTAATTGCTGATCGCGCCGTCATAGGCGGCGGTGTGCGAAAACGCCTTGCACGCCAGGCGGAACCGCGTTTCCGCGCCCAGCGCGCCGCCGGACATTTCCTTCAGTATCCCGGGATAATCCGCCGGATCGGTGACGACGGCGACATGTTCGTGATTCTTCGCCGCGCTGCGCACCATCGCCGGGCCGCCGATATCGATGTTCTCGATGGCCTCGGCCAGCGTGCAGCCGGCCCTGGCGACGGTCTGCGTGAACGGATACAGGTTGACCACTGCCATGTCGATGCCCGCGATGCCCGCCTTCTGCATCGCCGCGGCATGTTCGGGCAGGTCGCGGCGCCCCAGCAGCCCGCCGTGGATTTTCGGGTGCAGCGTCTTGACGCGGCCATCCAGCATTTCGGGAAAGCCGGTGTAATCCGCGACTTCCGTGACCTCGAGGCCGGCGTCGCGCAACAGTTTCGCGGTGCCGCCGGTCGACAGCAGCGATACGCCGAGCCCGGCCAGCCCGCGCGCGAATTCGACGACGCCCGCCTTGTCGGAAACGCTGATCAATGCCTGCTTGATGATGGCCATGGGTGCGGCTGCTTGAAGTTACGACAATACGTGTTACGACAATGCGTGTTGCGACGATGCGGGAACGGCCCGGATCCCGTCAGAACTTGATGTTGTAGGTCTTGATCTTCTTGCGCAGCGTGTTGCGGTTGATGCCGAGCATCGCGGCGGCGTGGGACTGGTTGCCGCGCACCTTGTGCAGCACCGATTCGAGCAGCGGCTTCTCCACGCTGCCGATGACCATGTCGTAAACGCCGCTGGCCTTCTCGCCGTCGAGATCGCGGAAGTAGCCGTCGATCGCCCGGCGCACGACGCGGGCCATTTCGGTTTCATTCATCATGCTGCAAGTTCCTCCACATAGGTCAGGCGTTCGCCCAGACCCGATAGTTCGGCAAAAAACGTGTTCACGGCGCCGATCTGTTCCGCGCAGGTCTGCAGCTGGTTCATGCCGTGGCGGAACGCCGCGGACCCGGCCAGACCCCTGGTGTACCAGGAGATGTGCTTGCGCGCGACACGCACGCCGGTGTGTTCACCGTAAAAACCGTACAGGTCGTGCAGATGCGCGACCAGCACGCGGTGGATTTCATCCACGGCCGGCGGCGGCAGATGGCGGCCGGTCTCGAGGAAATGGGTGATCTCGCGGAACATCCACGGCCGGCCCTGCGCGGCGCGGCCGATCATCACGGCGTCGGCGCCGGTATATTCGAGCACGTGTTTGGCCCGTTCCGGCGTGGTGATGTCGCCGTTGGCGATCACCGGGATGCGGATCTCGGCCTTGACCGCGGCAATGGTGTCGTATTCGGCCTCGCCGCTGTAGCCGCAGGCGCGGGTGCGGCCGTGGATTGCCAGCGCCTGGATGCCGGCGTTTTCGGCGATGCGCGCCACCATGCGCGCGTTGCGGTGGTCGCGGTCCCAGCCGGTGCGGATTTTCAGCGTCACCGGCACATCGACCGCGCCGACCACGGCATCGAGGATGCGCGTGACCAGCGGCTCGTCCTTCAGCAAGGCAGAGCCCGCCATCACGTTGCAGACCTTCTTCGCCGGGCAGCCCATGTTGATGTCGATGATCTGCGCACCCTGGTCGACGTTGTAGCGGGCGGCGTCGGCGAGCATCCGCGGATCGGCCCCGGCAATCTGCACCGAAATCGGATCGACCTCGCCGTCGTGGTTGGCGCGGCGCCTGGTTTTTTCCGAACCCCACAGCAGCGAGTTGCTCGCAACCATCTCCGACACCGCCATGCCGGCGCCCATCGTCTTGCACAACTGGCGGAAGGGACGATCGGTCACGCCCGCCATCGGCGCCACGATGAGGTTGTTCTTCAGCTGATGGGAACCGATGCGCACCGGTGTTGTTCTTTTGCGGGTGTCGGAAGAAAGGGCGCCATTGTAATCACACTGGCGCGGCATGCAAAGGGAAATGTGCCTCATTTTTGAGCAGCCCCGCGGCTTGCCTGCGCGCGCAAATACCGGCGTCGCCCGCATGTCCGGCATGTCCGCGGCAAAACCGCTTGGTATCAGGACATTTACTGCGCATTGCTCGAAAGCCACCTGCAAAGTCTCCGGCAAACCGCCGGACTGCAACGGTTCGCCGGAATTCAGCCGCGCGCGCCGAAGGTCATGCGTCGTGCCAGGAAATTTTTCAGCGGCGGCATGCAACCGAATAAAGCAAGCCCCGTGCCGCGGATCAGGCCGAGCGGCAGCAGGTCATTGGAAAACAGGCTGACCAGGCCGTGGGTGAAACCGATGCCGCCGCCGCGATCCACGCTGCGGCGCCGGCGGTAAGCCTGCAGCCACGCCGGTGAACCCGGCGCATCGTCCGCGGTGTCCAGGATATGTCCGGCGAGTTCCCAGGCATCGCGCAGTCCGAGATTGAAACCCTGCCCGGCCACGGGATGCAGCGTCTGCGCGGCGTTGCCGATGAAAACCACATGCGCGGCATCGGAGGATGCGCGCCGCCGGTGCAGGGCGTGGCTGGCGCGCGCCGAAGTTTCGACAAACCGTCCGGCGCGGTTGCCGAACTCCCTCTGCAGCTCCGCGAGGAAGCGATCATCATCCGCGATGCACAGATCCTGTGCGCGGCCGGGTGTCGTCGTCCACACCAGCGCCCAGCCGTCGCCGTCCGGCAGCAACGCGAGCGGGCCATGGCGCGTAAAACGTTCATACGCCGTGTTGTTATGCGGGCGCTCACTGACCACCCGCGCCGTCACCGCGCATTGCCGGTAATCCCCGGAGGCAGCACCGGACACGGCACCGCCATCCGCGACCACTACCAGCGATGCCGCAAGCTCCTGCTGTTCGCCTTCGTATTCATACCGGACCCGCGCCGGATCGCCGCCCTGCCAGGCCAGCACGTGCGCACCATGATGGCAGGTCACGCAGGCCGAAGCCGCCTGCGCCAGCAACTGCGCAAGCCGGCCGTAGTCGACGACATAACCCAGTTCGGGCAAACCGGTTTCGGAGGCTTCCAGCCTGGCACGGCCGAAGCCGCCGCGCTGCGACACGTGGATATCGCGTATCGGCGTCGCAAACATTCCCAGTTCCGGCCACACCCCCAGACGCTCGAGTATCAGCCGGCTGCCGTAGGACAGCGCCAGCGGGCGCCGGTCTGCGCTGCGCGCCGTTTGCGCTTCTAGCAGCAACGCGCGCTTCCCGTGATCGCGCAGCGCCAGTGCCAGGGCGCTGCCCACCGGGCCGCCACCGACGATCACGACCCCGGCGGAGTCAGGCATGGCGGGCACGCATCAGCGCCTCGATGTCGGCGATGCTTTTCGGCGCGCTGCCGCTGAGGATTTCGCAGCCCCCGCCCGTCACCAGCGCGTCGTCCTCGATGCGCACGCCGATATTGGCAAATGTTTCGGGCACGCCCGGGCCCGGCCGCACATAGCAGCCGGGCTCCACGGTCAGCACCATGCCCGGCCGCAGCTCGCGCCAGGCGCCGCCGACCTTGTATTCGCCGGCGTCGTGCACGTCCAGCCCCAGCCAGTGTCCGGTGCGGTGCATGTAGAACCGGCGATAGCTCTCCTGTTCGAGCACGGCATCCAGCGTGCCCTGCAGCAGCCCGAGATCGATGAAACCCTGCGCCAGCACGCGCACCGCCGCATCATGCGGATCATTCCAGCGCGCGCCCGGTTTCACGGCGGCAATCGCCGCGGCCTGCGCCGCCAGCACCAGCTCATACACCGCGCGCTGCGCGCCGCTGAAGCGGCCGTTGACGGGGAAGGTGCGCGTGATGTCGGAGGCGTATCCGTCGAGTTCGCATCCGGCGTCGATCAGCAGCAGGTCGCCGTCGGCCAGCGTCGCGCCGTTTTCGACGTAATGCAGCACGCAGGCGTTGGCGCCCCCGGCGACGATCGGCGTGTACGCGGGCGCCTGCGCCCCGCAGCGGCGGAACTCGTGCTGGAGCACGGCCTCGATTTCGTATTCCGTGGCTCCCGGCCGCGCGGCCTGCATCGCCAGGCGATGGGCGGCGCCGGAAATTTCCCCGGCGCGGCGCATCAGCGCCAGCTCGTGTTCGTCCTTGCACAGGCGCATGTCGTCGAGCGGCACGCGCACATCGCGGATGTCCTGCGGCGCGGTGATGCCACTGCGCGCGCGGCCGCGCACCGCGTTGATCC
Organism: Burkholderiales bacterium; assembly: GCA_026125585.1. Classification (GTDB taxonomy): domain Bacteria; phylum Pseudomonadota; class Gammaproteobacteria; order Burkholderiales; family SG8-41. The sequence continues at coordinate 18,446 of JAHCLD010000008.1, forward strand.
AGCCCAGCACCCGCGCATCCCAGGCGGCGTCGGCGCCCAGATGCACATGCACCACCGGACGGTCCGCCAGCAGGTCGGGCATGCGCGCATCGAGTTCATCGATGGCATGGGCCGCATCGAAGGCAAAAATTTCGCGCGCAGCCTCGGGCCCGTGGCGATGACCGTCCCAGATTTCGCGTTCCGCGTTTTTTTCCCGGCAGAACAGGATGCCCTGCGGCGCGGCGCCGCCGGCCAGCACCAGCACGGCTTCCGGTTCGCGGAAACCGGTCAGGTAATAGAAATAGCTGTCGTAGCGGTAGGGATAGTGCGCATCGCGGTTACGGATGCGCTCCGGCGCGGTCGGCACGATCGCGACGCCGTCGCCGAGCATCGCCGCCAGCCGCGCCCGGCGCGCGGCGTACACCGCCGCTGGTGGTGTGAGTGTCTGCATGGATCGATTATAGCTGCGCGCTTCAGTCGCCGACCTGCGCGTCCAGCCGCCGCGCCCAGGCGTTCTCGCGGGCGGACAGCGGTCCGTCCACGAGTTGTCGCAGCCGCTCCAGCGCCGCGCGCAGACGTTCCGCGCCGGGCCCGGGAACCAGTCCCGCCAGCAGGTTTTCCGTGGTGGACAAGGTCTCGCGTACGCCGGCCGCCGCCGCCAGCGCGCTTTTCAGACGTTCGCGCGGATGCGGAATCCAGCGGCGATCGGCGACCAGGCTTTTCAGCCGTTCGCCGAGCTCGAGCAGCCGCTTGCGCAGCCGCGGTGCGTCGCCCAGCCGCTGCAGGGCCGGATCGTCCCATACCGCGGCATCGATCAACTGCAGCCAGGCCGATCGCAGGTCCGCGGTCCAGGCCGGATCGAAGTCCAGCGCGGCATCGACCTCCGCGGCATCCGGCCGGGAAATCATCGCGCGGACGCCCGGCGATCCGCTTCCGCGAAACGTTCCGGCGTGCCGACATCCTGCCAGTAGCCCGGATACAGCTCCCCGGTCACCTGCCGCTGCGGTATCCCCGCGTGCAGCAGGTCGGCGAGACGCGCCCTGCTGCCGGGTGCGATGCCGGCGAACAACGCCGGCTGATAGGCGCCGATGCCGCTGAAGGTGTGACGCGCGGCGCCATCGGCGGTGACCCATCCGCCGGACAGGCCGAAATCACCGGCGGCATGGTGCGGGGGATTGGGCACAAGGACCAGGTGCGCCAGCGCCCCCTGCTGCGGCAACCGCCGGGCCGTCGTTACCAGCCCGGAAAAATCATAGTCGGTGCAGACATCGGCATTGACGGCGATGAAAGGCGCGGTTCCCAGCAGGGACAGGGCGTTTGCGATTCCTCCGGCGGTTTCCAGCGCCTGCGCCTCGCGTGAATAGGCGATGCGCGCGCCGAGATCGCCGCCATCACCGAGCGCGTCCGCAATCTGCCCGCCGAGATGGGCCAGATTGACGACCAGGTCATTGATGCCGGCCTCGACCAGCGCCTGCACCAGGCGCTGGATCAGCGGCCGGCCGCCGACGCGGAGCAGGGCCTTGGGCGTCCGGTCGGTCAGCGGCCGCATCCTTTCGCCGCGTCCCGCCGCCAGGATCATCGCCTTCATCGTGGCGGCGCCATTCAGAAGGTGTAACCGACCTGCGGCGGACGCCGCTCGAGTTCATCGAACAGCTGCGCAAGCGGGGCCAGGGCGGCATAACGCGAACACACGGCCCGCGCATAGCCGAGAAAACGCGGCGCGTCTTCGAGATACGCAGGCTTGCCGTCGCGGTAACGGATGCGCGCGAAGATGCCGAGCACCTTCAGATGGCGCTGCAGCCCCATCCATTCGAAGGCGCGGTAAAACGCCCCGAAATCGGCATCGACCGGCAATTCCGCGTGTCTTGCCTGTTTCCAGTAGCGGGCTACCCAGTCCAGCACGCGCTCCTCCGGCCAGCTGATGAACGCGTCGCGGAACAGTGAAGCGACATCGTAGGTCAGCGGACCGTACACCGCATCCTGGAAATCGAGAATGCCGGGATTGGGCGAAGACAGCATCAGGTTGCGCGGCATGTAATCGCGATGCACATAGACCGCCGGCTGCGCCAGCGCGCTGTCCTCGAGCAGGCCGGTGATCCGCGCCAGCGTCGCGCGCTGCCCGGAGGACAGCGTGACGCCCAGATGCCGGCCGACGTACCAATCGGGAAACAGGTCCATTTCCCGCCGCAGCAGATCGCGGTCGTACGGCGGCAGCACGTCCGGACGGCTCGCCCGCTGCCAGGCCACCAGCGCCGTGATCGCGTCGCCGAACAGCGCATCCGCGTTGCCGTCGTTCAGCGCCTGCAGGTACGTGGTGCCGCCGAGGTCGGACAGCAGCAGGAATCCGCGTTCGACATCGGCCTCCTGCACTTCCGGCACATGCAGCCCGGCATCCGCCATCAATCGCGCGACCCTGACGAAGGGGCGGCAGTCTTCGCGGCTGGGAGGCGCGTCCATCACGATGCGCGTGCCGCCGGCGAACGTGACCCGGAAATAGCGGCGGAAGCTCGCGTCGGCGGATGCCGGCGCAAGGGAAAAATCGGCTCCGGCCAGCAGTCCCGCAAGCCATGCGCGGAGCAGTTCAAGGCGCTCGTCGCGCCCGGTCGCCGGAGATGGGTTCAAGCGTTGCTTCGATCAGTGAATTGTGAGATTTTAGCACCTCGCCTGACACCCCCCTTCGATGCCCTCCTCGAGAAAAACCCGGATTGCGCTGGCCGTGCTGTGCGCGCTGCCGCTGATGGCTGGCGCCGAACAGGGACTCAAGCTCAAGTCGCAACCGACCCTGCTGCTGATTCCGCCGGACAACACCGACGAGGTGCCGCTGTTCATCGAAGCGGACCGCCTGCAGGGCATACAGGACAGAGAGATCGAAGCCCAGGGCAGTGCCAGGCTGCGCAAGCGCGGCCAGGCGTTTTTCGCGGACTGGATGCGCCACGAAATGCCGGCCGACGTGCTGACGGCAAAGGGCAACGTGCGCATCGAACAGGGCCGCGAGATCATCGAGGGGAACGCGCTGCGCTACGAGATCGCGACCGACCGCGGCTTCATGGAACAGCCGCGCTACATGCTGATCAGCACGCCGCCCGGCAGCAGCGGCAGCGCGCGCTTCAGTGATACCGATGGCCGCGGCACCGCGGAACGGCTGTTGTTCGAGGGCCCGGGGCAATACCGCGTGCAGACGGCCAGCTACACGACCTGCGAGCCCGGCAACGATGCCTGGTTCATCCGCGCCCGCCAGCTCGACCTCGACCGCAGCCGCGACGTCGGCGTCGCGCGCGACGCCAGCATCGTGTTCTTCGACAAGACCATCTTCTATTCGCCCTACCTGTCGTTCTCGCTGCACCAGGAACGCAAGTCCGGATTCCTGACGCCGAATTACCGGACATCCAATACCACCGGCTTCGAGTTCACCGTTCCCTATTACTGGAACATCGCGCCGGAAATGGATGCGACGCTGTTCCCCCGCTACATGACCAAGCGCGGTTTGCAGCTCGGCGCCGAATTCCGCTACCTGAATCCGAGCTGGCAGGGCGAGGCACGCACGGAAATCCTTCCCAACGACCACCAGGTCAGCCGTGATCGCTGGGGCATTTTCGCCAAGCACCAGCAGACCCTCGGCCGCGGCTGGAGCGGCGCGTTCAACATCAACCGCGTGTCCGACGGCAACTATTTCACCGACCTGTCGACACAGGTCGCCGTGACCTCCCAGGTCTACCTGACCAACGACCTGACCCTGGCCCGCGGCGGCACCTGGGGCGACGGCGGCACCTACAGCTTCTCGGCCTTTACCCAGCGCTGGCAGACGCTGCAGGCGGATCCGCTGGCGCCCTTGGTCGCGCCCTACAACCGCCAGCCGCAGCTGACGCTGGCCGCACAGCGGCTGGGCACCCGGATCGGCGATTTCGATTTCCTCGGCAGCTACACGGCTTTTGATCATCCGTCGCTGGTCAACGGCCAGCGGATGGTCATCAACCCCAGTTTTTCGCTGCCCCTGCAGAACGCGTTCGCGTTCGTGACGCCGAAGATCGGCGCCCATATCACGCATTACACCATGGGCGAAAACAACACCGCGAACCTGCAGAACAGCACGCGGGCCCTGCCGATGTTCAGCGCGGAGACCGGTGTCGTGTTCGAGCGTGAAATGCAGGCCGGTGGCCAGGCGCTGATCCAGACACTGGAGCCCAAGGCCTATTACGTGTACATCCCGTACAAGGATCAGAACCACCTGCCGAATTTCGAAAGCGGCCTGCAGGACGTCAATTTCGCGACGCTGTTCACGGAGAACCAGTTCAGCGGCAGCGACCGCGTCAATGACGCCAATCAGTTGACTGCCGGCATCAGTTCCCGTTTCATCGACGCCAGCACCGGCATCGAGCGCCTGCGCGTGGCGCTGGCGCAGCGTTATTACTTCCAGTCGCAGCAGGTGACGCTGCCGGGGGTTGCTCCCCGCGCCCGCGACAGCAACAGCTCCGACGTGCTCGCGGTGATCAGCGGCAACATCGCGAAGAACTGGATCACCGAAGCCGGCTGGCAGTACAACACCGACCTCAAGCAGACCCAGAAATTCAACGTCTCCGGACGTTACCAGCCGCAGGCCGGCAAGGTGCTGAACCTGGCCTACCGCGACACCGCCAACACGCTGCGCCAGGCCGATGTATCCGCTCAATGGCCGATCGACGGCCGCTGGACCGCCGTCGCCCGCTGGAACTATTCGATCCGCGACAACCGCACGCTGGAAGCACTGGCCGGCGTCGAATACAACGACCGTTGCTGGGCCCTGCGCGTCGTCGGCCACCGTTTCGCCACCACGACCTCGGCCGCCAGTACCTCGATTTTCGTCCAGCTCGAACTGAGCGGGATCTCGCGCATCGGCACCAATCCGATGGATGTCCTGTTCCGCAACATCAGCGGCTACAAGTCGCTGGATCCCCGCGCGCCGGCGCCGGTCCAATACAATGTACCGGGCGTGTTCTAGCCTGCCACGCCGGACAATCTGACATTTCTGGATTCAACATGCGACTCCGATTTTCCCTGTTCCTGTTTTGCGCCGCGGTACTGGCCGCTGCCGGCGCCCACGCCCAGACCGCCAAGCCGCGTCCCATCGTCACCCTCGACCGCATCGTCGCCGTCGTCAACGACGAGATCATCACCCGGCAGGAACTCGCCGCCCGGGTCGATTTCGCATTCCGGCAGCTGCGCCAGCAGGGCACCCCGCCGCCGCCGCGCGAAGTGATCGAGCGCCAGCTGCTCGAGCGCCTGATCGGGGACCGGGTGCAGATGCAGCATGCACGCAACATCGGCCTGCGCGTCGACGACGCCGAGCTCAACAAGGCGCTGGAACGCATCGCCGCGGACAACAAGCTCTCGCCGGCGCAGATGCGCGCGGCGCTGGAACGCGACGGCGTGCCGTTCGAGAAATTCCGCGAAGACATCCGCAGCGAGATCACGCTGGCCCGGCTGCGCGAGCGCGAGATCGCGCAGAAAATCGTCATCACCGAGTCCGAAATCGACGGTTTCATCCAGAGCCAGCAGGCGCAGCCGGGCCGCGGCGATGAATTCAACGTGTCGCATATCCTGGTTTCGGTGCCGGAGAACGCCTCGCCGGAACAGCTCCAGGCGCGCCGCGCCAGGGCGGAACAGGCATTGGCGCAGCTTCAGGGCGGCGCCGATTTCCGCCAGGTCGCGGCGGCATTTTCCGACGCGCCGGAGGCGCTCCAAGGTGGCCTGCTCGGCTGGCGGGAAAGCGAACGGCTACCGACGCTGTTTCTCGAAGCCCTGCGCCCGCTGCAGGCCGGCCAGCTGACCGAACTGCTGCGCAGCCCCAACGGCTTCCACATCCTCCGCCTCAACGAACGCCGCGGCGGCCAGGCGCCGATCATGGTCCAGCAGACCCACGCCCGCCACATCCTGATCAAGACCAACGAACTGGTTTCCGAAACCGAGGCCCGCAACCGCCTGCTGGCGCTGAAGGAACGGCTCGACAACAAGGCCGATTTCGCCGAGCTGGCGCGCGCCAATTCCGAGGACGGCAGCGCCTCGCGCGGCGGCGACCTCGGCTGGCTCAACGCCGGCGACACCGTGCCCGAGTTCGAGCAGGCGATGAATGCACTGAAACCCGGCGAAATCAGCGCGCCGGTGCGCAGCCCCTTCGGCTGGCACGTGATCGAAGTGCTGGAGCGCCGCAGCCAGGACATGACCCGCGAAGGGCAGCGCATGAACGCCCGCCAGGCGCTGCGCGAACGCAAGACCGACGAGGCCTATCAGGAATGGGTGCGCCAGCTGCGCGACAGCGCCTACGTGGAGCGGCGCCTTGAAGAAAGTTAACGCGCCGCCCGTGCCATGAGTTCCGCCGGGCAGCCTCCCTCCCCACTGGTCGCCGTCACCGCAGGCGAGCCCGCGGGCATCGGCCCGGAGCTTTGCGCGATGCTGGCCCGGCGCGCGCTGCCGGCGCGGGTGGTGTTCATCGCCGACGAAGAACTGCTGCGGGAGCGCGCCCGCCGGATCGGGCTCCCCGACCCCGCATTTCCGCGCTGGACCGGCGCCGCCGATGCCGCCGGTTTTTCCGTGCTGCATGTGCCTCTGGTCCGGCCCGCGCGTCCCGGCGCGCTCGACCCGGCCAACAGCCCCTATGTGCTGCGCACCCTGGAAATCACCGCCGACGGCTGCCGCGACGGCCGCTTCGATGCGATGGCCACCGCGCCGGTGCACAAGGCGGTCATCAATGAGGCCGGCATCCCTTTCACCGGCCATACCGAATTTCTTGCCGACAGGCTGGGGGCGCCGCAGGTGGTGATGATGCTCGCCGGCGGCGGCCTGCGCGTCGCGCTGGCCACCACCCACCTGCCGCTGCAGGAAGTCGCCGGCGCGATCACCCGCGAGGGGCTGGAACGCACGCTGCGCGTGCTGCACGGCGACCTGGTCACCCGCTTTGCGATCGCCAGGCCGCGGATCCTCGTCGCCGGACTCAACCCGCATGCCGGCGAATCGGGGCATCTCGGCCGCGAGGAAATCGATGTCATCGTCCCGGTGCTCGAGCGCCTGCGCGGCGAAGGCTGCCTGCTCGAGGGCCCCCTGCCCGCGGACACGCTGTTCCAGCCCGGAAAACTGAAGCACTGTGACTGCGTGCTGGCGATGTACCACGACCAGGGCCTGCCGGTGCTCAAGTACGCGAGCTTCGGCGGCGGCATCAACATCACCCTCGGCCTGCCGATCATCCGCACCTCGGTCGACCACGGCACCGCGCTGGACCTCGCCGGCACCGGCAAGGCCAGCTGCGAAAGCCTAGTGGCGGCGGTCGAACTGGCCGCCGAACTGGCGCTGCACGGCCGGCGCGCCGCATGAGCGGGCGCGCGGCCCGGCATGTTCCGCGGAAACGGTTCGGCCAGAATTTCCTGGTCGACGACGGCATCATCGCCGGCATCGTCGAGGCCGTCCGGCCGCAACGCGGCGACGCTGTCGTGGAAATCGGCCCCGGCCTCGGCGCGCTCACCACGCCGCTGCTCGACCGGCTCGACCGGCTGCACGTCGTCGAGATCGACCGCGACCTGATCGCGCGGCTGCGCGAACGCCATCCGCCGGCGCGTCTGCTGATCCACGAAGGCGACGTGCTGGAATTCGATTTCGCGGCGGTGGGCGAAGGCCTGCGCGTGGTCGGCAACCTGCCCTACAACATTTCCACGCCGCTGCTGTTCCGCCTCGCCGCATTCGCCGGCCGCATCCGCGACATCCACGTGATGCTGCAGAAGGAGGTGGTCGAACGCATGGTCGCCGCACCGGGCGACACCGAATTCAGCCGGCTGTCGGTGATGCTGCAGTACCGTTTCGACATGGAAAAGCTGTTCGACGTGCCGCCCGAGTGCTTCGACCCCGCGCCGAAGGTCGATTCGGCCGTGGTGCGGCTGATGCCGTTCGCAGTGCTGCCGCATCCGGCACGCGACGAGGCGATGCTGGGCGAAGTGGTGGCGCGGGCCTTCGGCCAGCGCCGCAAAACCCTGCGCAACACGCTGAAAGGCATGGTCACGGCGGAACAGTTCGCACAGCTCGGCATCGACGCCGGCGCGCGGGCGCAGGCGCTTTCCGTTGCGGATTTCGTGCGCATCGCCGACGCCGTCGCGGCGCCGGCCTGAAACTCAGGCGGCAGCCTTGCGCTGCACGAACTCGATCTTGTAGCCGTCCGGATCCTCGACGAAGGCGATCACCGTGGTGCCGTGCTTCATCGGCCCCGGCTCGCGCGTGACCCTGCCGCCGCGCTTTCTGACTTCGTCGCAGGCCTTGTATGCGTCCTCGACCTCGACTGCGACATGCCCGAAACCGCTGCCCATGTCGTAGGACTTCGTGTCCCAGTTGTGCGTCAGCTCGAGCACCGCGGCGCGCGACTCATCGTCGTAGCCGACGAAGGCGTTGGTGAAACGGCCGCCGGGATAATCGGTCTTCCGCAGCAGCTTCATGCCCAGCACCTGGGTGTAAAAGTCGATCGACCTTTGCAGGTCGCCGACGCGGATCATGGTATGCAGCAGCCTCACCGTCCGCGCCGCCTCAGATCTGCACCATTTCGAAATCTTCCTTGCGCGCGCCGCACTCCGGACAGGTCCAGTTCATCGGCACATCCTCCCACTTGGTGCCTGCGGCAATGCCTTCGTCCGGAACACCGGCAGCCTCGTCATAGATGTATCCGCAGATCAAGCACATGTATTTACGGTACTGCCCGTTGTCGGTGGTCATCAGCGCCTTCTGGGTGACTTCTGGTTTATTAAGCTACAATCGCCTCGACATTCTAGCCGATCCCCTCATCGCGCCCCAATCCCCGCGCCCGACTTCCGCGCATGACCGATTCACCGCCCATCGTCATGGTTTTTGCCGCCACCGATCCCACCGGCGGCGCCGGCCTGCAGGCCGACATCATGACGCTCGCCAGCATGGGCTGCCATCCGGTGTCGGTGGTCACCGCGATCACCATCCAGGACACCACTGGCGTCGACGGCGTCCAGCCCGTCGATGGCGAATGGGTGGCCGACCAGGCGCGCTGCATCCTCGAAGACATGCCGGTTGCGGCATTCAAGGTCGGCGTGCTCGGCAGCCTGGAGGCGATTGCCGCGGTGGCCGAAGTGGTGTCCGACTATCCGGAAATCCCGCTGATCCTCGATCCGGTGCTGGCCTCGGGCCGCGGCGACGAGCTGGCCTCCGAGGAAATGCTCGCCGCGATCCGCGAACTGCTGATTCCGCAGACCACCATCGTCACGCCCAACAGCATCGAAGCGCGCCGGCTTGCCGCCGACGACAGCGACGACAGCGACAATCCGGATCTTGCCGAATGCGCGCGGCGCATCCTCGACTCCGGCTGCGAGTACGTGCTGATCACCGGCACCCATGAACATACCGGCGACGTCACCAACACGCTGTACAACAGCGACGGCGTGGTGCGCAGCGACAGCTGGCCGCGCCTGCCCGGCAGCTTTCACGGTTCGGGCTGCACGCTGGCCTCGGCCCTGGCGGCCACCATCGCCAACGGCGTCGACATGCAGGAAGCCGTACGCGATGCGCAGGAATACACCTGGCAGTCGCTGAAACTCGCATTCCGTCCCGGCATGGGCCAGCACATTCCCGATCGGCTGTTCTGGGCGCGCGAAGACGAAACTTCCGGCACGCCCGAAGGCGACGGCGAGCCGCAGGCGTGAACGCGCCGGTCGCAGGCCTCTACGCGATCACGCCCGACCTTGCCGACACGGGTGAACTGCTGCGCCGCGTGCGCGCGGCCCTCGCCGGCGGCATCCGGGTGCTGCAGTACCGCAACAAGACCGCGGCACCCGCGCTGCGCAGTGCGCAGGCGCACGCCCTGCAGGCGCTGTGCAGCGACGCCGGCGTGCCGCTGATCATCAACGACCATCTCGATCTCGCGCTCGAATGCGGCGCGACCGGACTGCACCTGGGCGGTGACGACGGCGACATCGCCGCCGCCCGCGCGAGGCTGGGGCCGCACAGGCTGCTCGGCGCCTCCTGCTACGACCGCATCGAACTGGCCGAGGCGGCGGTCGCCGCCGGCGCCGACCACGTCGCCTTCGGCAGCTTTTTTCCGTCCACCATCAAACCCGGCGCCGTGCGCCCGCCGCCGGAACTGCTCACCCGCGCCAAAAAACGCCTTGCGGTGCCGGTGGTGGCGATCGGCGGCATCACGCTGCGGAATGCCCCGCCGCTGCTGGCCGCCGGGGCGGATGCGCTGGCCGTGATTTCCGCGGTGTTCGCCGCGGAAAACATCGCCGCCGCCGCCCGCAACTTCCAGACGCTGTTCGAAACCCGCCATGAAAAAAAGCCAGAAGCTGTTTAACCATGCCCAGCTGAACATCCCCGGCGGCGTCAATTCACCGGTGCGCGCCTTCAAGTCCGTCGGCGGCACGCCGCTGTTCTTCCAGCGTGGCAAGGGCGCGCTGGTGTGGGACGCCGACGGCAACAGCTACGTCGACTATGTCGGCTCCTGGGGGCCGCTGATCTGCGGCCACGCCCACCCCGACGTGGTGAAGGCCGTGCAGCAGGCGGCGGCGCGCGGCCTGTCCTTCGGCGCGCCGACCGAAGCCGAGGTCGAAATGGCCGATCTGCTGCGCCGGCTGGTCCCTTCGCTGGAACAGGTACGACTGGTCAGCTCCGGCACCGAGGCGACGATGAGCGCGATCCGGCTGGCCCGCGGTTTCACCGGGCGCAGCAGGATCGTCAAGTTCGAGGGCTGCTACCACGGCCATGCCGACGCGCTGCTGGTCAAGGCCGGCTCCGGCGCGCTGACTTTCGGACAGCCGTCCTCCGCCGGCGTGCCGGCGGAAACCGCGGCGCACACGCTGGTGCTCGACTACAACGACGAAGCCGGCGTCGAAGCCGCCTTCGCCCGTGAAGGCGGCGAAATCGCCGCGGTGATCGTCGAGCCGGTCGCCGGCAACATGAACCTCGTCGCGCCGCGCCCCGGCTTCCTCGAAACCCTGCGCCGGCTGTGCACGCAGCATGGCGCCGTGCTGATCTTCGACGAAGTGATGACCGGCTTCCGCGTCGCGCTGGGCGGCGCACAAGCCCTCTACGGCATCCGTCCCGACCTCACCACGCTGGGCAAGGTCATCGGCGGCGGCATGCCGGTGGGCGCCTTCGGCGGGCGCCGCGACATCATGCAGTGCCTCGCGCCGGTGGGCCCGGTGTACCAG
>JAHCLD010000080.1 GCA_026125585.1 Burkholderiales bacterium
GCACTGGCGCTGGGTGTGGCAGCGGTCGTGATTACGCTGCGGAAACGCCTTGGCGTAAGCAACCGGCCCGAAAAACGCGAGCCCGGCGACGCGCCTGCTCTGGCGGCTCTACACGCTTGATACGCGAACGGCGGAGCGCAAAAATGTTCCGCCGCGCGGTTTTGCGCATTGTTGCACGCCCGCCATCGGCTGATATTGTGCGCCGCATCGAAATTCCCGCCAGAAACCCGCCGCGAGCAAGGGTTTCCCCAAGCAAGGTCATCCCATGAACATTCACGAATATCAGGCCAAAGCCGTTCTTGGCGGTTTTGGTGTGCCCGTGCCCAAAGGCAAAGCCGCCTTCACGGTGGACGAAGCGGTGGCAGCCGCCAAAGAGCTTCCCGGCCCGGTCTGGGTCGTCAAAGCCCAGATTCACGCAGGCGGCCGCGGCAAGGGCGGCGGCGTGAAAGTGGCGAAGTCGCCTGCCGAAGTGAAAACCCATGCGTCCTCGATCCTGGGCATGCAGCTGAAGACACATCAGACCGGTCCCGAGGGCCAGAAGGTGCGGCGGCTGCTGGTCGAGGAAGGCGCCGACATCAGGAAGGAGCTCTATGTCGGCCTGGTGATCGACCGCGGCAGCCAGCGCGCGGTGCTGATGGCTTCCAGCGAAGGCGGCATGGACATCGAGGAGGTGGCCGCAAAAACGCCCGAGAAGATCCACAAGGTCGTGATCGACCCGGTATCGGGCCTGGCCGCGGCCGATGCCGACGACGTGGCGCGCAAGATCGGCGTGCCCGAAGCCTCGGTGCCGCAGGCGCGCGCGATCCTGCAGGCCCTCTACAAGGCTTTCGACGACACCGACGCATCGCTGGCCGAGATCAACCCGATGATTCTGACCGGCGACGGCAAGGTCGTCGCGCTGGATGCCAAGATCGATTTCGACAACAACGCGCTGTTCCGCCATCCCGACATCGTCGCGCTGCGCGACCTCGACGAGGAGGATCCGGCGGAGGTCGAGGCCTCGAAGCACGACCTCAACTACATCCAGCTCGACGGCGACATCGGCTGCCTGGTCAACGGCGCCGGCCTGGCGATGGCGTCGATGGACATCATCAAGCTCTACGGCGGCCAGCCCGCCAACTTCCTCGACGTCGGCGGCAGCGCCACCGCGGAAAAGGTCACCGAGGCGTTCAAGATCATGCTGCGCAATCCGCAGTTGAAGGCGATCCTGGTCAACATCTTCGGCGGCATCATGAAATGTGACGTGATCGCGCAGGGCGTGGTCGCCGCGGCGCGCCAGGTCAGCCTGGGCGTGCCGCTGGTGGTGCGCCTCGAAGGCACCAACGTCGAACTCGGCAAGAAGATCCTCGCGGAATCGGGGCTGCCGATCATTTCCGGAAACAACATGGCTGACGCCGCGCAGAAAGTCGTGGCGGCAGCGAAGGGGAAGAACTGATGTCCATCCTGATCGACAAGAACACCCGCGTGATGACCCAGGGCATCACCGGCAAGACCGGCATGTTCCACACCAAGACCGGCAAGGAATACGCCAACGGCAAGAACTGCTACGTCGCCGGCGTGACGCCCAAAAAGGGCGGCCAGAGCTATGAAGGCATTCCCATTTTCAATTCGGTGCGCGAGGCGAAGGACGCCACCGGCGCCAACGTATCGGTGATCTACGTGCCGCCGCCCTTCGCCGCCGCGGCGATCGAGGAAGCCGTGGACGCCGATCTCGACCTGGTGATCTGCATCACCGAGGGCATTCCGGTGCGCGACATGGTCCGCCTGAAGGACAAGATGCAGAAAAACGGCAGCCGCACCATCCTGGTCGGCCCGAACTGCCCCGGCGTGATCACGCCCGACGAAATCAAGATCGGCATCATGCCCGGCCATATCCACAAGAAGGGCCCGATCGGCGTGGTGTCGCGTTCCGGCACGCTGACCTATGAGGCGGTCGGCCAGTTGATGGAGCTGGGGCTCGGCCAGTCGTCCTGCGTCGGCATCGGCGGCGACCCGGTCAACGGCCTCAAGCACATCGACGTCATGAAGATGTTCAACGATGACCCGCAGACCGAGGCCGTGATCATGGTCGGCGAGATCGGCGGCTCGAACGAGGAAGAGTGCGCGCGCTGGGTCAAGGCCAACATGAAAAAGCCGGTGGTCGGCTTCATCGCCGGCGTCACCGCGCCTCCGGGCAAGCGCATGGGCCATGCCGGCGCGATCATTTCCGGCGGCAAGGGCACGGCCGAGGAGAAACTGGCGGTCATGGAAGAGTGCGGTATCCGTACCACGAAGAACCCGGCCGAGATGGGCAAGCTGCTCAAGTCGGTGCTGAAGTAAACTGGTCCGCCTCCGGATCCAGGGTCCGGAGGCGGGTTGCCCGAGGAGGAGTCATTTTGGAAGGCGGCATCGTTAAACGCGGCAAGCGTGCACGCGGCGCCATGAAGGGGCGTACGGCCGGGACCGGCGCGCTGGCGGAGGTGCAGATCCTGCTCGAGGCCGCGCAGGACAGGTCCGGCGTGGATCCCCGCCGCCGCGACCTGCTGATCGAAAACCTGCACCTGATACAGGACCGCTACGGCCACGTTTCCGCCGAACACCTCGTGGCGCTGGCGCGCGAGATGAAGCTGGCGATGACCGAGGTCTATGAAGTCGCGACCTTCTACCACCATTTCGATGTCGTCAAGGAAGGCCAGATGCCGCCGCCGGCGCTGACCGTCCGCGTCTGCGATTCGCTGTCCTGCGAATTGTCCGGCGCGAATGCGCTGATCGGAGAGCTGAAGCAGGCGCTGGGTGAAGGCGTGCGCGTGATTCCGGCGCCCTGCGTCGGGCGCTGCGACCAGGCGCCGGTGGCCGTGGTCGGCCAGAACCCGGTGGCCCGGGCGACCGTCGACAAAGTCGGGCCGCTGGTCGCCGCCGGCAAAACGCAATGCGTCGTCGGCGACTACCCGGATTACGCCGAGTACCGCAGAAACGGCGGCTACGACCTTGCGATCGAATGCTTCAACGGCACCCGCGATGCCGAATCGGTCATCAAGATCATGGAGGATTCCGGTCTGCGCGGACTGGGCGGTGCCGGCTTTCCTTCCGGGCGCAAGTGGCGCATCGTCCGCGCCGAAAAGGGGCCGCGGCTGATGGCGGTCAACATCGACGAGGGCGAGCCGGGCACCTTCAAGGACCGTCATTACCTCGAACGCGATCCGCACCGCTTCCTCGAAGGACTGATCGTGGCGGCCTGGGCGGTGCAGGTTTCCGAGGTCTACGTCTACCTGCGCGACGAATACGCCGGCATCCGCGCCATCCTGGAAAAGGAAATCAGTGCATTGCAGGCCGATCCGCCGTGCCCGATCCCGCCGATCTTCCTGCGCCGCGGCGCGGGCGCCTACATTTGCGGCGAAGAGTCGGCGATGATCGAATCGATCGAAGGCAAGCGCGGCATGCCGCGGCTGCGCCCGCCGTACGTCGCCCAGGTCGGCCTGTTCGGTTGCCCGACCCTCGAGCACAACATGGAGACGCTGTACTGGGTGCGCGACATCATCCAGAAGGGCGCCGGATGGTTCGCCGGCCACGGCCGCAACGGCCGCAAGGGCCTGCGTTCCTTTTCGGTATCGGGGCGTGTCCGCAGGCCGGGCGTGCATCTGGCGCCGGCCGGCATCACGGTGAAGGAGCTGATCGACGAATACTGCGGCGGCATGCTGCCGGGCCACAATTTCTACGGCTACCTGCCGGGCGGCGCCTCGGGCGGCATCCTGCCGGCCTCGATGGGCGACATTCCGCTCGATTTCGACACGCTGAATCCCTACGGCTGCTTCATCGGTTCGGCCGCCGTGATCGTGTTTTCGGACCAGGATCGCGCCCGCGCGGCCGCGCGCAACGTCATGAAGTTCTTCTCCGAGGAGTCCTGCGGCCAGTGCACGCCCTGCCGGGTCGGCACTTCGAAGGCGCTGCAATTGATGGATACCCCGAAGTGGGATCGCGGCCTGCTCGAGGAGTTGTCGGGGGCGATGGCCGATGCGTCGATCTGCGGCTTGGGCCAGGCGGCGCCGAATCCGATCCGCACGGTGATGAAGTATTTTCCCAGGGAAGTCGAGTAGCGCGGGCAAGCCCGACGCTCCGGAGGCACAGCGATGACCGCAATGAGCCCGAATGAAATGGCGGCGATGCCCGTCGAGTTCAAGCTGAACGGCAGCACCGTCGTTGCCGAGGCCGGCGAAACCATCATCCAGGCCGCGAAGCGCCACGGCGTCGAGATTCCCCACCTCTGCTACAAGGAAGGCATGCGGCCCGACGGCAACTGCCGCGCCTGCGTGGTCGAGGTCAAGGGCGAGCGCGTGCTTGCCGCTTCCTGCTGCCGCAATCCGGTTGCCGGCATGGAGGTCACCACCAACAGCGCACGGGCGGTGGCTTCGCAGAAGATGGTGATGGAATTGCTGCTTTCCGACATGCCGGAAGAGCGCCATACTCGGAATTCCGAACTCGACCATTGGGCCGGCAAACTCCAGGTCGGCAAGCCGCGTTTCGCGAAGCGTCACCAGCCGGCTCCCGACCTGTCGCACTACGGCATCGCGGTCAATCTCGATTCCTGCATCCAGTGCACGCGCTGCGTGCGCGCCTGCCGTGAGGAGCAGGTCAACGACGTGATCGGCTACGCCTTCCGCGGCGGACACTCGAGCATCGTCTTCGATCTCGGCGACCCGATGGGCGAGTCGACCTGTGTCGCCTGCGGCGAATGCGTGCAGGCCTGTCCGACCGGCGCGCTGATGCCGGCGCGCGAAGCCGGCCTGGTCAAGCCGGACAAACAGGTGCACTCGGTGTGCCCGTACTGCGGCGTCGGCTGCCAGCTGACCTACAACGTCAAGGACAACAAGATCATCTCGGTGGATGGCCGCGACGGCCCGTCGAACCACGGCCGGCTGTGCGTGAAGGGCCGTTACGGTTTCGACTACGCCCACCATCCGCAGCGCCTGACCAGACCGCTGATCCGCAAGCCCGGCGTGCCCAAGCATGCCGACTTCACGATGGATCCCGCGAACCCGCTGGAGCACTTCCGCGAGGCGAGCTGGGAAGAGGCGCTGGATCTGGCCGCGGGCAAGCTGAAGGCGATCCGCAAGCAGCATGGCAACAAGGCGCTGGCCGGTTTCGGGTCGGCCAAGGGCAGCAACGAGGAAGCCTATCTGTTCCAGAAACTGGTGCGCACCGGTTTCGGCTCGAACAACGTTGATCATTGCACCCGGCTGTGCCATGCCTCGAGCGTGGCGGCGCTGATGGAGGCCGTCAGCTCCGGCGCGGTGTCGAATCCGGTCAACGACGTGGCTCGCGCCGAGGTAATTTTCCTGATCGGCGCCAATCCGCTGTCAAATCACCCGGTCGCGGCGACCTGGATCAAGAACGCGGTCAGGAACGGCGCCAAGCTGATCTACGCCGACCCGCGGCGCAACGAGCTGTCGCGCCATGCCGCGTATGCGCTGCAGTTCAAGCCCGACACCGACGTCGCGATGCTCAATGCGATGATGCACGTCATCGTTCACGAGGGTCTGGTCGATGAGGCCTTCATCCGGTCGCGTACCATCGGCTACGAGGACCTCAAGAAGAACGTCGAGGGTTACAGTCCCGAAGCGATGGCTCCGGTGTGCGGCATTCCCGCCGAAACCATACGGGAAGTGGCGCGTCTCTACGCGACGTCGAAGGGCTCGATGATCCTGTGGGGCATGGGCATCTCCCAGCACATCCACGGCACCGACAACGCACGCTGCCTGATCGCGCTGTGCCTGATGACCGGCCAGATCGGCAAGCCGGGCTCGGGGCTGCATCCGCTGCGCGGCCAGAACAACGTGCAGGGCGCTTCCGACTCGGGGCTGATCCCGATGGTGTTTCCCGATTACCAGCGCGTCGACAATCCGCAGGCGCTGGAGCGCTTCGAGAAGCTGTGGGGCGCCAAGCTCGACGACAAGCCCGGCCTGACCGTGGTCGAGATCGTGCACGCGATCCTCGACGGCGACATCCGCGGCATGTACGTGATGGGCGAGAACCCGGCCATGTCGGACCCCGATGCCAACCACGCGCGCGAGGCCCTGGCCAAGCTTGACTGGCTGGTGGTGCAGGAAATTTTCCTGACCGAGACCTGCTATCACGCCGACGTGATCCTGCCCGCCACCGTGTGGCCGGAAAAGGACGGCACCGTCACCAACACCGATCGCATGGTGCAGATCGGCCGCAAGGCGGTCGAGGCGCCGGGCGAGGCGAAACCGGACCTGTGGATCATCCAGGAACTGGCGCGCCGCCTCGGCCTCGGCTGGAACTACGCCGGTCCGAAGGACGTGTTCAACGAGATGCGCCTGGCGATGAACTCGATCGCCGGCATTACCTGGGACCGGCTGGAGCGCGAGAGTTCGGTCACCTACCCCTGCCTGAAGGAAGGTGATCCCGGACAACCTATTGTTTTTGTTGATAAATTTCCGACGCCCACGGGGCGTGCCAAATTCGTGCCGGCCGACATCATTCCGGCCGACGAGCGGCCCGATCACGAATATTCCTTCGTGCTGATCACCGGCCGCCAGCTTGAACACTGGCACACCGGCGCGATGACGCGCCGCGCCGGTGTGCTCGATGCGATCGAGCCTGAGCCGACCGTGTCGATGCATCCGCTGGATCTCGACGCGATCGGCGCCAGGGGGGGCGACGTGATCACCGTCGAATCGCGGCGCGGCCTCATCACGCTGTATGCGCGGCCGGACGACGGCACACCGCGCGGCGCGGTGTTCATTCCGTTCTGTTTTTATGAAGCCGCGGCCAACCTGCTGACCAATGCCGCGCTCGATCCCTTCGGCAAGATTCCCGAGTTCAAGTACTGCGCGGTCAAGGTGATGAAGGGCGGCGAACTCATGCCGCGCTCCAGCTATGGCGGCGGACAGGTGCTGGCGAAGGTCGAGAAGGTCTAACCCGTTCTTTCAATAACACGTCCCGCGGCAGCGGGCGCCCAATTCACGTTCAGGAGAGGAACAACATGGCACTGTCGGACATCGAAATCGCCCAGGCGGCAAAAATGGAGCGCATCGTCAAGATCGCGCAGAAGCTGGGCATTCCCGAGGAGCACCTTGTGCCCTACGGGCACTACAAGGCGAAGGTTTCCCTCGATTATGTCGACAGCCTGAAGGACAAGAAGGACGGCAAGCTGATCCTGGTCACCGCGATCAGCCCGACGCCTGCCGGTGAAGGCAAGACCACGACCACGGTCGGCCTCGGCGATGCGCTGAACCACATCGGCAAGAAGGCGATGATCTGCCTGCGCGAACCCTCGCTGGGCCCCGTGTTCGGTGTCAAGGGCGGCGCGGCCGGCGGCGGTTATGCCCAGGTGGTGCCGATGGAGGACATCAACCTGCATTTCACCGGCGACTTCGGCGCGATCGCGCTGGCGAACAACCTGCTGTCCGCGATGATCGACAACCACATTTCGCACGGCAACGAACTGGGCATCGATCCGCGGCGCATCACCTGGAAGCGGGTGATGGACATGAACGACCGCGCGCTGCGCGACATCGTCGTGTCCCTGGGCGGCACCGCCAACGGCTATCCGCGCGAGGACGGTTTCGACATCGTCGTCGCCTCCGAAGTGATGGCGATTTTCTGCCTTGCCACTTCGCTGAAGGATCTGAAGGAGCGTCTCGGCAACATCGTCTTCGGCTACACCCGCGACAACAAGCCGCTGCGCGCGCGCGACCTGAAGGCCCACGGCGCGATGACGGTGCTGCTGAAGGACCAGCTGGCGCCCAACCTGGTGCAGACGCTGGAGAACAACGCCGCCTTCATCCACGGCGGCCCCTTTGCCAACATCGCGCACGGCTGCAACTCGGTGATCGCGACCAGGGCCGCGATGAAGCTCGTCGACTACGTGGTGACCGAAGCCGGCTTCGGCGCCGATCTCGGCGCCGAGAAATTCCTCGACATCAAGTGCCGCAAGGCGGGCCTGAGGCCGAACGCGGCAGTGATCGTCGCCACCGTGCGTGCGCTGAAGCACCACGGCGGCGTCGGCAAGGAGGATCTGAACAAGGAAAATCTGGCTGCGCTGGAAAAGGGCCTGGTCAACCTCGAGCGCCACGTCAACAACGTCAAGAACGTCTACGGCATTCCCTGCGTTGTTTCGGTGAACCGCTTCACGGCCGATACCAAGGCCGAGATGGATCTGCTGTCCGACCGCATCGCCAAGCTCGGCGCCAAGGTCGTCGTTGCCAACCACTGGGCCGAGGGCGGCAAGGGCGCCGCGGATCTGGCGAAGATCGTCGTCGACATGTGCGAACAGAAATCGAGCCCGACCTTCGTCTACGAAGACAGCGATCCGCTGTGGGAAAAGATGAAGAAGATCGCAACCAAAGTCTACGGCGCTTCCGACATCACTGCCGATACCAAGGTGCGCAACCGCATCAAGGATCTGCAGGAGGGCGGTTACGGCCACTATCCGGTGTGCGTGGCCAAGACCCAGTCATCGTTCTCCACGGATGCGGGCGTGCGCGGCGCGCCCAGCGGCCACGTCGTCAACATCCGGGAAGTGCGGCTGGCCGCCGGCGCGGAGTTCATCGTGATGATCTGCGGCGACATCATGACCATGCCGGGCCTGCCCAAGGTGCCGTCCTCGGAGCGCATCGACCTGACCGATGACGGCAAGGTGGTCGGCCTGTTCTGATTGTTTGTATAATCCGGGACAGGTGTCGCGGTCGGTTCCATGGACCGCGGCTCTCTCCCGGACCTGGCGCGGAATCCGTTCCGCGCGGGGCTGGACAGAAAGGGCGGGTACACGCCCCGGGTCAATCTTTTCCAACTGCGTGGACAAATCATATGGAATTCGGCTCACCGGCATTCTGGGTTGCGGTTCTCCAGATCATTGCCATCGATATCGTTCTCGGCGGGGACAACGCGGTAGTCATTGCTCTCGCTTCGCGGCGCCTGCCGCTGAACCAGCGCGGGAAGGCGATTTTCTGGGGCGTGTTCGGCGCGATCGCGCTGCGCGTGGTCCTGATCTTTTTCGCGCTGCAGTTGCTGCAGATTCCGTACCTGAAAATCGTCGGCGCCATCCTGCTGTTCTGGATCGGCCTCAAGCTGATGATGCCGCAGGACGAGGGCGGGCACGAGATCGATGCCAGCAGCAATTTGCTCGGCGCGATCAAGACCATCATCGTGGCCGACGCGGTGATGAGCCTGGACAACGTGATCGCGATTGCCGGGGCGGCCAAGGACAGCATCGGCCTCGTCGTATTCGGCCTGGTGGTCAGCGTGCCCATCATCGTCTGGGGCAGCAAGCTCGTGCTGATGCTGATGGACCGTTTCCCGATCGTGATCGTCGGCGGCGCGGCGCTGCTCGGCTGGATCGGTGGCGACATGCTGGTGCACGACATCGTGGTCAAGGACTGGGTGATGGCCAATGCGGCCTGGCTCAAGTACGGCGGGCCGATCATAGGCGCGGCATTCGTGGTGGTCGTCGGAAAGATGTTGGTTGCCCGCCGGAGTCCGGCGGCCGCGGCCGCGGCGCCGGTCGATCTGGCGGAATCCAAGCCGAAACAGGACTGAGAGGAAAGAAATGCCGAAGATACTGATAGCGGTTGATGGATCGGAAAACTCCGGGCGGGTGATCGATTTCCTGGCCAGGACAAGCGCCTGGTACAAGGAACCGGTCGAGGTGGTGCTGCTCAACGTGCAGATGCCCATCGCCGGCGTCAACGTGAAGATGTTCATCAGCACCGAGTCGCTGAACGAGTATTACCGCGAGGAAGGTGCCGCGGCGCTGAAACAGGCCCGGGGAAAACTCGATGCAGCGGGCGTGGCCTATGCCCATCACATCGGGGTCGGGGATCCGGCTGAAGTGATCGTCGAATATGCGAAATCCAAGCATTGCGACCAGATCCTGATGGGCAGCAGGGGACTGGGCTCGGTGTCCGGGCTGGTGCTGGGTTCTGTCGCCACCAAGGTGCTGCACCTGACCGGTGTCCCGGTCACGCTTATCCGCTGATGGCGGCCCGCGCCCTGCTGTCGGGCAGCAGGGCGTAGATATATTGTAACTTGTTGTTTTATAACATATTTTTATAAATGGCGGCCCCAGTGTGATACCGATGCCGTTTTTCGGGGCGGGGTTGCCGGTGCGTTCGGCGCAATCGCCGGTTGTCGGCAGGCCGGGCATCAGTCGGTTCACCCCATGACCCTGTTCCTGATGGTGGATATGCCCGATTCTTGATTCCGGTCAATTCTTTTGCCGGGACAAGGCGGAAGAATGGACTGCCACGACGTTCCTAATAAAGCCGG
>JAHCLD010000081.1 GCA_026125585.1 Burkholderiales bacterium
TCTACCCGGAGGTCGACGACTCGATCGAGATCGACATCAACCCGGCGGACCTGCGCGTCGACACC
Organism: Burkholderiales bacterium; assembly: GCA_026125585.1. Taxonomy (GTDB): domain Bacteria; phylum Pseudomonadota; class Gammaproteobacteria; order Burkholderiales; family SG8-41. The sequence goes on from JAHCLD010000081.1 coordinate 66, forward strand.
TTCCGCGCCTCCGGCGCCGGCGGCCAGCACATCAACAAGACCGACTCGGCGGTGCGCATCACCCACGCGCCGACCGGCATCGTCGTGCAATGCCAGAACGACCGCTCGCAGCACCGCAACCGCGCCGAGGCGATGGCGATGCTGAAGTCCAAGCTCTACGAACTCGAACTGCGCAAAAGGAACGAGCAGAAGCAGGCCATGGAGGACGCGAAGACCGACATCGGCTGGGGCCACCAGATCCGCTCCTACGTGCTCGACCAGTCGCGGATCAAGGACCTGCGCACCAACGTCGAAATCGGCAACACCCAGTCCGTGCTCGACGGCGACCTCGACCCCTTCATCACCGCCAGCCTCAAATCAGGCCTCTGACCCAGGACTCCATCATGGAAAACCCGAACACCAAGCCGCCCGTCGACACCAACCGCATCATCGAGGAGCGGCGCGCCAAGCTGAAGGCCCTACGCGAGGAAGGCGTCGCTTTCCCGAACGATTTCGCGCGCGCGCACCTCGCCGAGATCATCGCCGCCGAACACGAGGACAAGGATCCCAAGGCGCTGGTCGACGAGAAAGTCATGGTCAAGATCGCCGGCCGCATCATGCTCAAGCGGGTGATGGGCAAGGCCTGTTTCGCGACGATCCAGGACATGAGCGGACGCATCCAGATCTACGTTTCGCTCGACGACACCGGCCAGGCGGCGCTCGAGGCGTTCAAGCACTACGACATCGGCGACATCGTCGGCGCCGTGGGCATGCTGTTCAAGACCCAGAAGGGCGAGCTGACGGTGCGCGTCGGCCACATCCGCCTGCTGACCAAGTCGCTGCGGCCGCTGCCCGAGAAATTCCACGGCCTCACCGACCAGGAAATGAAATACCGGCAGCGCTACGTCGACCTGATCATGAACGAGGACACGCGGCTGGTGTTCGTGCAGCGCGCGCGCATCATCCAGGCGGTCCGCAACCTGCTGATCAGCCGGCGCTACTACGAAGCCGAAACACCGATGATGCAGCCGATCCCCGGCGGCGCCTCAGCGCGCCCCTTCGTCACCCACCACAACGCGCTCGACATGCAGCTCTACCTGCGCATCGCGCCCGAGCTCTACCTGAAGCGGCTGGTGGTCGGCGGCTTCGAAAAGGTATTCGAGATCAACCGCAACTTCCGCAACGAAGGCATCTCGACCCGGCACAACCCGGAATTCACGATGCTCGAGTTCTACGCCGCCTACACCAACCACGAATACCTGATGGAATTTGTCGAGCAGATCCTGCGCACCGCCGCGCAGGCCGCCTGCGGCACCGAGCAGATCAGCTACCAGGGCCGCGAACTCGACCTGTCGAAGCCCTTTGCCCGGCTGACCATCGCCGGCGCGATCCGTAAATACCGACCGGACATCGGCGACGAGGTGCTGAACGACCGCACGAAAATCATCGAAAAGATGAACGAGCTGAAAATCTCCTTCCGTGAAAGCGATGGCCTCGGCGGCCTGCAGTTGACGCTGTTCGAGAACACCGTCGAATCCGAACTGTGGGATCCCACCTACATCGTCGACTACCCGGCCGAGGTCTCGCCACTGGCGCGGCGCAGTGACAAGAACCCGGAGCTGACCGAACGTTTCGAGCTCTACATCTGCGGCCGCGAGATCGCCAACGGCTTTTCGGAGCTGAACGACCCCGAGGACCAGGCCGAGCGTTTCATGGAACAGGTGCGGCAGAAGGATGCCGGCGACCAGGAGGCGATGCACTACGACGCCGACTACATCCGCGCGCTGGAATACGGCCTGCCGCCCTGCGGCGGCGCCGGCATCGGCATCGACCGCGTGGTGATGATGCTGACCGACAGCCCCTCGATCCGCGACGTGATCCTGTTTCCGCACATGCGGCCGGAATAACGGTCGGAATAAAGAGCGTCACCGCAGCAGGAGGCGTTGCAGTGGATTCCCCGCTCTGGCAGCCGCAACCGCAGCAGATCGCATCCGCCAGGATCACGGCATTCATGCGCCACGTCGCCGCCGGCGGCGGTCCGACCTGTGCGGACTATCCCGCGCTGTATCGGTGGTCAATCGACCGCCCTGCCGAATTCTGGCGCGCCGTCTGGGACTTCTGCGGCGTTCGCGCCAACCGCCGCGGCGACCGGGTGCTCGAGCATCCGGAACGCATGCCCGGGGCGCGCTGGTTTCCCGATGCCCGGCTGAATTACGCCGAAAACCTGCTGCAGCGCGACAGCGATGAAGACGCCATCGTGTTCCGCGGAGAAAACCGGGTCGACAGCCGCGTCAGCTTCCGCGAGCTGCGCCACGAAGTCTCCCGCATGGCCCAGGCGCTGCGCGCCGCCGGCATCCGGCCCGGCGACCGCGTCGCCGGCTACATGCCCAACCTGCCCGGCACCGTCATCGCGATGCTCGCCGCGACCAGCCTCGGCGCGGTGTGGTCGTCGTGCTCCCCCGACTTCGGCGTGCAGGGCGTGGTCGACCGCTTCGGCCAGATCGGGCCGCGCATCCTGTTCGCCGCGGACGGCTATTTCTACAACAACAAGGCCATCGACAACCTGCCGCGACTGCGTGAAATCATGGCACGGCTGCCGACCGTCGAAAAACTGGTGGTCGTGCCCTACACCCGCGGCAATCCGCAACCCGGCGGGCTGCCGCGCGCCGTCGACGTCCACGACTTCATGGCCCCGTTCAGCGCCGGTCCGATCGAGTTCGCGCAACTGCCCTTCGACCACCCGCTGTTCATCATGTATTCCTCCGGCACCACCGGCGTGCCCAAGTGCATCGTTCACGGCGCCGGCGGCACGCTGCTGCAGCACCTGAAGGAACACGTGCTGCACACCGACATCCGCCGCGGCGACCGGCTGTTCTATTTCACGACCTGCGGCTGGATGATGTGGAACTGGCTGGTATCGGGACTGGCCGCAGGTGCGACGCTGCTGCTCTACGACGGCTCGCCGTTCATCGGCAGGGGCAGCGTGCTGTGGGACTACGCCGAACAGGAAAAAATGACCGTGTTCGGCACCTCGGCCAAGTACATTGATGCGCTGGCCAAGATCGGCCTCGCGCCGGGCGGGACCCACGACCTGTCGGCGCTGCGCGCGCTGCTGTCCACCGGCTCGCCGCTGGCGCCGGAAAGTTTCGATTACGTCTACCGCAGCATCAAGTCCGACCTGCAGCTCGCATCGATCTCCGGCGGCACCGACATCATTTCCTGCTTCGCGCTGGGCTGCCCGATCCTGCCGGTATGGCGCGGCGAGCTGCAATGCCGCGGCCTCGGCATGAAGGTCGAGGTCTGGAACGACGAAGGGAAGCCGGTCCGCGGCGAAAAGGGCGAACTGGTGTGCACCGCCCCCTTCCCGTCGATGCCGGTCGGCTTCTGGAACGACCCGGAAGGCGCGAAATACCGTGCCGCCTACTTCGAGTGTTATCCGGGCGTCTGGCACCACGGCGACTATGTCGAACTGACCGCGCACGACGGCCTGATGATCCACGGCCGCTCCGATGCGGTGCTCAATCCCGGCGGCGTGCGCATCGGCACCGCCGAAATCTACCGCCAGGTCGAACGACTGGAAGAAGTCGTCGAAAGCCTCGCCATCGGCCAGGACTGGCCGCCGCCGCAGCCCAACGACGTGCGCATCGTGCTGTTCGTGCGGCTGCGCGAAGGCCTGGCGCTGGACGCTGCGCTGACTGCGCGCATCAAACAGCAGATCCGCGACAACACCACGCCGCGCCACGTGCCGGCGGCGGTGTTGCAGGTCACCGACATTCCACGCACCAAAAGCGGCAAGATCGTCGAGCTCGCGGTGCGCAACGTGGTCCACGGCCTGCCGGTGAAAAACGTCGAAGCGCTGGCCAATCCCGAAGCATTGGCGCAGTTCAGGAACCGCGCGGAACTGCGCGGCTGAAATGGCGCGGCCGATCGCGGCCGTGCATGCATTTGCGCCGCGAAAGCATGTAACGCTTTGTAAGGGCGTGACATTGTTCACACGCAGCCGGCCGTCACCGCATTAGGATAACGCTATCTTCTTCCGAAGAAAGGAGCCGTACCATGCAGGAAACGAAGAAAATCAACCCGCTGATCGCGCTGGCCGCGGTATCCGTCACGCTGTTCAGCCTGGTCGGCATCGCCGTGATGACCGGCGTCATGCCGAGTTCGTTCTCTAAAAGCAGCGACACCGCGCTGGAAGCCACCGCGCCGAAAGCACAGGAAGCCGCCAGTCAGAAAACACAGGACACGCAGACGCAGGCCGCCAGGGCGAAGTCCGGAACTCCCTCCGCGCCAAAGGCGCCAACCAAGACCGCGGCGGCAAAAACACCGGCGGCTCCCGCCACACCGGCGCCGGCTCCCGCCGCGCAACCGCAGCCGGAACCTGCCAGGGCGCCGGTCTGCGACAACTGCGGCGTCGTTGCCAGCGTCAATGCGGTCAAGCTGCAGGGTGAAGGCTCCGGTCTCGGCGCGGTTGCCGGCGGCGTCGTCGGCGGCCTGCTCGGCAACCAAGTCGGCGGCGGCAGCGGCAAAAAAATCGCCACCGTGGCCGGCGCGGCCGGCGGCGCCTATGCCGGCCACCAGGCCGAGAAGCACCTGAAGTCGACGGTGCGCTACGACGTGACGGTGAAAATGGACGATGGCACGACGCAGACCTTTTCCTACGATGCGCAGCCGGCGTTCCAGGCCGGCAGCAAGGTGCGGGTGGTGAACGGCACGCTGACTGCAGGCTGACCGGTCTCCGCCGACGACAGGGCGCCCGCCATGGGCGCCCTTTTTGTTTCTGCTCCGGACATCGCATCATTCGCTGGAATATTTAATAAGTATTTGTTTTTATTGATTATTTATATTTTCAGGCGCAACAGGCAGATTTCCGGCTTGCCGTCATATACCCAATAGGGGTATATTGACCGACATGAAACAACCACCCACCGCCACCCGCACCGCCGTCATCGATCTCCCGATCACCGGCATGACCTGCGCCGCCTGCGCCGCGCGCATCGAAAAAACGCTGAACCGGCTGCCCGAGGTCAGGGCCGCGGTGAATTTTGCGACGGAAAAGGCACACATCGAATATCCGGCCGGCCGCATCGCCCCCGAAGAACTGATCGGCGCGGTGCGCAAGGCCGGTTATGACGCGCAACTGCCGGCCCCGGACGGGGACGCCGCGCGCAAGGCGGAACGGCTTGCCGCCTACCGCCGGGACCTGCGGCTGTTCACGATCTCGGCGCTGCTGACGCTGCCCTTCCTCGTGCTGATGCTGTACATGCTGGCCACCGGCGCCCACCACGCCGCATGGCTGCCGCCGATGGCGCAACTGCTGATCGCGACGCCGGTGCAGTTCTGGATCGGCAGCCGCTTCTACATCGGCGCATACCACGCGCTGCGCGGCGGCGGCGCCAACATGGACGTGCTGATCGCGCTTGGCACCAGCGTTGCGTATTTCCACAGCGCCGCCGTCGTGCTGCTCGGATTCGACGGCCACCTCTATTTCGAGGCCGCGGCCAGCATCGTCACGCTGGTGTTCCTCGGCAAGCTGCTGGAGTCGCGCGCCCGTGCCCGCGCCTCCTCGGCCATCGAGGAACTGCTCCGGCTGCAGCCGCAAACCGCGCGCATCGAGCGCGACGGCGGCATCGTCGAAATTCCGGTGGCGGAAATCCGCCGCGGCGACGTGTTCGTCGTGCGCCCCGGCGAAGCGCTGCCGGTCGACGGCAGGGTTCTCGACGGCCGCTCCAGCATCGACGAAGCCATGCTCACCGGTGAAAGCCTGCCGGTGGAGAAAACCGCAGGCAGCCCGGTCTATGCCGCGACCCTCAACATCCAGGGCCTGCTGCGCTGCAGCGCCACCGACGTCGGCGCCGATACGGCGCTCGCCGGCATCGTCCGCCTGGTCGAGGAAGCCCAGGGCTCGAAGGCGCCGATCCAGCGTCTCGCGGACGCCGTTTCCGGCGTCTTTGTCCCGGTGGTCGTCGCGCTCGCCGTGCTGACCTTTGCCGGCTGGTGGTGGCATTCCGGCGCCTGGACCGAAGCGCTGGTGCCCGCGGTGGCGGTGCTGGTGATCGCCTGCCCCTGCGCGCTGGGCCTCGCCACGCCGACCGCGATCATGGTCGGCAGCGGCGCCGGCGCCCGCGCCGGCGTGCTGATCCGGAACGCCGAAGCCCTCGAGCGGGCCGGCCACATCGACACACTGGTCGTCGACAAGACCGGCACGCTGACCCGCGGCCGGCCGGCGGTCACCGACATCGTCACCGCCGCCGGCACGGACGAGGAAAGACTGCTATGCGCCGCGGCAGCGCTGGAAACCGGCTCCGAACATCCGCTGGCGCGCGCCGTCCTGGAACACGCGCGTTCGCGGCGGATCGAAGCGGCATCCGTGCAGGATTTCGAAGCCGTTGCCGGGAAAGGCGTGCGCGCCTCGGTCGACGGGCAGCCCGCCCTGCTCGGCTCGCCGAAATTCCTGGCCGCAAACGGTTTCACGCCCGACGAACAGGCCATCGCGCGCCTGCAGGACCAGGGCAAGACCGTGATCGGCGTGGCGCGCGGCGGCCGCCTGCTCGGACTGATCGCGATCTCCGACCCGCTGCGGCCGACCTCGCGCACGGCGGTCGCCGCGCTGCAGGCGCTGGGCATCGAAGTCATCATGCTCACCGGCGACAACCGGCGTACGGCCGCGCACATCGCCCGCGAGGCCGGAATCACGGCCTTCGAAGCCGAACTGCTGCCGCAGGACAAGGCGCGGCGCATCAACGAACTGGCGCGGCAGGGCCGCCGGGTCGGCATGATCGGCGACGGCGTCAACGACGCGCCGGCGCTGGCCGCGGCCCAGGTCAGCTTCGCCATCGGCGCCGGATCGGACGTCGCCATCCACACCGCCGACGTGACGCTGATGCGCAGCGACCTGCTGAGCGCCGTGGACGCGGTCAGCCTGTCGCGCGCGACCTTCCGCAAAATCCGGCAAAACCTGTTTTTCGCCTTCGTCTACAACGTGCTCGGCATCCCGCTTGCCGCCGCCGGATTGCTCAATCCCGTCATTGCCGGCGCGGCCATGGCCATGAGCTCGGTGTCGGTGGTCGGCAATTCACTGCTGCTCAAGCGGTGGAAACCGGTGAAGCCATGAACCGCAGGCGGTGACCGGCGAGAAACGAACCCTCCGGCATTTCCGCCCACTGCCCACCCATCACCAACCAACCCGAAAGGAATCAGCCATGGAAACCATCACCCTCTCCGTCAAAGGCATGACCTGCATGGGCTGCGTCTCGGGCGTCAAGCGCGTGCTCGGCGCCGTGCCGGGCGTCGCCGGCGCCGAGGTGTCGCTGGAGAAGGCGCAGGCGGAGATCCGCTACGATCCGGACCGGACGGGACCCGATGCACTGAAGGCCGCGATCACGGATGCCGGCTATGACGCCGCCTGAACCGGAACGCCGCGCGGCATCCGCCGACTGCCACGCCTCCCATGCGGTCGTGCAGCCGCACAAGCAGGCGCTGCTGAAGCGCCTCAACCGCGTCGAAGGGCAGGTGCGCGGCGTCGCGCAGATGGTGCAGGACGACCGTTATTGCGTGGACGTGCTGACCCAGGTCGCCGCCATCCAGTCGGCGCTGGACGCCGTCGCGCTGCGGCTGCTGGAGGACCACACCAGGGGCTGCGTGGCCGATGCGGTCAGGGCTGACCGCGGGGACCGGGCCATTGCCGAACTGATGGCGGTAGTGAAACGGTTCGCGCGCTGAAACCGGATCACCAGTTCCAGATCTGCCACCAGGGCGCGTCCCTCCTCGGGCCGCCCCGGAGATACACGCTGTCGGGAAAGTTTTTCTTCAGCACGCGCTCGGCGTCGTCGCGCAGCTGGGTCATGCCCATCGCGTCGTAGGCCTTGACCATGATCACCAGCCCCTCCTCGTTTGCCGGCGCGCCGGGATAGGTCTTCAGCGCGTACTGCGCGCGGTTCGCCGCCGCCACGTAGGCCTTGCGCTTCATGTAGTAGCGCGCGACATGCACTTCGTTGGAGGCCAGCGCGTTGACCAGGTAGTTCATGCGCTGGATGGCATCGGGGGTGTATTTGCTGTCCGGGAAACGCACCGTCAGCTCCTTGAACGCCGAGAAGGCCTCCGCCGCCGCCTTCGGGTCGCGTTCCGACAGGTCCTGCCCGGTGAAAAACCCCATGATGCCGAGATCGTCGTTGAAATTGATCAGCCCGCGCAGGTAATACATGTAGTCGGCGCTGGGGTGATTGGGGTTCTGCTTGACGAAACGCTCGATGGTCGACAGCGCGGACGCCGGATCCTCGTTGCGCCAGTGCGCGTAGGCCACCTCGATCTGCGCCTGCTGCGCGAAGCGGCCGAAGGGATAACGCGACTCGATGCGCTCGTAGTGCTTGATCGCGTTTTCCCAGTTGCGGTCCGACAGCTCGGCACGCGCCTCGGCATAGAGCTTCTGCACCGACCAGCCGCGGGTCTCGTCGACCTCCGTGCCGCTGAACAGGCCGCAGCCGCCGAGGACCAAGCCCAGGGACAGGACGATGAATGCCGTTAGAATGTTTCGCATGCGTTCCCGGATGAACAGGCACTGATTTGCCAGCCGAAGATTATACCCAGAACACGCAGCCTCCGGCCCCGCATCGACTGACGGTGCCGGAGTCCTGCGCCGGCCTGCGGCTGGACCAGGCTCTGGCGCGGCTGCTGCCCCGGTATTCCCGCGCGCGCCTCAGCACCTGGATCAGGGAAGGCCGGGTCTGCGTCGACGGCCGGACACCGGCGCCGCGCGACAGGCTGCATGGCGGCGAACGGATCGAGGTACGGCCGGCGCTGTCGCCGGAGGAAACCGCCTTCCGTCCGGAAACCATTCCGCTCGACATCGTGTACGAGGATGGCACCCTGATCGTCATCGACAAGCCGCCGGGCCTGGTCGTGCATCCGGGCAGCGGCAACTGGCAGGGTACGCTGCTCAATGCCCTGCTGGCCCACGCTCCGCAGCTGGCGGCAATTCCGCGCGCCGGCATCGTGCATCGCCTCGACAAGGACACCAGCGGCCTGCTGGTGATCGCCAGGACCCTGACCGCGCAGACCGACCTGGTGCGCCAGTTGCAGGCGCGCACGGTCAGCCGCGAATACCGCGCGGTCGTGCACGGCCGGGTGGTCCGCGGCGGCACCATGGAAGGCCCCGTCGGCCGCGACCCGCGCAGCCGCATCCGGATGGCGGTCGTGCCCTCCGGCAAACCCGCGGTGACGCACTACGCCGTGACCGAAAAACTGCCGCACGCGACAGTGCTGACCTGCCGCCTCGAAACCGGCCGCACCCACCAGATCCGCGTGCACCTGCAGAAACTCGGCCACCCGATCTGGGGCGATCCGATCTACGGCCCGCGCACGCCTACCCCGCCGCGTTTCCCGCGCCAGGCGCTGCATGCCGAAAAACTGGCGCTGATCCATCCGGAGACGGGCAAAACCATGCAGTGGCAGGCGCCGCTGCCCGCCGACATGCGGCAATTGATCGAAACGCTGCGCGCGGCATGACAACGCCCTTGCATCCGGAATGGATCGTGCCCGACTGGCCGGCGCCGGCCCGTGTACGCGCCTGCATGACGACCCGCGCCGGCGGCGTCAGCCAGGGCCCCTGGGCCGGACTCAACCTCGGCCTGCGCTGCGACGACGATCCCGCCGCGGTTGCCGAAAACCGCGCGCGGCTCGAGAACTGCCTGCCGCAGCCGCCGAAATGGCTGGCCCAGGTGCACGGCAGCACCGTGGTCGACGCCGACACGCTCGACGGCCTGCCGCAGGCCGATGCCAGCGTCGCGCGGCAACCGGGCACCGTGTGCGCAATACAGGTCGCCGACTGCCTGCCGGTGCTGTTCACCGACCGCGCCGGCAGCCGCATCGCCGCCGCGCATGCCGGCTGGCGCGGCCTCGCCGGCGGCGTGCTCGCCAACACCGTGGCGCGCATGGACGTCGCGCCGGCGGACCTGCTCGCCTGGATCGGTCCCGGTATCGGCCCCGCGGCCTTCGAAGTCGGCAGCGACGTGCTGCAAGCCTTCTGCGCGGATCGCCCGGAAAACCGTGCCCCCTTCCACCCCTTGCGCGAGGGCAAATGGCTGTGCGACCTGCCTGCACTCGCGCGCGACGCGCTGCGCCGCTGCGGCATCACCCGGATTTACGGCGGCCACTGGTGCACGCACTCCGATCCGCAGCGCTTCTATTCCTACCGCCGCGACCGCGTCACCGGCCGCA
>JAHCLD010000082.1 GCA_026125585.1 Burkholderiales bacterium
ACCCAGCAGGCCTTCGCCCACGACGGCCTCGCGCTGCGCCTTTCGCTCGACGGCATCGCCGCCGGTGCCGACCGTGAATTGCGCGCGATCGAACGGGTGTTTTTCTACCTGCCACTGGAACACGCGGAATCGGCGGAGATGCAGGAGCGCAGCGTCGCGCTGTTCACCGCGCTGGCGGCCGGCGTGCCGGAAGCCGACCGCCCCGTTTTTTCCGGCTTCACCGACTATGCGGTGCGCCACCGCGACATCGTTCGCCGCTTCGGCCGTTTTCCGCACCGCAACCGCATCCTCGGGCGCGAATCGACCGCGGAGGAATACGAATTCCTGAAACAGCCGGGATCTTCGTTCTGACGCGCCGGGAATCCCGGGCCTAGCGCAGTTCCTCGACCCTGACCTGCACGCCGCGCCGCGCTTCGACGTGATCGCTGCTGCGGCCGAGCAGCATGGAGCGCTCGTCGCTCCGCGAATCCGCCACGCCGCCGAGGTCGATCCATTCCCCAAGGCGGCCCGACACCGTGGTCGCCGCCCGCTGCACGCTGACCGCGCCGCGGCGCCGGTCGTCGAAGGCATCGCGCTGCGGATCGATGTCGAGTGTGACGATGTCACCCTGCAGGCGCGGCAGCACGCTGAAGCCGGTGTTGGCATCGCGGTATTCGGTGCCTTCGACCACGCGGTCGACAATCTGGCCGTTGACCACCGTGCGCACCACCTGGCGGCTCCTCACCGGACGCGATTCGCCGATGCGGATGAAAGCAGCCGAGCCTTCGAGCACCTGGATGGTCTGCGCCGTGCTGTCGCGGCTGACCTGCCTGGAATCCAGGATGCGCGCGCGCAGACGGTCGTCACCATCGCGCAGCACGACGTTGCCGCCGCCGCGCGCGCTGCTGCCGGGGATAGTCACGCGCGCATGGTCGTTGCCGATGCTGCCCGACAGCCCGGCCTCGCGGCGGTCGCGCTCGAGGCCGGCGTCCTGGCGCACGGTGATCAGCAGCCGCCGCGGCGCCTTGTCGATGCTCGCCAGCACCTGCCGGATCTGCGCCAGCTCGGACGGCGTCGCGCGGATCACCAGCTGGTTCTGGAAGCCGCTGACGCTGGAATCGGGTCCGAGCAGCGGCTGGATCACCGGAATCACCTGCTCGCTGCTGCGATAACCCAGCGGAATGATTTCGACCGTGGTTTGCGCCGGCACGGCGGGTGCTGCAAGCAGGCCGGCTGTCAAAAACAGCGCCGCCGTCAGGCTGCGCAGGATTCCGGAAAAAGACATGGCTCGATAACGGCTGTTGGAGACTTCGAGTTTACGCCCTGCCAGGAGTTTCCGCGTCCGCCCAGGACAACGCATATTATCCTTTACAATCAATCGCTTGTTGATTAAATTCGGTGCATGCTGAAAAACCGCATCGCCGCCATCGCGCTGGCCCTGCTGCCGTTTGCCGCCAGCGCCGTCGAGTCCACCCGCATCGCGGAAGTACCAGACACGCCGGCCGCCGCGGAATCCGGCCTGTTTGCCCAGGCCCAGGAACTGGCGCTGCGCGCGCTCGGCTTCATCGGCGTGCCCTATAAATGGGGCGGCTCTTCGCCCGATACCGGCTTCGACTGCAGCGGCCTGATCCGCTTCCTCTATGCACAGATCACCGGCCAGACGCTGCACGGCACCGCCGCGGAAATCAGCCGCGTCGGCGAAATCATCGACCAATCCGATCTGCAGCCCGGCGATCTGGTGTTCTTCAATACGCTGCGCCGGCCGTTTTCGCATGTCGGCATCTATCTCGGCGATTCGCGCTTTGTCCACGCACCCAGCCGCGGCGGCGTCGTGGAAATCGTCGACATGCGCCAACGCTACTGGAAAAACCGCTACAACGGCGCCCGCCGCCTGCCGATCTGAGCGCGGCCTTCCTGCCCTAAACGCCCCCCCTACCGGCGCCTCCACGCCGGGCGGCAACGCCGTCCTGTGTCCCGGCATGCCTTGACCATCCGCAACGACGGACATCCACAGGACAAACAATGATTCTCATTCATGTTGATGTTGAGAATAATTCTTGTTAGTATTGCTGCGGGGTCTCTGCTCATTAAATAACTATTTGTTTTAAAAGGATATTTTATGCGTCCCATCGTACTGTCATTGCTCGTGGCCAGCCTGTTCAGCGCTCCGATCGCCGCCCAGGAACTCAACCTCTACTCCTCGCGCCACTACCAGACCGATGAAGCGCTGTACGGCGGCTTCACGAAGGCCACCGGCATCAAGCTGAACCGCATCGAAGCCGGTGAAAACCCGCTGATCGAGCGCATCCGCAACGAAGGCGCATCCTCGCCCGCCGACGTGCTGATCACCGTGGATGCCGGCCGCCTGTGGCGTGTCGAACAACTGGGCCTGTTCCAGCCGATCGAATCGAAAGTGCTCGCCGAGCTCCTCCCCGCGCACATGCGCGCGGCCAACAACCAGTGGTTCGGCTTCTCCGCCCGCGCCCGCGTCATCATTTACAACAAGTCCGCGATCAACCCGGCCGAAGTCCAGAACTACGAAGACCTCGCCAGCCCCAAACTGAAGGGCAAGGTCTGCACCCGCTCCGGCAGCCACATCTACAACCTGTCGCTGATGAGCGCGCTGATCGAGCACCTCGGCGAAGCCAAGGCCGAGCAGTGGGCGAAGGGCGTGGTCGACAACCTCGCGCGCGCGCCCAAGGGCGGCGACACCGACCAGATCAGGGCCGTTGCCGCGGGCGAATGCGCGGTGGCGATCAGCAACAGCTACTACTATGCGCGCCTGATGAAGTCCGACAAGCCCGAGGACAAGAAAGTCGTCGCCGCCACCGGCCTGATCTGGCCCAACCAGAAAAGCTTCGGCACGCACATGAACGTGTCCGGCGCCGGCGTCATCAAGACTGCCCCGAACAAGGCCGCCGCGATCCGGTTCCTCGAGTACCTGAGCAGCGACAACGCGCAGACCTACTTTGCCAACGGCAACAACGAATGGCCGGTGGTCAAGAGCGCACCGGTGGACAACGCGGCGCTGGCCTCGCTGGGCAACTTCAAGGCGGACACGCTGAACATCAGCGCGCTGGGCAAGAACCAGCCCGCCGCGCAGAAGATCTTCGACCGGGTCGGCTACAAGTAAAAAGCTTTCCGTCAGCGCGGACGATGCCCGGGCCCCGGCCTGAGCATCATCCGCGACAGCACGATCAACGGCAGCAGCCCCACCAGAACGATGGTGAGCGCTGCCGTTGACGCTTCCGCGAGGCGCTCGTCGGAAGCGAGGTTGTAGGCCTGCACCGCCAGGGTGTCGAAATTGAAGGGCCGCATCACGAAGGTCGCCGGCAGTTCCTTCATCACGTCGACGAATACCAGAAGCCCCGCCGTCAGCGCGCTGCGCCACAGCAGCGGCGCGTGCACCCGCGCCAGCGTCGCGCCCGGCCCCAGCCCCAGCGAACGGGCGGCATCCCCCATCGATGGCGTGATCTTGGCCAGTCCGGCATCGACCGTCTGCAGGGCCACCGCGAAAAAACGCGCGAGATAGGCATAGACCAGCGCGGCAATGCCGCCGGTGAGGATCAGGCCGGGATTGGCGCCGGTGAACGACTGCACCCAGCCGGCCAGGACATGATCGAGCCGTGTCACCGGAATCAGCACGCCGACGGCAATGACCGTGCCGGGCACCGCGTAACCGAGTCCAGCGATTCGGTTAGCAGCGCGCACCGTGCGCGTCGGCGAAATGCGCGCGGCGTAGCCGACGACCAGCGCCAGCGCCACGGCGAGCAGCGCCGTCACCGCGGCCAGTGTCACGGTGTTGCCGGTCAGCGTCAGATAACGCGCGCCAAACTGGGCGTCGCCCGAGGTGAAGGCCATGTGCGCCATCACCCCGGCCGGCAGCAGAAAGCCGAGGACCAGCGGCAGCACGCAGAACAGAACCGCCAGCGCCGCGCGCAGGCCGCGCAGCGGGTACACGTTGCGCAGCCGCTGGCGGTGCGACGTCGAGTGAAAGGCCGCGCGATGGCGCGTCACCCTTTCGATCAGCAGCAGCAGGAACACGAAACCGAGCAGCATCGCCGAGAGTTGTGCCGCGGCGGCATGGTCACCCAGCGAGAACCACGCGTGAAAAATCCCGGTGGTGAAGGTCTGCACGCCGAAATAGGCCACCGTCCCGTAATCGGCCAGCGCCTCCATCAGCGCGAGCGCGGTGCCGGCCACGATCCCCGGACGCGCCAGCGGCAGCGCGACGCGGCGGAACGTTCCCCACGGGCCGTATCCGGAAACCCTTGCGACCTCCAGCATGCTGTCCGACTGCTCGAGGAAGGCTGCGCGCGAGAGCAGATAGACATAGGGGTACAGCACCAGCGCGAGCATGACGGTCGCCCCGCCCAGCGAGCGCACGTCCGGAAACCAGTAGTCGCGCACGCCCCAGCCGGTCCATTCGCGCAGCGCGGTCTGCACCGGGCCGGCGAACTGCAGCAGATCGGTGTAGGCATAGGCCATCACGTAAGCCGGCATCGCCAGCGGCAACAGCAGCGCCCACTCGAACAGGCGGCGGCCCGGAAAACTGCACATTGTGGTGATCCACGCCGTGGCGACGCCGCCGACGATGACGCCAAAGGCAACGCCCAGCATCAGCAGCAGCGAATTCGCGACATACTCGGCCAGCACCGTGTCGGCGAGATGACGCCAAGTGTCGGTCGACAAATCCAGCAGGTTGAACAGCACGACCACGACCGGCAGTGCCAGCGCCGCGGCCAGCAACACCGCGAACAACGTCAGCAGCCGCGGCAGCCGTGCGCGCGCGGCAGATCCGCCGAAAGCAGGGTAAGTAGTGTGTGCTGTGGTCACCGGGCAGGCCGTGCCGGATACGCCGGCGACTGGATCGCTTGATCGTAAGTGATGGAATTTACTGGGAAATCATTTTAACAAGAATCATTATCAGCGGCAAAAACGCTATAATTTCCGCATGTCCGCGCGCCTCGATTTCACCGACGTCACCCATGCCTACGCACGCACCCCCGTGCTGCAAGGGGTCAGTTTCCAGGTTGAACCCGGCATGATCGCCTGCCTGCTGGGCGCCAGCGGCTGCGGCAAGACCACCGTGCTGCGCTGCATTGCCGGCTTCGAGCCGGTGCTCGGCGGCACGGTCGCCCTCGACCGGACGGTGATGAGCGCGCAGGGCCTCACGATGCCGCCGGAGAAACGCCGCATCGGCGTGGTTTTCCAGGATTACGCGCTGTTTCCCCATCTGACGGTCACCGGCAACATCGCCTTCGGTCTGCGCGGCGCGCCCGCCGCGGAACGCGGGGCCCGCGTCGCCGAGCTGCTGGAGATCGTCGGCCTCGCCGATCTCGGCGCGAAATATCCGCAGGAACTGTCGGGCGGGCAGCAGCAGCGCGTGGCGCTGGCCCGCGCGCTGGCGCCGCGGCCGCAACTGCTGCTGCTCGATGAGCCGTTCTCCAACCTCGACGTCGAAATGCGCGAGCGGCTGAGCCTGGAAGTGCGCGACATCCTGAAGCGCGAACGGATCACCGCCGTGCTGGTCACCCACGACCAGCATGAAGCCTTCAACATCGCCGACGTGGTCGGCATCATGAAGGACGGCCGCATCGAGCAATGGGACACGCCGTACCGGCTTTACCACGAACCGCGGACGCGCTACGCCGCCGAATTCGTCGGCCAGGGCCAGTTTCTGCCGGGCACGCTGCTCGGCGACGGCCGCGTCCGGCTGGAGCTGGGCGAGTTCCGCCCGGACTCGACGCTGCCCTGGCCCGCCGGCACGGCGGTCGATGTGCTGCTGCGCCCCGACGACGTGCTGCACGACGATGCCAGTCCGCTGCAGGCCACCGTGCTGCACCGCGCCTTCCGCGGCGCTGAATTTCTCTACACGCTGCGCCTGCCCGGCGGCAGCGAGGTGTATTCGCTGGTGCCCAGCCACCACAACCACGCCATCGGCGAAAAAATCGGCATCCGCCTCGAGCTCGACCACCTGGTCGCCTTTCCGCGCGACCCGGCAACGGCGCGCACTGCCGCCTAGGGCGCCCCCCTGCCCCGCAGCTGGCGCAGCGTCGCCGCCAGTTCCTGTACCGCCATCGCGTAATTGATGCTGCGGTTGTAACGGGTGATCACGTAAAAATTGTTCAGCGCAAGGAAATGGCGCGGCCCGGTGTCAGTCTCGACCGCGATCAGCGCCGCCGGCGTCTCGTCCGGCACGGGCTCCAGCGGCAGCACGCCGCGTTTGCGGAACTCGCCCACCGCGAGATGCGGCGCGATGCCGGCGGCCAGCAGCGGATCGAGCACGGTGCTGCCGACGTCCGCCGGGATCACCACGGGCTCGCCCATGCGCCAGCCGAACCCGCGGTAGTAGTTGGCGACGCTGCCGATGGCGTCGGCGATGCCGCGCAGGTCGCTCCGGCCGTCGCCGTCAAAATCCACCGCATACTTGCGGTAGCTGCTCGGCAGGAACTGCGGCACGCCGATGGCCCCGGCAAAGGAACCGCGCACGCTGCCCGGCGGCCAGCCGTTCTCGCGCGCGAGCAGCAGGAACTGTTCGAGCTCGCCGCGGAAAAATGCGGCACGGCGGGGATAACCGAAGGCCAGCGTCGCCAGCGCGTCGAGCACGCTGACGCGCCCGGTGTTGCGCCCATACAGGGTCTCGATCCCGATGGTGGCGACGATGATCTCGGGCGCCACCCGGTATTCCGTCGCGGCGCGCTCCAGCAGCGCGGCATGCTCGGCCCAGAAACGCAGCCCGCCCTCGAAGCGCGCGTCGTTGATGTGCCGCGGCCGGAATTCGCGCCAAGGCAGCGCGGTTGCCGGCGCATCCATCGCGCGGACGATCGAGGACAGGAATTTCGTTTCCCGCAGCATGCGTTCCAGCGCAGCGCGCTGGAAACCGTGGCGCTCGACCATCTCCTGCACGAAAGCCTGCGCATCGGCATTCAGTTCGGCGGCATGGGCCGCGGGAAAAATCGCCAGCATCAACAGGATGCCGGCGCTGCGGATCAGGCAAACGAGGCTGCGCATGGCAAAGGCTTGCGCGCGAAACGGCGCGGGAATCCGGGTGGCAAAAACCCGAGATTACCAATACGGGGCGGCCTGGCGCCACCGTCGCGGTCGCGCCGGCGGCAAACGGCGGTCAGGAAGAGGCGGATTGCGCGGACTTGGACTTGTCCGCCGGTTTTTCCTGCGAGGGCTGCAGCGGCGGCAGGCCGGGATAGGGATCGACCACGGTGCCCTTGCCGACGGTGTGCATCGCCAGCAGCGTGCGGCCGATGGCCAGCCACTGGTCGCGCGCCGCGGACGGCATCGATTCGTAAATCTTGATCAGGCCGACGACGTCGCCTTCGCCGAGGTCGATCTGTGCCGGCGCGGTATCGCCCACCGCCAGCCAGCGCGCGCGCACCTGCAGCACGTCGGCGACCTTGTAGAGGTTCTCGTGGGTCATGTTCTTGGTGTCGCCGTTGATCCAGCGATGCACCGTCTGGCGCGGCAGGTCGATGCGGCGGCCGAGCTCGGCCACGGATTTCATGCCGCAGGCCGCCATGGCCGTGCGGATGCGGCTGGCGATGGAGTTGTTCGGATCGACCGGTTCCGCCTTGATGCGCCCTCTGCCCATGTGCTTCCTCCCGTACAGGTGCAGGTCACTGCACGGTGACACCTTAATGCGCATGACTTACGGCAGACTTACATCCGCGCGAAAATGGAGCTGCATCGCGGTAAATAAAAATATAAATAAAATCAAATACTTATAATCAACACACAGTATCAACGGCGTATCCGGCACGGCCCGTTATACACTCGCCCTGCCCTCCGCAGCGCGGATCGCGGCGCAACATCCCCCGAAACCATCCCAACCGAACGGAACACCAGCATGCCCCGCATCGTCGACGTCCGCGAAGTCACCAAACCGATTGCCTCCCCGATCCGCAACGCCTATATCGATTTCAGCAGGATGACCACCAGCCTCGTCGCCGTGGTCACCGACGTCAGGGTCGACGGCCGCACGGTGGTCGGCTACGGCTTCAACTCCAACGGCCGCTATGGCCAGGGCGGACTCATCCGCGAACGCTTCGCGCCGCGGCTGCTGGAGGCTGATCCGCAGAGCCTGATGAACGAAGCCGGGGACAACATCGATCCCCACCGCGCCTGGGGCGCGATGATGCAGAACGAGAAACCCGGCGGCCACGGCGAACGTTCGGTCGCCGTCGGCACGCTGGACATGGCCCTCTGGGACGCGGCCGCGAAAATCGCGCGCAAGCCGCTGTTCCGGCTGCTCGCCGAAAAACACGGTGTCACCGCCAATCCCAAGGTCTTCGTCTACGCCGCCGGCGGTTACTACTACCCCGGCAAGGATCTGCAGGCGCTGCGCGGTGAGATGCGCGGCTACCTCGACCGCGGCTACCGCGTCGTGAAAATGAAGATCGGCGGCGCCGACATCACGGAAGACCGGCGGCGCATCGAGGCCGTGCTTGCAGAGATCGGCCGCGACGCGCAACTGGCCGTCGACGCCAACGGCCGCTTCGATCTCGAGACCGCAATCGCCTACGCGAAAATGCTGCGCGATTATCCGCTGTTCTGGTACGAGGAAGCCGGCGATCCGCTGGATTTCGCGCTGCAGGCCGCCCTCGCCGAGTTCTACTCCGGTCCGATGGCCACCGGCGAAAACCTGTTCAGCCACCAGGATGCGCGCAACCTGCTGCGCTACGGCGGCATGCGCCCCGACCGCGACTGGCTGCAATTCGACTGCGCGCTGTCCTACGGGCTGTGCGAATACGAGCGCACGCTGCAGGTATTGAAAACCGCCGGCTGGTCGCCGGCGCGCTGCATTCCGCACGGCGGCCACCAGATGTCGCTGAACATCGCCGCCGGCCTCGGCCTCGGCGGCAACGAAAGCTACCCCGACCTGTTCCAGCCCTACGGCGGTTTCCCGGACGGCGTGCGCGTGGAGAACAGCATCATCACCATGCCCGAACTGCCGGGCATCGGCTTCGAAGGAAAATCCGACCTGATCCAGGTCATGCGCGAACTGGCGCAGTAAATCGCGCAGTAAGCAGCGTAGTCAGCGGCGCGACAGGCAGCGCGCCCGCCATGCGGGCACGCTGCCACGCCGGAAAATCCGCTCAGAACTTCATGTCGGCGCTGAGCAGCAGCGTGCGAGGCGCCCCCAGCTGCACCCGCTGGGCAGACCAGTTGGTCGACACCGCGTACAGCTTGTCGGTCACGTTGTCGAGGTTCAGACGCAACGTCAGGTTACGGTTGACCTCATAGGCCGCCATCAGGTTGAACACCGTGTAGCCGGGCAGCTTTCCGACCTGGCCGTTGGGAATCACGCGATCGGCCGTGTCGGGGCGCCCTACGTAGGAGCTGTCGACGTACTGCATGCCGCCACCGAGGGTCAGGCCGAAAGGCAGCCTGTAGGTGGTCCAGAGATTCGCGGTCTTCCTCGGCGTGAAGGCAAGCTCGTCCCCGCTGGTGGTCGTGGCGCCGTTGGTGTAGTCGCCGCTCAGCGCGGCATCGACGGCCGCGCTGTGCTTTCTCTTGCTGTCCAGCAGGACCAGGCCGCCGAACACCGACCATGCCCTGGTGATGGCGCCCGAGACGCCCAGTTCGACCCCCTGCACGCTCTGCTCCCCATAACCGACCGGCGCCACGGCCGCGGGCCCCATCGCCACGTTCTTTCTTTCGGTACGGAACACGGCAGCCGCCACGGACAGCTGGTTATCGCTGAGATCCCACTTCGTGCCAAGCTCATAGTTGACCAGCCGCTGTTCCTTGGACGCCCTGTGGTTCTGCCCCTGCCAGCCCGGGAACGCGTTGTCACCCTCGCGGGAAATGTCCGGATTCGACAGGAAGGCGCCGGGTGGCAGCGTGGACGTGCCGTAAGAGGCGTAGATGCTGCCATTGTCGCGCGGCTTGTAGACCACGCCCACTTTTCCGTTCACGCTGGTTTCGGAACGGTCATAGCCGTTGGGCCCCTGGGGCGCACCGGCGGCCGTGCGGCTCTCGATGCTGGCACTGTAGCGTTCCAGCCGGATGCCGCCGGTGGCCTGCCATTGCTTGCTGAACTCGATCGTGTCGTACGCGTACAGCGCGACGGTGTCGATTTCGACGCTGGCGGTCTGCGTCGGCACCATGCCGGTGAAGCCGGCCAGGTTGCGCCCGGGTGCCGGATTGAAAATGTTCGTCGTGCCGGGATTACCCAGTCTGGCATTCGTGGGATAACGGCCGGCAT
>JAHCLD010000083.1 GCA_026125585.1 Burkholderiales bacterium
CTGGTCGTACGCCGTGAACGTCGCGCCGCCCGTCTCGGCCAGCACCTTGGTGATCGCCGCGGTCAGCGACGTCTTGCCATGGTCGACGTGACCCATCACCGTGACCACCGGCGCCCGCGGTTCCGCCTTCACTTCGGCCTGCGCCGCCGATTCGGCAAGGAAGGCATCCGGCTCGTCGAGCTTGGCGCGTTTTGCCGTATGCCCCATTTCCTCGACCAGGATGATCGCCGTATCCTGGTCAAGCACCTGGTTGATCGTTGCCATCGTGCCGAGCTTCATCAGCGTCTTGATGACCTCGGCGGCCTTCACCGACATCTTGTGCGCCAGATCGGCCACGGTGATCGTTTCAGGCACCAGCACCTCGCGCACAACCGGTTCGGTCGGCGCCACGAAGCCGTGTTGCTGATCGCCTTCGTTCTTGTGGGTGGTGCGATGCACCTTGCGTTCGCGCCAGCCCAATCCGCCGGATGCATCGCCGCGGGTCTTGATGCTGCGCTTGCGCGCCGCCGGATCCTGCCAAACCACTTGTTTGACCGGTTTTTTGACCCCCTTCTTGGCTTTGCTGGCGGCATCGCCGGCGGGCACCGCCGGCTTGTGTATCGTGCCTTCGACCACGGGCTCCGCGGCCGGAGAAACCGCAGCCTGTTCGACTGCCGGCTGCGCGGCTTTCGCCACCGCGGCCTCGGCGGCGGCTTCCGCCGCAACCTGTGCCTTTTTGCGTTTTTCCTGCTTTTTGGCAACGTCTTCCGCCTGCCTCGCCGCCAGTTCGGCCTGCTGCCTGGCTTCCGCCTCGCGGGCCGCGATTTCCGCGGCATCGATCACGGGTTTTGCGGCCTGCGGTTCCTCGACTTTTTCCGGCTCGACGGCATCGCGCTTGATCAGCACACGCTTCTTACGCACTTCAACCTGGATGGTGCGCGCCTTGCCCGTCGTCGCATCCGCCTTCTTGATCTCGGTGGTCTGCCTGCGGGTCAACGTGATTTTCTGCTTTGCTTCCTTGGCGCCATGCGACTCCCGCAGGTGATCGAGAAGCTGTGTCTTGTCCTTCTCCGTCAGCACCGCGTCACCGGTCAGCGCCTTTTTGACGCCGGCCGCGCGCAACTGCTCAAGCAGCAACTCCGGCTGAACGCCCAGTTCCTGGGCAAACTCTTTTACTTTTATCTGTGCCATTGCTGGTTATTTTCGGCTTTCAGGCATTGGTTTCGGCAAACCACGGCGCACGCGCCGCCATGATCAGGGCTTTTGCGCGTTCGGCATCCATTTCCGTCAGTTCGACAAGATCATCGGTCGCATAATCCGCGAGGTCTTCCTGCGTGGCGATGCCCTTGGAGGCCAGCAGCCTCGCGGTATCGTTGTCCATGCCTTCGACCTTCATCAGGTCTTCGATGTCGTGCTCGACCTTCTCCTCGCTGGCGATGGCCTGCGTCAGCAGCGCATTGCGCGCACGGCTGCGCAATTCGTTGACCGTGGCCTCGTCGAAAGCCTCGATTTCCAGCATCTCGCTGAGAGGAACATAGGCCACCTCCTCCAGCGTGGAGAAACCCTCCTGCACGAGGATGTCGGCCACCTCTTCATCGACGTCGAGCTTTTCCATGAATTCCGACCGCGTGCGCGAAGTTTCCTCTTCGCTTTTCTTCTGAGCATCAACCTCGGTCATCAGATTGAGCTCCCAACCGGTCAGCTCGCCCGCAAGACGCACGTTCTGCCCGTTGCGGCCGATGGCCTGCGCCAGATTCTCCTCGTCGACGACGATGTCCATGCTGTGCTTTTCTTCGTCAACGACGATGCTGCTGACCTCCGCGGGCGCCAGCGCGTTGATGACGAACTGCGCAGGATCCGGATTCCACAGTACGATATCGACGCGCTCCTGCGCCAGCTCCGCGGTGACGGCTTGCACGCGCGACCCGCGCATGCCGACGCAGGTGCCGATGGGATCGATGCGCGCATCCTTGGAATGCACCGCGATTTTCGCGCGCGAGCCCGGATCGCGTGCGGCACCCTTGATTTCGAGCAGGCCTTCCTCGATTTCGGGAACTTCCAGCTCGAACAGCCTGGCGATGAATTCCGGCGCGGTGCGCGAGAGGATCAGATGCGGGCCGCGGGCCTGGCGGTCCACCTTCCAGACAAAGGCGCGAACACGGTCACCGAGGCGCAGATTCTCCTTGGGGATCATCTGGTCCCGCGGCAGCATGGCTTCGAGCCTTCCCGACTCGACAATGGCATTGCCGCGCTCCATGCGCTTGATCACGCCGGTGACGAGATGCTCCTTCCGCGCCAGGAAATCGTTGAGGATCTGCTCGCGCTCGGCATCGCGGATTTTCTGCACGATCACCTGCTTGGCGGTCTGCGCGCCGATGCGCCCGACCTCCATGCCCTCGAGCGGTTCTTCGATGAAATCGCCGATCTCGTATTCCGGGTCTTCCTCCTGCGCCTCGTGCAACTTGTACTGGCGCGACGGGAATTCGATGTCCTCGTTCTTCACCACTTCCCAGCGGCGGAAAAAGGAAAATTCGCCGGTTGTGCGGTCCACTGAAGCGCGAACCTCCACATCTTCGGTGAATTTTTTCTTGGCCGCGGAAGCCAGGGCGAGCTCAAGCGCGCCGAACACGATTTCCTTGTCGACGTTCTTTTCACGCGCCAGCGCGTCAACCAGCAACAGAATTTCACGATTCATATCCGTCTCCCGCTCACAGCGCCGGCACCAGCCGCGCCTTGTCCACATTGCCGAGGTCCAGCGACAGCACCCGCCCATCGACTTCCAGACCCACTTTGCCTGCGTCCGCATCGCACAGCACGCCCACGAAATTGCGCTGCCCTTCCAACGGAACCCGCAACTTCAGGCGGGCTTTCTGCCCGGCAAACCGTGCAAAATCCCGCGCCGTGCGCAACGGCCTGTCCAGCCCCGGAGACGAAACCTCCAGGCGGTCATACGCCACGTTTTCCACCGCAAACAACCGGGTGAGATGGTTGCTCACCAGTGCGCAATCATCGACACTGATGCCGCCCGGCCTGTCGATGAAAACACGCAGCAGGGCCCCTCTCGCGGAACGTTCGAGTTCCACCAGTTCGTAGCCCAGCCCGGCCAGCGTTTTTTCGAGCAAACCCTGCAAATCCATGCAAATCCGGCACCACAAACAAAAAATGGGCGATCCGCCCATCCGTGTGTGCCGCCCAATCCTGTCTCACAGAACTTTGAAGTATAACAAAAATTTGCCTTTCGTCCAATAAAAGGCTGGTCTGCCCTCCCTCGGCCGGAGGAATAATATATTTTTTAGAATCAACAGGTTAGTTAAATTATTGGCCATGACGCCCGGATATCCACGGCTGCCGGCTTGCTGTTGCCGGATAGCTGTATATAATCACAGGCATGGACAATGAAAATTTCAGCGAATCACAGAAATCCCTGACCCCGCGCCAGCTTGAAATCCTGCGGCTGATCGAGGCGCACGTCGAGGAATCCGGTTTCCCCCCGACCCGCGCGGAAATCTGCAGCGCCATGGGCTTCAGCTCCCCCAATGCCGCGGAAACCCATCTCCGGGCGCTGGAGCGCAAGGGTGTCATCGAGATGACATCGGGCGCTTCCCGGGGCATCAGGCTGAAGCAGGCATCCACGCTGCCGGTCATCGGGCGCGTGGCCGCCGGCAGTCCGGTGCTGGCCGAACAGAATGTCGAGCAGCGCTGTCGCGTCGATCCCGCGCTTTTCGAGCCCGCTGCCGATTACCTGCTCCGCGTGCGCGGCATGAGCATGCGCGATGCCGGCATTCTCGAGGACGATTTGCTGGCGGTGCACCGCACCCGGAATTTTCGCTCGGGGCAGATCGTCGTCGCGCGCCTGCATGACGAAGTCACGGTGAAGCGCATCCGGCGCAACCGCGATACCGTGGAACTGCTGCCGGAGAATCCGGACTTTCAGCCCATCGTCGTCGATCTGAAACGGGAACCGCTGGAAATCGAAGGTATTGCGGTCGGTGTGATCCGCAACGGCAAATGGTGACCAGACTGCGCCATCGCCGCAGGAACGCAGATCCCCCGGTGAAATAGTTCAGCCGGCACGCATCCCGGGCAGCGCCATCCTGTCACGGGATATTCCCGCAGGCGGCAAACGGCCCGCCTACAGCGAGTAATCCAGCCCCATCACCTCGCGCACGTCGCGCAGCGTTTCCTGCGCCATCTTGCGTGCCTTCTCGCAGCCGTCGGCAATGATGTTGCGCACCAGCGTCGGATCGTCGAGAAAGCGTTCCGCGCGTTCCCGCATCGGCTTCTGCTCCGCAATGATCGCGTCGATCACCGGCTGCTTGCATTCGAGGCAGCCGATGCCCGCGCTGCGGCAGCCTTCCTGCACCCATTTTTTCCTGGCCTCGTCCGAATACACCTGGTGCAACTGCCATACCGGGCATTTTTCGGGATCGCCGGGATCGGTGCGCTTGATGCGTGCCGGATCGGTGGGCATGGTTTTGACCTTTTTGGCCACGTCTTCCGGGCTTTCCCGCAGGGCGATGGTGTTGTTGTAGGACTTCGACATTTTCTGTCCGTCGAGTCCCGGCATTTTTGCCGCTTCGGTCAGCAGCGCCTGCGGTTCGGTCAGGATGACCTTGCCTCCGCCCTCGATGTAGCCGAAGAGGCGCTCACGGTCGCCCAGCGGCAGGTTTTGCGTTTCCTCGAGCAATGCCCGTGCGGCGGCCAATGCCCCGTCGTCGCCTTTTTCCAGGTATTCGGTGCGCAGCTTGCGGTAGAGCTTGCCGCGCTTCGCGCCCAGTTTCTTGATCGCAGCTTCGGCTTTTTCCTCGAATCCGGGTTCACGGCCGAACACGTGATTGAAGCGCCGCGCGATCTCGCGCGTGATCTCGACATGGGGCACCTGGTCTTCGCCGACCGGCACCAAATTCGCCCGGTAAATCAGGATATCCGCGCTTTGCAACAGGGGGTATCCGAGGAAGCCGTAAGTCGCCAGATCCTTCTCCGCCAGTTTTTCCTGCTGGTCCTTGTAGGTCGGCACCCGTTCCAGCCAGGACAAGGGCGTGATCATCGACAGCAGAAGATGCAGTTCCGCGTGCTCCGGCACTTTCGACTGGATGAACAGCACGGCCTGCGCCGGATCCACGCCCGCGGCCAGCCAGTCCACGACCATGTCCCAGGCGTGATTCCCGATCGTCGCCGGGTCGTCGTAATGCGTGGTCAATGCATGCCAGTCGGCCACAAAAAACAGGCATTGGTGCTCATGCTGGAGCTTGATCCAGTTCTTGAGCACGCCGTGGTAATGACCGAAATGCAAAGCGCCCGTGGGGCGCATGCCTGAAAGAACGCGGTTTTCAAACATGAAGAGGTCCGGAAGTGGCGAATGGGGTCAAATGGATGTCACCGCAAAATTCATGAAATATCAATAAAAACAAATATTTATGAATTCCCCGGTATTGGAGCCACTTCACCCTTGCTGTACGGATTTTAGCCGATGCCCGTAAGTTGAGCGGCAACGACATGATTTTCCTGACTTTTTACAATCCCAAAGGGGCGAGTGCGCCCTTCCCCGCGCGCAACAATCGCGGCGCCTCACCAGTCAGATCAACAACCGTCGACGGTTCGGTGCCGCAGGAGCCGCCGTCCAGCACCAGTTCGACCTGGTGTTCCAGCCGCTCGCGGATTTCCGCGGCGTCGGTATACGGCAGTTCGTCTCCCGGCAGCAGCAGCGTCGAAGACAGGATCGGCTCACCCAGTTCCGCGAGCAGCGCGTCGACCACCGGGTGATCGGGAATGCGCAGCCCGACGGTCCGCCGCCTCGGATGCTGCAGCCGTTTCGGCAGCTCGCGGGTCGCTTTCAGGATGAACACATAGCTGCCGGGGGTAACCGCCTTGAGCAGCCGGAACTGGCTGTTGTCCACACTGGCATAGTTCGCCAGTTCCGACAGATCGCGGCAGACCAGGGTCAGATGATGCCGCGCATCGACACCGCGGATTGCGCGGATGCGCTCCGTCGCCACCTTGTCACCGATGTGGCAACCCAGCGCATAACAGGAGTCCGTGGGATACACGACG
Organism: Burkholderiales bacterium; assembly: GCA_026125585.1. Lineage (GTDB taxonomy): Bacteria > Pseudomonadota > Gammaproteobacteria > Burkholderiales > SG8-41. Next base: position 6,031 of record JAHCLD010000083.1, read on the forward strand.
ATCCCGCCGGAGCGGATGAGATCTGCCGCGCGCCGGATCAGGCGCGGCTGCGGATTCTCCGGATGAATGGCGAAATACTGCGACATGGCGTGTCAGCCGTTCCGCATTGCGTCCGGAATCAGAATGCAGACCAGACCGGCGTGCAGCCGGCCGGCAGCACCGGCACATTGCCGATGTCGCGGTATCCCTCTCCCGGTCCGTGGAAATCCGAACCGGCGGAAGCCTGCAGGCCGAAGCGGCGGGCGTAACGCGCCCAGGTCGCGAATTCATCCGGCGCATGCGAGCCGGTGACCACCTCGACGGCCGCGCCGCCCAGTCCGATGAATTCCTCCAGCAGGCGCTCGCACTGCTGCTGATTCAACGGATAACGGCCTGGATGTGCCAGCACGGCCACGCCGCCGCTGCCGGAAATCCAGCGCAATGCCTCGGGCAACTCCGCCCACTGATGAGGCACATAGCCGGGTTTTCCCGGCGTCAGGTAATTGCGGAACACCGCATTGGTGTCGCGCGCATGTCCCGTTTCCACCAGGTAGCGCGCGAAATGCGCGCGGCTGACCAGTTCCGGATTTTTCGCGTAGCGCCGCGCGCCTTCAAGGCTCCCGGAAATGCCCGCCCCGGACAGGCTGGCCGCGATGCGCTGCGCACGGAACTCCCGCCCGGCACGGATCGTGGAAAGCCCTTCGAGCAGGGGCGCATGCGCGGGATCGACGCACAGGCCGACGATATGGAGGGTGACCGCCTCCCATTGCACCGAGATCTCGACGCCATTGATCAGCCAGATCCCCCATTCGGCTGCAGCTTCGCGTGCTTCCGCCAATCCGCCGGTTTCGTCATGATCCGTCAGCGCGAGCATGTCGACGCCCCGTTGCACCGCACGTTCCACCAAAGCCTCCGGCCCGAGCATGCCATCGGAAAAGGTGGAGTGGCTGTGCAAATCGACTTTCATAAAAATCAATAAAATCAATGTACTAGAATATGCTTCTCATCATACCAAATCTCCCGACGCTGTAAGCACCATGTATCGGCGAGCCCGTCGCCGAATACCGTACCGCTTGCGTGTGGCATGCACGCTCGGCAGAAGCTGCGCATTGAAATTGGCGGCATCGCTTCTCCGCGCCGCGCGCCGACGACTGGAACACAACGTGCCGGCAATGGCGAAATGCTGCGGACACCAGGCCCGCGCGCACTCTTTAAAAACAATAACTTAGATAATACACCGGCCTCTCATTCGGCTATACTCGCGGCAGTCAACGAGGTCGACATTACCGGAATGAACAGGGGTCAGCGCATCGCATCGATCGTCGCCGCAGTCAACCTGCTGCTGATCGTGCTTTTCCCGCCGATCGACCAGTATTCCATCGCTTCGGCAGCGGTTCCGGTATTCGCCGGATTCCATTTCGTCTTCAGCAAGCCTCCACTCGGACAGATCAATCCGGATCTGCTGGCCATCGAAGTCCTCGTGATACTCGTCAATCTGGCGATCGCCTGGCTGCTGCTGCGCAACCCGGCCGGTACGGCAGCAAAGCCCCGCAGATTCGGACTTCAGAATGCTGCCTTGCTGTTCACCGGCGCCAATCTCGTACTGATGCTGCTGTTTCCGCCGATGGAATCGGTTTTCGCGCTGACCAAGGCCGCGGTCCCGACGTTCGAGGGCTTTTATTTCATCTTTTCGCTCAAACCGGCGCATGTGATCGTGGGGACGCTGCTGTATCTCGAAATCGTTTTCATTCTGGCCAACGGCGCACTGCTGTGGCTGATTTTCCGGGAACGGCAAACGCCGGCGGGAGACGAATTCCGGGCCGCGATGCGGCAGTTCACGCAGCGGTAGCGGTCAGAGCAGGCTGGTGAAGGCGGCTCTGGGCAGGCACGTGCTGGGCCAGAAACTCCATCTGGTCCGCAAGGATGCGGCGGTTGGTCAGTATCAGGTATTCCGCGCGGTTAGGCACGTACGGCAGGTAGACCAGTTCCATGCCGGCGCCCTCGGGCGTGCGATCGCTCTTGCGTTCGTTGCAGGCGCGGCAGGCCGTGACCACGTTCATCCAAGTGTCGCGCCCACCCTTTGAAAACGGCACGATATGGTCGCGCGTCAGGCGCGCGCTGGCAAAACCCTGCGCGCAATAGGCGCAGATCTGGCGGTCGCGGTGGAACAATTCGCGGTTGCTCAGCGGCGGCACCTGGTTGAACGACCGCATCGCCATCGCCTTGCCCTTGATCGCGATGATGCTTGCTCCGCTGATGACCGAACGCTCGCCGGTGATCCGATTCATGCCCCCATGCACCGTGAACGCGTGGCGGCCCATGCTCCAGGCCACCTGGTTTTTCGAGTAGTAATAGCAGGCGTGCTGCCAGCTGATCCAGCGGTGGGGAATGCCGTGGGTGTCCAGCGTCAGGATCAGGGGAAACAGGCGGATTGCCGCCGGGTCGCTCAATGTCGGGTAATCACCATCCATGTCGGGCAGTATTCATCCAGAAATGAGGCATCGCCAGAAACTGCCCGAAAATTTACCAGATTTCTGAATATTTGGAAGTTTTCCCTCCCGGCTGGCCGCCGGGCAGCGTCCGGGGTATACTCCGCCGGCGTGATTTTTACTGCATCCCTTCCGTTTTTCCCATTTGCCGCCGGCCCTGTTGCTGCCCCTGCCCTGCGGCAAGCCGCACGATGATGCGGAAATTTTCCAGGCCAGACCTGCCGTAGCGCCATGTCCTTTGCCGATCTCAGACTGATACCGGAACTGCAGCGCGCAGTTGCCGACGAGGGTTACACCGAACCGACGCCGATCCAGGCCAAGGCCATACCGGCCGTGCTCGAACGCCGCGACATCATGGGCTGCGCCCAGACCGGCACCGGCAAGACCGCCGGCTTCACGCTGCCCATGCTGCATTTGCTGTCCCCCTACGCCAATTCCAGTCCTTCGCCGGCCCGCCACCCGGTGCGCGCCCTGATCCTCACGCCGACGCGCGAACTGGCCGCCCAGGTCAGCGACAGCGTCAAGACCTACGGCAAACACCTGAAACTGCGTTCCACCGTGGTCTATGGCGGTGTCGACATGCCGCCCCAGACCAAGGCGCTGCGCGAAGGCGTGGAAATCCTGGTGGCGACGCCCGGGCGCCTGCTGGACCATGTGCAGCAGAAAAGCGTGGCCCTCGGCCAGGTGGAAATCCTGGTTCTCGACGAAGCGGACCGCATGCTCGACATGGGCTTCCTGCCCGACATCCGGCGCATCCTCGCCCTGCTGCCCGCGCAACGGCAGAGCCTGCTGTTTTCGGCCACCTTCTCGGACGACATCAAGAAACTGGCCAACCAGATGCTGCGCAGCCCGACGCTGATCGAAGTGGCGCGGCGCAACGCGCCGGCCGATCTCGTCGATCACCAGGTCTACGACGTCCCCGCCACCCGCAAACGCCTCCTGCTTGCCCACCTGATCCGCTCGCGCGACATGAAGCAGGTGCTGGTGTTCGTGCGCATGAAGCGCGACTGCAACAAGCTCGCACGCGAACTGGTGCGTGACGGCATCAATGCCACGGCAATCCACAGCGACCGCACGCAGGCCGAACGCGAACAGGCCCTGTCGGATTTCAAGGAAGGCCGCGCCACCGCGCTGGTCGCGACCGACATTGCCGCGCGCGGGATCGACATCGCCGAACTGCCTTTCGTCATCAACTACGAGCTGCCGTACACGCCCGAGGATTACGTCCATCGCATAGGACGCACGGGGCGCGCCGGGATGACCGGCGAGGCGATTTCCCTGGTCAGCGCCGACGAAACCCGGCTGCTGGTCGAAATCGAAAAACTGCTGAAACGCTCGATACCCCGCAAATCCGCCGGCGATGCCGACCTGGACCGCGGCCGCGAGCGGCGGCCACGGCGCGAGTCACGGGACGATGCACTCCCGGCGGAAACGGCACCGCGCCACGCGCAGCGCCCGGCGGCAGCGCCGAAGATGGCCGGCGACGGCTTCGATTTCAGCAAGCCTTACCAGCCTTCCGCCTCCGCGACCGGCCAGCCGCCCGGTGCTGAAAAGCCGGCATCCATCCGGCCGCGCGCGAGCAGGCCGACCGCTGCGCTGCTCGGCGGGCTC
>JAHCLD010000084.1 GCA_026125585.1 Burkholderiales bacterium
TCATCGCCCACGAGTCTGAAATCGTTCTCCCGCAGGGCGTCCCTGTAGTCGTCCAGTACGTCACTGAGGCCGGCCTCTGCAGCCTCCAGGTCACTGGGGGCGCGTCGACCACCTAGCGCCCGATGGTGTTCGTCGTCGGCGAGTTGCTGATCCAACCACTTCGCGATGATCTTCGCGACCTTGTTGCTATCGAATGCCAAAGCGTCCCCCTTGTCGATCTGGGCAAACAGTTTTTGTAGCCCGACACAGAGTCGGTTTGCAATATGCTGGGCTTGTCTACGGCTGGTCGCGGGTAACGCGCGGACGATCTCACGCCGTCCCACGAGGGGCCTGAGACGTTCGGGAACGGTTAGCCGGAAGTAGATGCCGGAGGGACGAAGAACCAAGCGGGATGGATTGTACAAGGGCGCTCCTTTGTATCAGGGTTTGTAGCAAAACCCTCAAAGGCCCTTCGAATCAACCCTATCCCTTTGATTTTAAAGGGAAATGGTGGAGGCGGCGGGAATCGAACCCGCGTCCGCAAGCCCTCCACAGTCAGGACTACATGCTTAGCCTGGTTGTTTGGGTCTCGCCTTGCATCCGCCAACCGGCAGGCTGGTGCTTGGCCAGCCGCTTCGACGGATCCGCGCGGCCAAGCGGCCAGACCGCGCAGAGAGGCTGATGTCAATGACGCTGCACCCCTTTCGGGGCCTGACCCATCAGCAGGTCAGTGCAGCGTCTCGCCGGTGTTAGGCGGCGAGAGAATAACGCTCGTCGTTGGCGTGTATAGATTTCCAGCGGATTTACAAGGTGACTGGACCTTGGCATGCCCTGTGCTGCTTTGTGACCCACGTCGAAACCGGGTCGCCCCCATGAACTCTCAGATGGCGCCGCACGGCCCGAGTTCAAGTGCGGCCGCGCGAATGCCGATTATCGCACGCGGTCGCGGCGGCAAGGGTGTTTTATAAGTATTTGTTTTTAAATGAATTTTTCTATTTCCGGCGGGGAGGCGGCGATGCCGTCGGCCTGCCAGTCGTCGGGGTCGCTGCCGTTGAGGTAGCCGAAGCGGACGGCGACGGTGCGCATGCCGGCGGCGCGGCCGGCCTGGATGTCGCGCAGGTCGTCGCCGACATAGACGCAGTCGCCGGGCGCGGCGCCGACGGCTTGCGCACCAGCCAGCAGCGGTGCCGGATGGGGTTTCATGTGGCCGGTGGTGTCGCCGCCGATGATGCAGCCGGTACGATGCGCGTAGCCCAGCTTTTCGATGAGCGGCTTGGCGAAGCGTTCGGCCTTGTTGGTGACGATGCCCCAGCGCAGGCCGCGCTGCTCGATGGTGTCGACCAGTTCCGCCATGCCCGGAAACAGGGCGCTGTGCAGGCAGAGGTTGTCGGCATAGAGGCGCAGGAATTCCTCGCGCATGGCTTCGTAGCCGGCGTCGCCGGGGCCGATGCCGAATCCCGCGCCGAGCAGGCCGCGCGCGCCCAGCGAGGTGACGCGCCTTGTTTCGGAGAGCGGGACGGGGCCGAGGCCGCGCGCGGCACGCATCAGGTTGAGCGCATGCCCGAGGTCGGGGGCGGTGTCGGCAAAGGTGCCGTCGAGGTCGAACAGCACGGCGGCGGTCATGGCAGCAGCGCGCGGGCGTGGAGGATGTAGTTGACGCCGGTGTCGGCTTCGAGCGCGTAGATCTTGCTGAACGGGTTGTAGGTCATGCCGGTGACGCTGCCGACTTCAAGCCCGACGCTGCGGCAGCTTGCCGACAGCTCGGAGGGTTTGATGAAACGGGCGTAATCGTGGGTGCCGCGCGGCAGCAGCTTCAGCACGTATTCGGCGCCGATGATCGCGAACAGGTAGGACTTTGGGTTGCGGTTCAGCGTGGCAAAGAAGGCATGGCCGCCCGGTTTCAGCAGCGCGGCGCAGGCGCGCACGACCGAGGCCGGATCCGGCACATGCTCCAGCATTTCCATGCAGGTCACGACGTCGAAACTATGCGGCATTTCCTGCGCCAGGGCTTCGACGGCGATATTGCGGTATGCCACGTCGAGTCCCGATTCCAGCAGGTGCAGCTGGGCGACCTTCAGCGGTTTTTCGGCGAGATCGATGCCAGTGACCCTGGCGCCCCGCGCCGCCATGCCTTCGGCGAGGATGCCGCCGCCGCAGCCGACGTCCAGCACGGCCTTGCCGCGCAGCGCCGCGATGCCGTCGATGTGGCCGAGGCGCAGCGGGTTGATTTCATGCAGCGGCCGGAATTCGCTCTGCGGATCCCACCAGCGGTGGGCGAGTTCGCTGAATTTCTGCAGTTCTGCGGGATCGACGTTGGCGTTGGTATTCATGAAGCGCTGATCCTGTGTTGCCAGTTGCGTGCCCTGGCGCGGACCGCGGATTCGTCGATCCGGGCCAGCACGCCGTCCGCAAGCTGCCGTTCTCCGCCGATCCAGACGTCGCTGACATGCTCGCGCCCCGCGGCATAAACCAGGTGGGAGACCGGATCGTAGCAGGGGGACAGTTCGGTTGCTTCGAGATTGACCGCGGTCAGGTCCGCGAGTTTTCCGGGCACGATGGAGCCGATGCGGTCCTGCAGGCCGAGCGCGCGCGCGCCGCCGAGGGTGGCGCATTCCAGCGCCCGGTGCGCGGGCATCGCGGTGGCGTCGCCGCTGCTGCCCTTGGCCAGCAGCGCGGCCAGCCGCATTTCGGCAAACAGGTCGAGCCGGTTATTGCTGGCGGCGCCGTCCGTGCCCAGGCCGACATTGACGCCGGCCCGCAGCAGCTGTGCGACGGGGGCGATGCCGCTGGCCAGTTTCAGGTTGGACGAAGGGCAGTGCGCCACCGAGCAGCCGTGGCGGGCGAACAGCGCGATTTCCTGTTCGTCCAGGTACACGCCGTGCACGGCGATCAGTCCCGGCCCCAGCAATCCGGCCTTTTCGAGCCGCGCCAGGGGGCGCATCCCGTGCTGACTGATGCTTTCGGCGATTTCCCGCGCGGTTTCGTTGATGTGGATGTGCACCGGCAGATCGAGTTCGGCGGCGTAGGTAGCGATCTGTCCGAAGGTGCCGTCGGACACCGTGAACGGCGCATGCGGCGCCAGGCAGAACGACAGCAGCGGCTCGTCCCGCAGCCTGTCGCGCAGCGCCATGCCCCTGGTGAGGTAGTCCTGCGCATCGTTGGCGTAGGCCGACCGGAATTCGATGGCGATGATGCCCAGCGCGGCGCGCATGCCAGCCTGCATGGCCGCGCGCGCCGCGGCTTCGGGGAAAAAATACATGTCGTTGAAGCAGGTGATGCCGCCGCGGAGCATTTCGGCGCAGGCCAGCAGGGTGCCGTCATGCACGAATTCGTCCGAAACCAGTCGCCCTTCGGCGGGCCAGATGTGGTTCTGCAGCCAGTCCATCAGGGCGAGGTCGTCCGCCATGCCGCGCATCAGCGTCATCGCGGCGTGGGTGTGCAGGTTCACCAGTCCGGGAATCAGCGCGTGGCCGGGGAGAATGATCCGTTCGGCATCGGGATGGCGTTTCACCGCTTCGGCGGCAGGCAGGACGGCTGCGATGTGCCTGCCTTCGATGACCACGGCATGGGATTCGAGCACGGTCGCTACCGGTTCCACCGGGATCACCCAGCGCGGTTCGATGAGGATTGTTGCGGGCATGTTGTTGCGGTCAGTGATGGCCACCGGATTGTATTGCAAAAAAAAAGCCCTGCCGAAGCAGGGCTTTCCAGTGTTGCTTTGCAGCTTAGCGCTTGGCAGCGGGCTTCTTGGCCGCCGGCTTCGCTTCGGCCTTCGGCTTCGCCAGGCTCTGGGCGCGACCCACGACTTCCACCGTCACGCGACGGTTCGGCGCCAGACACTCGATGAGCTGCTTGCGCTTCATCTTGTTGTCGCAGAACTTGGTCACGGGGATCGGCTGTTTCGGGCCTTTGCCTTCCCAGAAGATCAGCTTGCTGTCGACGCCCTTGGAAACGATGTAGTCTTTGACCACGACCGCACGCTTCTCGGAGAGCGCCATGTTGTACTTCAGGCCGCCGATGCGGTCGGTGTGACCGGTGACAACCACGGCGCCGAACTGGACGGCTCCGCGGGCCTTGGTCGGCTTCTGGAGGGCGGCAAGGAACTTGTCGAGATCAGCCTTGTTATCGGCGGTCATCTCGGCCTTGTTGAACTCCATGCCCTGCAGCTCGATCTTCTGTTCGATGTTGAGCATCTGGGGCTTCTTGGGCTTCGGCTTCGCTTTTTGCGGAGCGGCCTTTTGCGGGGCCGGTTTCGCTTTTTGCGGGGCGGCCTTCGGAGCCGGTTTCTTCACCAGATCCGGATCGCATTCCGCGACGGCTAGAGCCGGGGTCCACTGGCTGGTTCGGACGCAGACGCCGGCGCCCAGCGACTTGACCACGCCGCCGGCGGTATCCGTCAGGTAGCCGTCCTTCGCCTGCGCGGAAACGAGCGCAGGTGCAAGCGCGGCCGCGGCGATGGCGCTTGCAAGGGTGATTCTGAGAGCTGAACGCATGTTTTTGATCCTCCTGTTTTGCGAAAAGGTAGGGACGTGCCGGCTAGCCGGTAAAAATGACAAGTGATTCTCCCCGAAGGCCACTAGATACCACATCCCTGATATCCGAGTAAACCTTGGGCGGCATAGTAACATGATTCCAAAAAAAAAAGCACGCAGGCTGTTGCCAAAAAGCCGCAGGTGCGCGGCAGGGCGCGGACGCGGTATTTCACTTTGTGGAACGTCTTTCGGGCGGCATTTCGGGCTGCCGTCGCGCGCGGCCGCCGTGTTTCCCGGCCGTCATGGCGCGCGCATGCGGCGCTCTCCTGATGATCCGCACGGTGCCGGAAAATTTGCCGCCTGCTGCGCGATCCTGACCTGTGATGTCGATGGTGTTTGCGCCGGAGCGGCGGTTCGATGACGGATTCCGGACGCGGGATTCGGGCATGCCGAGACGATGCATGTCGACGATGTGATGCGGGTGGTTGCCGGGAGGGCGCAACAGGCCGCGAGCGATGTTGCCGCATGCTAGAATTCCACGCTTTGCAACGACAGTCCTCCGGGTCCGCGGCAATGCACCGGCCGGAGGAAAACAAGCACTGGACTCCATGGATCAATTCGCCAAAGAAACCCTGCCCATCAGCCTCGAAGAGGAGATGCGGCGTTCGTATCTGGACTATGCCATGAGCGTGATCGTCGGGCGCGCGCTGCCCGACGTCCGCGACGGCCTCAAGCCGGTGCACCGCCGGATCCTGTTCGCGATGCACGAGGCGAACAACGCCTGGAACCGCCCCTATGTGAAGTGCGCGCGCGTGGTCGGCGACGTGCTCGGCAAATACCATCCGCACGGCGACAGCGCGACCTACGAGGCGCTGGTGCGCATGGCGCAGGATTTTTCGATGCGCTACACGCTGATCGACGGCCAGGGCAACTTCGGCTCGGTCGACGGCGATTCCGCGGCGGCTTACCGCTACACCGAATGCCGGCTGGAGAAGATCACCGCCGACATGCTCGCTAACATCGACATGGAGACGGTCGATTTCGTCGACAACTACGACGGCAAGGAAAAGGAGCCGGTCACGCTGCCGACCAAGGTGCCGAACCTGCTGGTCAACGGTTCCTCGGGCATCGCGGTGGGCATGGCCACCAATATCCCGCCGCACAACCTCGGCGAAGTGGTCGAGGCCTGCCAGGCGCTGCTGAAGAATCCCGACATTTCCATTGACGAACTGATCGAGATTGTGCCGGCGCCGGATTTCCCGACCGCAGGCATCATCTACGGCGTGTCGGGCGTGCGCGACGGCTACCGCACCGGCCGCGGCCGCGTGGTGATGCGCGCGCGCACCCATTTCGAGGAGGCGGAGAAGGGCGGGCGCACGTCGATCGTCATCGACGAGCTGCCGTACCAGGTCAACAAGGCCAACCTGCTGATGAAGATCGGCGAACTGGTGCGCGAGAAGAAGCTCGAAGGCATCTCCGACATCCGCGACGAGTCCGACAAGTCGGGCATGCGGGCGGTGATCGAACTGAAGCGCGGCGAGGTGCCGGAGATCGTCCTGAACAATCTGTGGAAAGACACGCAGATGCAGGAAAGCTTCGGCATGAACATGGTGGCGCTGGTCGACGGCCAGCCGCGCCTGCTGAACCTGAAGCAGTTCCTGGAAGCCTTCCTGCGCCATCGCCGCGAGGTGGTGACGCGGCGCACGGTGTTCGAACTGCGCAAGGCGCGCGAGCGCGGCCACCTGCTGGAAGGTTTGGCGGTGGCGCTGTCGAACGTCGACGAAGTCATCGCGCTGATCAAGGCGGCGCCGACGCCGGCCGACGCCAAGCGCGAGCTGATGGCACGGTTCTGGCGCTCGAAGCTGGTGGAGGAACTGCTGGAGCGCGCCGAGGGCGCGTCGTACCGTCCGGACGGGTTGGCTGCGGAATTCGGCCTGCAGAAAAAAGGCTACCGTCTGTCCGACGCGCAGGCGCAGCAGATCCTGGAACTGCGGCTGCAGCGCCTGACCGCGCTGGAGCAGGACAAGATCGTGTCCGAGTACCGCGAGACCATGGACAAGATCACCGACCTGCTCGACATCCTCGACAAGCCGGCGCGGGTGACGAAGATCATTTCCCAGGAACTGGCCGAGGTCAAAAAGCAGTACGGCGACGAGCGGCGCAGCGAGATCGTCACCAACACCCAAGATCTCAGCACCGAGGACCTGATCCAGCCGGAAGACGTGGTCGTCACGCTGTCGCACGGCGGCTACATGAAGTCGCAGCCGGTGGCCGATTACCGGGCGCAGAAGCGCGGCGGGCGCGGCAAGCAGGCGACGACGACGAAGGACGACGATTTTGTCGAGAAGCTGTTCATCGCCAACACCCACGATTACATCCTGTGCTTCTCCAACCGCGGCCGGGTCTACTGGATCAAGGTGTATGCGGTGCCGCAGGGCAGCCGGGCTTCGCGCGGCAAGCCGATCGTCAATCTCGTGCCGCTGATGGAGCACGAGAAAATCACCGCGATCCTGCCAGTCAAGGAGTTCGACGACGAGCATTTCGTGTTCATGGCCACGTCGACGGGCACGGTCAAGAAGACCGCGCTGTCGGCGTTCTCGCGGCCGATGGCCAAGGGCATCATCGCGGTCAATCTCGACGACGGCGATTTCCTGATCGGCGTGGCGATCACCGACGGCAAGCAGGACGTCATGCTGTTCTCGGATGCCGGCAAGGCGGTGCGTTTCAGCGAGGCCGAGGTGCGCGCGATGGGACGCGCCGCGGCTGGCGTCCGTGGCATGAAACTTCAGGGAAAACAAAGGGTTATATCGCTGCTGACGGCAGGCGATGAAGACAAGTCCGTGCTGACGGCCACGGAAAACGGCTATGGCAAGCGCACCCCGGTGGCAGAATACACGCGCCACGGCCGCGGCACGCAGGGCATGATCGCGATCCAGGCCAGCGACCGCAACGGCATGCTGGTCGGCGCGCAACTGGTGACCAAGGAAGACGAGATCATGCTGATCACCACCGGCGGCGTGCTGATCCGCACCCGGGTCAAGGAAGTGCGCGAGCAGGGGCGTTCGACCCAGGGCGTGCGCCTGATCAATCTCGACGAGGGCGAAAAACTCGTCGGCATGGAGACCATCGTCGAGACCGACGACGAAGAGTGATGCGGGGCGGGATCGGGAATTGCAGGGCGGAGATCGGGAAGATTCCGTGACACCGTTCCCACGATCCCTCCTGCGTTCCTTTTTGCCGGGCGCTCAATCCTCAATCCACACTCCTCAATCCTGAACATGTCCAGAGTCTTCAATTTCAGCGCCGGCCCGGCGGTCCTGCCGGAGCCCGTATTGCAGCAGGCCGCTGCGGAAATGCTCGACTGGCACGGCAGCGGCATGTCGGTCATGGAAATGAGCCACCGCGGCAAGGAATTCATCGCCATCCACGCGCAGGCCGAGGCCGACCTGCGCGAGCTGATGGCGATTCCGAAGAACTACAAGGTCCTGTTCCTGCAGGGCGGGGCGTCGGCGCAGTTCGCGGTGGTGCCGATGAATCTGCTGCGCGGCAAGACCGGTGCGGACTACGTCAACACCGGGCAGTGGTCGAAGAAGGCGATCAGCGACGCGAAGAAGTACTGCAGGGTCAACGTCGCGGCGAGTTCCGAGGCCGACAACTTCACGCGCGCGCCGAAGCAGTCCGAATGGAAGTCCGATCCGGACGCGGCCTACGTCCACGTCACCACCAACGAAACCATCGGCGGCGTCGAGTTCCACTGGGTGCCGGACACCGGGGCCGTGCCGCTGGTGGCGGACATGTCCTCGCATATCCTGTCGCGGCCGATGGACGTGTCGAAATTCGGGCTGATCTACGCCGGCGCGCAGAAGAACATCGGGCCGGCGGGGCTCACCATCGTCATCGTCCGCGACGACCTGCTGGGCCAGGCGCTGCCGGCGACGCCCACCGTGTTCGACTACAAGGTCCAGGCCGAAAACGATTCGATGTCGAACACCCCGGCGACCTACGGCATCTACATGGCGGGACTGGTGTTCCAGTGGCTGAAGCGGCAGGGCGGGCTGGCGAAAATGGAGCAGATCAACCGCGCCAAGGCGGCGCTGCTCTACGACTACCTGGACCAGACCGAGTTCTACCACTCGCCGGTGGCGAAGGACGACCGCTCGCTGATGAACGTGCCATTCACGCTGCGCAGCGCCGACCTCGACAAGGCATTCCTGCAGGCGACCGAGGCGGCGGGACTGACGCAGCTCAAGGGGCACCGCTCGGTCGGCGGCATGCGCGCCTCGATCTACAACGCGATGCCGGTCGAGGGCGTCAGGGCGCTGGTGGAGTGCATGAAGGAGTTCGAACGCAAGCATGGCTGAGAACGTACAAACCCCGCTGCGGATACTGACGATCAACGCCATCGCCGCGGTGGGCCTGCACCGCTTTCCGAAGGAGCGATACCTCGTCGGCGCCGACACGGCCAATCCCGATGCGATCCTGGTGCGCTCGCAGGACCTGCACAAGATGGACATTCCGGCGAGCGTGAAGGCCATCGGCCGCGCCGGCGCCGGCACCAACAACATCCCGGAGGACAGGATGAGCCAGCGCGGCGCGCCGGTGTTCATCGCGCCGGGCGACAACGCCAATGCGGTCAAGGTGCTGGTGATCGCGGCGCTGCTGATCGCGGCGCGCAACCTGGTCCCGGCGGCGCGTTTCGTCGAGGGCCTGGGCGGGGACGACCATGCCCTGCACAAGCTGGTCGAGGACGGCAAGAAGCAGTTCGCCGGCATGGAACTGCCGGGGCGCACGCTGGGCGTGATCGGGCTCGGCAAGATTGGGAGCCTGGTGGCCGATGCCGCGATCAAGCTCGGCATGAACGTGCTGGGCCACGACCCGGAAATCACGGTCGATGCAGCCTGGAGCCTGCCGTCCCAGGTGCGCAAGGCGCATTCGATCGATGAGGTGATGAAGTCGTCGGATTTCGTCACGCTGCACGTGCCGCTCGTCAACGCGACGCGCAACCTGGTCAACGCCCAGCGCCTGCAGCTGATGCACAAGGGCGCTTTCCTGCTCAATTTCTCCCGCGACGGCATCGTCGACAACGATGCGGTGCTGGAAGCGCTGGCCTCGAAAAAGCTGCGCGCCTACGTCTGCGATTTTCCGGCGCAGAAGCTGGCGGGGCACCCGCAGGTGGTCGCGCTGCCGCACCTCGGCGCCTCGACCCGCGAGGCCGAGGACAATTGCGCGGTCATGGTGGCCGACCAGATCAGGGAATACCTGGAGCACGGCAACATCCGCAACGCGGTCAATTTCGCCGACACGGTGATGCCGCGGGAATCGAAATTCCGTGTCGCCATCGCCAACGCCAACGTGCCGAACATGGTGGGCCAGATCTCGACCGCGATGGCGAAGGCTGGGCTGAACATCCACAACATGCTGAACAAGTCCCGCGGCGACATGGCCTACACGCTGGTCGACGTCGACAGCGCGGTGCCGCCGGCGCTGATCGCGGAACTGTCGGCCATCGGCGGCGTGCTGGCGGTAAGATACCTGCCGGCCCCATAACGCACCGGCAAGGACATGGCTCCGGCACTCAGCGACATCCGCCGCAAGATCGACGCCCTCGATGCCCGTCTGGTGGCGCTGCTGACGGCGCGCGCCAGGCTGGCCCA
>JAHCLD010000085.1 GCA_026125585.1 Burkholderiales bacterium
TGATCATTCCCCTGCTGGGCAAATACGCGGACATGAAGGCGTCGACGATCCAGGCGGCGCGTTACAACGCCTGGGAGCGCACCGTGTGGTATGGCCAGACGGCCTCCAGCACCGGCGACTGGCAGGGCAACGACAAGAACGAGTCGACCATCAAGTCGGAAATGGACGGCAAGTTTCTGACCAGCAACCTGTGGCATGACCGCACCGGTACATCGATGCTGGGCGGTTCCGCCAACTCGATCACCAACAACGACACGCCGGGCACGGCCAACACCATACTCGGCTTCGCGGTCTCGGTGGCCAATGCGGTCGGGCCTTTCAACCTCGAGATGAAAGGGCTCTACGAAGGCACGGCGACCGTGAACGTGGCCAATACCACCTCGGTGATCAGCGAGGTGCTGGGCAGCGGCGCAGGCGCCGATCCCGCGAGGATGAGCCTGTCGATTTCCGACAAGAACGTGATCCTGGCCAACGGCTGGGGCGCCAATGGCGCGGCGCACGTGAAAACGCAGGTGCAGGGCCTGACGCCAACCTCGATCCTCAGCAATCCGGTGCTTGACGCAGTGCGCTGGATATTGGTGCCCTTCGCTCCGGAACTGGTGCCGACCGTGCTCGAACTGGGCAAGATCGAGGTGGACGAGGTTCCGCCGGACCGGCTGGGCAACTGATGGCCGCCGCGATACAGACCGCACGCAACGCCATGGCGCGTACCGCCCTTGCGGCCTTGTTCGCCGCGTGCCCGGTGCCGCTGGCGGCGCAGGACAAGGCGATGCCGCCATGCCCCGAGTTCCCGGTGCCCCATGTCGGGCAACTGCAATGGGTCGCGGAGAACATCCGGATGAACGGCGTGCCGATGCAGATCAAGGAACTGACCACCGAGCAGACGCCGCAGCAGGTGATCGCCTTCTACAAGCGGCGGTGGGGGGATTCCCCCCCGTATTTCCACGAATACGAGGTTGCGGGCATGCCCGTCATCGCGACGTTGCGCGGAGGGTGTTTCTATACCGTGCAGGTTCAGGCCGACGGACGCGGGGCCAAGGCACTGCTGGGTGTGACCACGAAGCCCGGGCCCGGGCAGGCGAAGACCGCGGGTTCCGGATTCCCCAACATGAACGGCAGCCGGATACTCAACGACATCGACCATTTCGACACGGGAAAGACCGGGCGCACGATACTGCTGACCAACAGCTACTCGCCGGATGCCAACCTCAATTTTTACCGCCGCATGATGGCCGACGACGGCTGGACGGCGGTGATCGACCGTCCGGTCGAGGGCAGCAAGGGAATCTCACACGTTCTCGTGATGAAACGGGGTTATCATGAGGCCAACCTCACGATCACGCCGGGCAAGGCCGGCACCAACGTGCTGGCGACATTCGTGGACAAACCATGATCATGACAAAAACAGGGGGGCGGAAGCCCCGGCACGGCCCCGGGAGACGGGCGAGGGGATTGGGCCAAGCCAGCGTGGAATACACCATCGTGGTGATGCTGGTCGTGATTGTGCTGATCAGCTATGAAGATGATTCCGGCGTGGTGCACTCCGCGGTCGGAGATGTTGTGCAGGCCCTCAAGGATTTCTTCGGCGCCTACTCTTGGGCGATTTCCTTTTCCAATAACATAACTCCGCTGTAAACAGGTCCCCAATGGCTCTCCGACTCGATCGCATCAATCGCACCTGGCTCATGCTGTTCGTCGCCGTGATCATGGCGCTGGCGGCAGCCTGGCTGACCAAACAATACCTGGATGTCAGGGAAAGACGGATCCAGGAGGAACTCGCCGAGAAAGCCAAGGGCGGGCCCGTCGCGCGGGTGATTGTCCCCGTGCGCAACCTGCAGGGCGGCAGTACCATCAACGGCGACGTGGTGGCCGGGCGCAACATTCCGGCCGATCTCGTCAGCTCGGACATGCTGACGCCGGACATGTTCGAGCAATTCGACGGCGCCAAGCTGCTGCGCAACGTCGAGCGCGGGCATCCGCTGCGCACGTCGGACATCGAGGAGAAAGGCAAGGATTTCTCGTCGCTGATCGAGGAGGGCAGCCGTGCCATTACGATCGACATCGACGAGCTCAATTCGATTTCCCAGATGGTCAGGCCCGGCAACCTCGTTGACCTGTTCCTGATCATGCCCGATCTCTCCGATCTCACCGGCAACAACCAGCAGATCACCCTGCTGATGCAGCGCGTGAAGGTCATCGCCACCGGGCAGACCGTGCGCAAGGCGGATGCGTTCACCGCGCCGCAGCCCGGTGTTCCGCAGGGCGTGGTGCGTTATTCGAACCTGACCTTCGAGGTTTCGCCAGACCAGGCGGCGCGCATCGCGCTGGCGCAGCAGCTCGGGCGCATACGCGCGGTTCCGCGCAAGGAACCGGACGAGGAAATCGTCCGGCAGCATCGGCAAGATCAACACCAGGAACCTGCTGGAAAAGGGTTATGTCCTCGAGGGCCTGGAAACGAGTGCGGACGGGGCGGTTCTGGTCGAATACATCATCGGCGGCAAGGCGGCGGTGGCGTCGGCAACACGATCACCGTGAATGTTCCGGCGGAGCGTCGTGCCGGGGACACCCGGCGCTCCCGCCACGGCGGCGCCTCCGCCGCCGCCGTGGCACTCGGCGTTGCTGCAGGGGATCTCGCTGCGGCACAACCCCTATCTCCAGTCGCCCGTCCAGAAGTAACCATGATCTCCAGGACCATGACCATGTTCACAAACAAAACCCTCTCTTTCCTGGCTGCGCTGTTTTTTGCGGTGGCCGCCGTTCCGCTTGCGGCGCAGGACAGGCCGGCGGCCGATTCCGGGTCGCTGATTTCGATGTTCCATGGCGAGGTCAGGACCCTGCCGATGGGCAAGGTGCAGCGTGTTGCCGTCGGCAACGGGCGCCTGCTCACGACCAATGTGCTCGACAGCGAAATCGTGCTGCTGGCCGAGGCGGCGGGAGATACCAGCCTGTTTGTCTGGCTCAAGGACGGCAGCCTGAAAAAATATGCCGTGCGCATCGCCCCGGCCGACATCGCCGAAACCGTGGCGCAGATCCGGAAGGTGCTCAGCGCGATTCCCGGCATGCGGGTGGAGCGGGTGGGCAGCCATGCGGTTGTCAGCGGCGCCACGTCCAAGGCCAATCTCCAGCTGATCAGCAACGCCGTGGGCAAGTTTCCGCAGGTGCTGAACATGGCGCGCGAGGAAGACGTCACGATGCGCAAGATGGTCTACCTCAAGGTGCAGCTGATCGAGTTTCGCCGCTCCGCATTCGAGAATCTGGGCATCCAGTGGCAGCAATCGATCACCGGCCCCACCGGCGGGTTCGCCTGGGATCTGGTGACGTCCAGCGGTTTTACCGCGAGGCAGTCCGACGCCGGCCTCGCGGCCGCCGTGCCGGGGCGCATCACCCCCAACGGACTGCCGGGAACCACGCCTCCCGTGCTGGCGGGACTGCCGCCCCGGGTGAGTCCGCCGGTCGGCTACCTCGGCATCGCCACCAGCATCACCTCCCGCATCAACCTTGCCGTGACCAACGGTGACGCCTACATACTGGCGACTCCTGAACTGTCCACGCGCAGCGGCGGCGAAGCCAAGTTTCTCGCCGGCGGCCAGATTCCCATCGTCATTCCGGCCTCGGGGCTGAATCCGCCGTCGGTGACCTACAAGGACTATGGCATCAAGCTGACCATCAAGCCGGTGGCCGATGCCGACAGCAACATCGTCGCCACCATCCAGACGGAAGTCAGCTCGGTCGATCCGGCGACCTCGGTCCAGGGCAACCCCGGATTCCTGACTCGCCAGACCGACTCGGAGATCAACGTCAAGACCGGGCAGACCATTGTCATGTCGGGCCTGGTGAATGCCGATCTCTCGAACCAGGTGGACAAGCTGCCCTGGCTGGGCGACCTGCCGATCCTCGGGAACCTGTTCCGTTCCACCAATTTCCGCAACAACCGCAGCGATCTGGTGGTGTTCGTGACGCCGCAGGTGTTCGATCCCGGCACCACGCTCAACCGCGAGCGTGTCGAAAAGGGCAAGGACCTGCGTGAGCGGTACGAGGGGTTCATCGGCAAAAAAGGCATCGTTGACTGAAGGGGCGCAAGCAGGATGTTTTCGATCGAGGTTACGAGTCCCAAGGGGCAAAAAGAGAAGGTTGACTGCGCGATAGACTCCTGTTCCATCGGCAAGGGAGATGAAAACCTGGTGGTGGTGCGCGGCTGGTCGGTTGCCAAGAAGCACGCGACCATCCGCCAGCGGCCGGACGGGTTTTACGTGGAGGACCACGGCGCGATCGGCGGCACCGAAGTCAACGGCAAGAACATCGACGGCACTTACGGACCGCTGAAACCGGAAGACACGATTCTTATCGGAGGTTATCGCATCACGGTACTGAACGGCGCTGCGGGCGGCGGCGCTCCTGCGGCGGCTGCGCCCGCGGTCGCATCGCCGGCGGCGGACAAGGCGCCGGCATCGGCCCCTGCCCCGGCGGCGGCAGAAGCGAAAGCGCCCGTGGAAGCGGCGCCCTCGCCGACGGTAAAGGCGATCCAGGAAATCAACGCCGCGCGCAACATGGTGCACATGAAGCTGATTCAGGCCATGGATCTGCGGCGCCTCGACGTTTCCCGGATGGCCGAGCAGGAACTGCGGGAAACCACGAAGGCGATGATCGACGAGATCATCGCCAACGACAAGGCTTTCCCCGCGCACCTCGACAAGGCGCGCATCGGCAAGGCGGTGCTCGACGAGGTCGTCGGGCTCGGCCCGCTGGAGGACCTGCTGGCCGATGCGGCGGTGACCGAGATCATGGTCAACCGTTTCGACCAGATCTACATCGAGCGCGCCGGCAAGCTGACGCTGTCGGAAATCACCTTCTCCGGCGAAAAGGCCGTGGTCGGCGCCATCGAGCGCATCGTCGCCCCGCTGGGCCGCCGCATCGACGAATCCTCGCCGATGGTGGATGCGCGACTGAAGGACGGCTCCCGCGTCAACGCGGTGATCCCGCCGCTGGCGCTGAAGGGCGCCAACATCACCATCCGCAAGTTCTCCAAGGAAAAGCTCAAGGACAAGGATCTGATCAATTTTGGGTCGATCACCGCCGACATGATGAAATTCATGGAGCAGGCGGTATTGCACGCCTGCAACATCGTCATTTCCGGCGGCACCGGTTCGGGCAAGACGACGCTGCTGAACGTGCTGTCGAACTACATTCCCGAGGACGAGCGCATCATCACCGTCGAAGACGCGGCGGAACTGCAGCTGTCGCAACCGCACGTGATTTCTCTGGAATCGCGCCCGCCCAACTCCGAGGGCAAGGGCGCGGTGCACATCCGCGACCTGGTCAAGAACTGCCTGCGCATGCGTCCCGACCGCATCGTCGTCGGCGAGTGCCGCGGCGGCGAAGCGCTGGACATGCTGCAGGCGATGAACACCGGCCATGACGGTTCGCTGACCACGGCCCATGCCAACACGCCGCGCGACTGTCTGGCTCGCCTCGAAGTGATGACGCTGATGTCCGGACTGGACCTGCCGATCCGCGCGATCCGCGAGCAGATCGCCTCCGCCGTGCACGTCATCATCCAGCAGAGCCGCTTCCCGGACGGCTCCCGGAAGGTGACGCATATTTCCGAGATCACCGGCATGGAGGGCGAAGTTATCCAGATGCAGGACATTTTCCTGTTCAAGCAGGACGGCTACGACGAAAGGGGCAAGATCAAGGGCCGTTTCGTCGCCACCGGCAACATTCCCGAGCTCTACCAGGAACTCCAGCAGCGCGGCATTTCCGTAGACCTCAGCATCTTCAAGCCCGAGGCCAGGCACTGATGTTCGAGAATCTCGACGTACTGCTGGCGGTTCTGGCCTTCATCGGCATCGTCATCTTCTGGTCGATCATCCAGGTTGTCCGCGATCTGCTTGCCAAGCAGAAGCAGACCATCGCCCGCCAGTCCGAGGAGGAGGGCGGCCTGCGCGACATGTTCATCTCGGTCGACCCGCAGAAGCTGTTCTATTACAACATCGCCGCGCTGTTCATCGTGCCGGCGCTGCTGTGGGGATTCACCGGAAACCTCGTTCTGGTGGTCGGGGCCGCGATCGTCATCATCATCCTGCCCAAGCTGTCGGTGAACTGGCTGAAGAAGCGCCGTTTCGAAAAATTCGAAAAGCAGCTCCCGGATGCGTTGCTGATGGTTTCCGGCGCGATGCGCGCCGGCGCCAGCCTGACCGTGGCCATGGAAAGCATGGTCAAGGAGCAGAAGCCGCCGCTGGCCCAGGAATTCGACCTGCTGCTGCGCGAACAGCGCGTCGGCGTCGATTTCGACACCGCGCTCAGGAACATGGAGAAGCGGCTGCCGATCCAGGACTTCATCATGGTCGTCTCCGGCATGCGCATCTCGCGTGAAGTCGGCGGCAACCTCGCGGACATCCTGGAGACGCTGGCGGACACGCTGCGCATGAAGCACCAGATGGAAGGCAAGATCAAGGCGCTGACGGCACAGGGCAAGATGCAGGGTCTGGTGATGACCTGCCTGCCACTGTTCCTGATGTTCATCCTGACGCACATGGAGCCCGAGGCGATGGAGCCCCTTTACAACACCTTTGTCGGGTGGGGGACGCTGGCCGTCATCGCGGTGATGGAAGTCGTCGGCTACATGGCCATCCAGAAGATTGTCAGCATCGACGTATGAATATGGAAACCCTTCTGCCCATGTTCATCGCGCTACTGATCGGCGGCGCGGTGCTGATATTTGCCATCGGCCTGCCCAAGCTCAAAAGCGAGGTGCCGGACGAGGACCGCGCCTACATGGATCCGCTGCCGCCGCTGCTGCGGCTGAGCTGGCCGATCGTGCGTTTCTTCGAGTACCACCTGTGCCAGTTCATTCCGCCGGACGCGCTCGAACGCACGCACAAGCGGCTGGCGATGACCGGCGTCAGCTACCTGGTCAATGCCGAGCAGTTCTACGCGATCCGCCTGCTGTCGACCCTCGGCGGGTTCGGGATGGTGTGGATCTCGCTGCGGCTGCTCGAAACCACGTCGACGAACATGCTGTTGTTCGGGCTGGTGCTGGGCTACTTCTACCCGGACATCTGGCTGTCCGATGTGCGCGGGCGGCGCGCCAAGGCGGTGCAGAGGACGCTGCCGTCGTACCTCGACTTCATCACCATGGCGGTCGAAGCCGGCCTCAACATGACGGGGGCGATCAGCCAGGCGATGGACAAGGGGCCGCCCGGCCCGCTGAAGCACGAGTTCTACATGGTCGTGCGCGACCTGCGCTCGGGCCTGCCGCGCGCCGATGCGCTGCGGCGCATGGAGGGGCGGCTGCAGATGGTCGAGATTTCAAGTTTTGTCGGCACCGTGATCCAGGCCGAGAAGATGGGCGCCAGCCTCGGTGCCGCGCTGCGCGGCCAGGCCGAGCAGCGCCGCGTCGAGCGTTTCCAGCGCGCCGAGAAACTGGCGATGGAGGCGCCGGTCAAATTGATCGGTCCGCTGATGATGTTCATTTTCCCGGTGACGTTCATCGTGCTCGGCTTCCCGATCGTGATGAAATTCCTCAATTCCGGGGTGGTGTAGGCGGGGAAGCAGTGCTGCTCGGCGCCCTGTTCGATGAAAGCGGCAAGCGTTCCGTGGTGGGCCGGGTGTGGAAGGCCGGCAATGCCTGGGAACGTGCCCGCGGACTGCTGGGCAGGCCGCGGCTCGGCGCCGGCGAGGGTTTTCTGCTCGAGCCCTGCAGTTCGGTGCACTGCATCGGGATGACCTACGCGCTCGACCTGGTTTACGTCGATCGCCGCGGCAAGGTCTGCAAACTGGTGCGCGGACTGAAACCTTGGCGCTTTTCGGCCAGCCTGCGCGGCCATGCGACACTGGAAATGGCGGCGGGTGCATTGCAGGCGACGGGCATCGGGTTGGGCGACGTGCTGGTGTGGCGGGAGAATGCGGAATGGACGGGGAATCGGTGAAGGCAGCAGGGACGGCAGGCGCTGCAGGAAGGGGGGCAAGGGCCGGTTTGGCGTTGCTGCTGGGATTGTTGTTCTCCGGCTGCGGGGCACTGTCCGGTCCGTCCGATCTGCCCCAGCGCAGCGACCTGTTCCAGTTGAGCAACGACGCGCAGCTCGCCTATGAATCCGGCGAGGACGCCAAGGCCGAGCAGCTCTACATGGCGCTGCTGCGCAAGACCCCGAACGATCCGGAAATCTGGTTCCGCCTCGGCAACCTCTATGCCCGGGCGCACCGGCCCGATGCCGCCGCCGACGCCTACCAGCGCGTGCTGTCGATCAACAATACCGAGCACCGCGCCTGGTACAACCTCGGCATCGTGCGCCTGCGCCAGGGCTGGGCCGCGATGATCCAGGCCTACGGCCATGCGCCCGCGGGCGACGTGGTCCATGCCGAGAGCGGACGCATGATCGGCCACCTCGAACGCATGCCGGGCCTGCCTCCGGTCACCCGCAATGATCCCGCGCCGAAAAAATAATCCCGTTTCGCGAAACCGGCAGCACCGCCGCGGGCAGGCGCTGGTCGAGTTCATCATCATCTATCCGACCCTGCTGCTGCTGGTGCTCGGCGCCTTCCAGTTCGCGCTGATCTACCAGGCCAAGTCGACGCTGAACTATGCGACCTTCATGGCGGCGCGGCAGGGCGCGCTGAAAAACGCCAAGACGAATCCGATGAAGGACGCGCTGGCTGCCGGCATGACACCGCTGTTCACCACCACCAAGGATAACTACCTCGACCTGGTCAAGGCGCGCGCGATTGCCGCCATCGAGGCCTTCAATCCGCTCAATACGCGGATCCGGGTGATCAGCCCGACCGCGGATGCCTACAACGCGCACAAGGCCGATTCCCAATCCGGCACTGAAATTCCCAACGACAACCTGATGTACCGGCCGACCACGGTGAAGGGCGGCATGAGCGTGCAGGATGCCAACCTGCTGACGATCGAGGTGACCTATTGCACGCGGCTGATCGTGCCCATCGTCAACCGGGTGATCTATTCGCTGTACTTCGGTTTCGTCGGGGAGCGGGTGCTGGCCGCCGAATATTACTCGGGAGCAGCGACGCCAAGCGGGCTTGCCGGCCAGCGCTGCGCCGACATCAACGACCAGATCGACAGCCTGATCAACCAGCTGGCGAGTTACGTACCCGGCGGCTCGGGCTTCCTGTCCTCGTTCTCCTTTCCGGCGATTCCGACCACGATCCCGGGAATTGACTGGAACGTCGGCGGCTATCGCATCCCGATCACGTCGACGGCCACGGTGCGCATGCAGAGTCCGGTGACTCAGTCTCCATAAGTAATTGTTTTTAATGAATATTTTTGTTTTTCTCGGGCGGACGGCCCTGGCGCTGTCCGGAATCCTGCTGGCCGTGCCAGCCGCCGCGTTCAATTTCAACGACGGCAACTGGCATGTCACGGTGACCACGGAAATCAGCGGCATGCAGGTCAGGCCGCCGCCGCCGTACTACTACACCCGCTGTTTCACCAAGCGCAGTTTCCAGCCCCACCTCGCGCCGCCGGGGGCACCCTGCCGGGCCAGCAACCTGCGCACCCACAAGGATGTGATGACCTGGAATCTGACCTGTGCCGAGAGCGTGGCGCAGATGAGCGGGCACGGACGCATGGTGTTCGGCGGCAACCGGGTGACGGGCACGGTGACCACCGTGTCCCGGTATCCCGCCGAAATGCAGGTGGTGCAGAAGATCAGCGGCAAACGCGTCGGCCCCTGCGACGTGCAGGGTGATCCGATCGAAGGCAGACCGTTGCGCCCGCCGCTGCGCGAATACCAGGAAACGGCGCCCCGGTCCTGAGCCTGATCAGCGCGGTGTTCCGGCCGTGCTGCTGTTTCCCGTGTTGCGCAGGTTCACGCCTTCGCCCTGCACGGAAATGAGCCGGTTGCCGCC
>JAHCLD010000086.1 GCA_026125585.1 Burkholderiales bacterium
CGTTGCCCGGGCGTCGAGCTTCAGCAGCCTGGAGGAGGCCGCGGCCGCGCCGAAGATGCCGTAGATCGATGTGTGGTACCAGCCCTTGTGCGGCAGTTCGGAGGCGGCGCCCAGCCGCGTGACCACGTCGTTGCCGAGAACCACGGCGGCAAGAAAATCGCGGCCGCTGCTGTGCTCCTGTTCCGCGACGGCCATTGCCGCGGGCAGCACGACGCTGTCGGCGTGTACGCTGCCGCGTTCGGTGGCGCGCATCCCGTCATAGTCCAATGCCGCCGCCGCCGTGCTGTTGATGAACGCGGCCGCGCAGGCGGGCAGGCGGATGTCGCTGGCCCATACGGTGCTGTCGGGTGTCCCGCCTTCCGCTGCGAGCAGATTCAGCGCGGCCGGGACACCGGGGGCCCTGGTGCCGGCCCAAGCGACGGCCAGGGTATCAAGGCCGGTTTTTTTCGATGCCAGCACGGCATCCGTTGGGATGTTTTCCCACGGGGTATTCGCGACGTGGGCGCCCAGCCGTTCCGATATTGTTGATGTCATGTTTTCGGTCCCTGTTCCCGCGCGCGGCCCGTTCCGGGACCGTCAGGCGGCGGTCCTTGGGTGCAACAGCCGCTCCGCGTTGCCGTGCCAGATCAGTTCCTTGCCGGCATCGTCGATATCGCGGTTGGCCGAGAACAGCTCGACGTCCTTGTATTTCATCCGCCCGCCGGGATCGTCATGCGGGTAGTCGGTGGCGAACAGGAACTGGCTGGCACCGAAGATGCGGACGGCCTCGGCGAGTTCCGGTTCCTCGGTCTCGATGGTGAAGTAAAGGTTTTTCCTGAAGTAATCGCTCGGCGTGAGCTTGTTCTTGGCCTTGTAGTCCTGTTCGGAAACGATGCGTTTCCCGCCGGAGAGCTTCCTGTAGTTGAACCGCGGCGCTGCGTCCTCGGATTCGTAATCGACCAGCGTGTTGTTGAACACCGAGTCCAGATGCTCCGCCAAGGGTTTGATGAAGCTCACGCCGGCTTCGGTAAAGACGAGGTTGATCCCGGGGAAATCATCCAGCAGACCGCTGGTGATCAGGGAAACCAGGCTCATCTGCCCTTCCTGCGGCGCCAGGATGTCCAGTCCGTTGTACTGGTAGTTCAGCAGATTCGTGATGCGGTGGCCGTGCTGGATGTTGTGCAGGAAGAGCGGAATTTTCAGCTCCTCGGCGCGCGCAAAAAACGGCCAAAGTTCCCGGTGGCTGCCGTAGGGGTCCGAATAGCAGTGTTCGTGTACCGGGAAGACCTTGTCGAGGATGACCGCGCGAAAACCGTTTTCGAGGGCCCATTCCATTTCGGCAATCGCGCCGTCCACGTCCTGCAGGGCCACGAGGGCGCCCCCGATGAGATTCTCCGGATAGGATTTCAGCAGTCGCGCTATGGACACGTTCCACGAATGCGCCATGGCGCCCGCCAGTTTCGGTTCGATCAGATAGGAAAAAAGGATCGACGTCAGCTGGGGAAACAGGAACTGCTGATCGATGCCGAGCTTTTCGTAGTCCTTCAGCCGTTCCTCGATGTAATAGGCTCCGCGGTAGCGGGAGCCGGTGCCGGGCGGCGGCAGCGGCGTCGCGCCGGGTACCGGCTTGGGTTGCCCGGGAAAATCGACCGCGGTGAGCAGTCCTTTCTCGTCCCAGGAAAAGCGCGGGCGCAAGGCGTCCCATTGGTCACCCATGTAGTCGTAGACGTCTGGCGGCATGAAGTGTGTATCCGCGTCGATGATCATGTTCGTGCTCTCCGGTGCGTGCGGTCTGGAAATTCCTGAATCTAGAAGGATTTCGCGCCTGCGGCCTTGATGAATTGTGCCGTCTGTGCGATTTCCTTGTGTATGAATCTGGAGAACTCCCCCGGGGTGTTGGTGACTGGTTCCAGACCCTGCTTGATAAACGAGTCCCTGACTTCCGTGTTGGTGACGGCCTTGACGATTCCGGCGTTCAGCAGTTCTATGATTGGTTTGCCGACTTTGGCGGGGGCCAGGACTCCGTACCAACCGTATCTTTCGTATCCGGGCAATCCGGATTCGTTGACGGTCGGCAGTTCCGGCATGACGGACGTGCGTTTCGCGGTGCTCACCGCCAGCATCCTGATCTTTCCGGCGGTGAACAGCGGCAGGGAGGCTGGAAAGCTCGCAAAAATCATGTCGATTTGCCCGCCTGCCAGCGCAGTCACCCCCTGGGACACGCCCTTGTAAGGCACGTGCGTGATTTTGATCTTGGCCATCGAATTGAAGAGCTCGTTGGACAGGTGAGCGGAGCTTCCGATTCCGGACGAGCCGTAATTCAGCACTCCGGGGCGGCTGCGCGCGAGCGCGATCAGTTCTTTCACGTTGCGCGCGGGAACGGAAGGATGGGTAACCAGCGCAAACGGCACCGTGACGACGAGCGAGACCGGCTCGAAATCGCGTTCGAGATCATAGGGAAGCGATGGCCGGATGGCCGGCTGGACGGTATCCGCCGCGGCTGCCATCAGAAGGGTGTAGCCGTCGGAAGGGGCTTTTGCCGCGGCGGTTGTGGCGATCATGCCGCCGGATCCGGGCCGGTTCTCGACCACGACCGGCTGCCCGATGGATTCCGAAAGTTTTTGCGCGACGATCCGCGCGGTGAGATCGGTGCCGCCGCCGGCGGAGAATCCCACGAGCATTTTGACCGGCCTGGCGGGATAAGGCTGGCTGATTGCCGATGCGGCAAACGCGGACAGCGCGACGGCGAAGCATGTGCTGGCGCAAATGCGGGCCGAGAATTTCATGGTTCTGCTCCTCCTGGATTTCCGGCGTCGACACGCTGCCTCGGTTGACAACGATCGTTGGCACGTTTACCTTTATTTGAAATTAAGTTCTAAATAATAGAACAATGCGAAATCAGGTTACTAGAGCGCGCGTTGTTCGGCAATACCGCGAAGACCGAGGGTCTTCGGCATCTCGAATGCGAGGAGAGCAACAAGTGGATGTTTCCATTGCTGCCGAACGCAGCGCAGAAATCAGAAAAGTCATTGGCAGGCTGAAGCGGATCGTCAGGGAGCACGGGGTCACGCGGGATTCCCTGGACAGGATGAAAACGGAAATGGTCGGATTGGCTTCGCGCTCGGATCTGTTCCCGATCGCGGATTTTCCCATCGTGCCCGGCGGAAATTCCGCGAATTACAGGCTGGCGGAGGATGACGATCATTCGTTCGCGCTGTATGCGTCGGTAGGTACTCCCGGCAAGGTGCGCCCGCCGCACAACCACACGACCTGGGCGATCATTTCCGGCGTCGTCGGCGACGAGCACAACGTCTGCTACGAGCGGACCGACGACGACAGTAAACCGGGCCGGGGGGCGCTGCGCCGAACCGGGGAGCTGACGGTAAAGCCCGGCAATGCCATTGCCTTCATGCCGGAAGATTTCCACACCATCGAGGTGATGAACGGGGAGAAGAGCCTGCATCTGCACATGTACGGCATGAGCCTCCGGCATCTGCCGCGCCGCGTCTGTTTCGAGGGCCCCGAAGGAGGGGGCTACAGATTCTTTCCGCCGACCAAGAGCGTTGGAATCGTCGATGCGGCCGCGCTGAAGAGCATGCTGCACGACGGTGGCGAGATCGCGCTGCTCGACGTCCGCGAAGAAGGGGTTTATGCGAAATGCCACATGCTTCTGGCCTGTTCCGCGCCGCTGTCCACCCTCGAAGTGCGTGCACCGCTTCTGGTGCCCAGAAAATCGACACGGATAGTGCTGGTCGACGGCAATGACGGCTTGTCGCAGCGCGCGGCCGATGTGTTGCTGCGCCACGGATACGACGACGTGTCGGTGCTGGCAGGAGGCATCGATGCCTGGGCGGAGACCGGTTACGAGATATACAGCGGCGTCAACGTGCCCAGCAAGGCATTCGGCGAATTCGTGGAGCACAAATACCACACGCCGCGGATGGAAGCTGCCGAGGTCAAGGCGAGGCTGGATCGCGGCGAGGACATCCTGATACTGGACAGCCGTCCGCTGCACGAATACCGGAAAGTGAGCATTCCGGGAGGGATCGACTGTCCGGGAGCGGAGTTGGCCTACCGGGTGCACGATCTGGTGAAATCTCCCGACACGCTGGTCGTGGTGAACTGTGCGGGGCGCACGCGGAGCATCATCGGTGCGCAGTCCCTGATCAATGCCGGGATCCCGAATCGCGTGGTGGCTCTGAAAAACGGGACCATGGGCTGGCATCTTGCGGGTTTTCAGGTGGCCAGCGGCCAGGATTTGATTGCGCCGCGCCCGTCGCCGGAGGGCAGGACCAAGGCGCTTGCGGTGGCCGAACGTGTGGCGAGACGCTTTGGCGTGCAGTACATCGATGCTGCGCGTGTGGCCGAACTGGCCTCGGAGCGCGACACCCGCACGCTTTATCTGCTGGATGTCCGCAGCCCTGAAGAGTTCGAGGAGGGGCACCTTGAAGGAGCGATATCCGCACCCGGCGGCCAGCTTGTCCAGACGACGGATGCCTATGTGGGCGTCAGGAATTCCCGGATTGTCCTGGTGGACGATTACGGCGTGCGCGCAACGATGACCGCTTCGTGGCTGATACAGATGGGATGGAAAGAGGTCTACGTGGCCCGCGGCATGCTCGGATCCGCGCCGCTGAAGCGAGGCAAGCAGTCCGCCCCGGTTCTGGGACTGGACGATGTCCGCTGCGAGGCCATTTCCGCGCTGGAGTTGCAGAAGCTTGTTGCGGCGGAAAAGGCGACCGTCATCGATCTCGATTCCAAACCCCGCTATGCGGAGGGACATGTCCCCGGGGCTTGGCATGCGATCCGCGCGAATCTTGAAACGAGCCTGAAGAAAGTACCTGTCGATTCCGGACTGGTGGTGCTGGTTTCCGGCGACGGCGTGATCGCGCGCCTGGCTGCTCCGGAATGCGCGCGCCTGTCCGGCAATCCGGTAAAGACGCTCGATGGCGGCATGAATGCCTGGGTTCGCGGCGGACTTCCCGTCGAAAAGGGCATGACGCGGATGACGGATAGCGTGGACGATGTCTGGGTGCGCGCCCACGATCGCACGGAAAACCGCGAGCAGGCAATGAAGGACTATCTGACTTGGGAAGTCGACCTCATTACCCAGATCGGGCGGGACGATGATGTCGAATTTCGCTATTTCGACCATCGATAAACAAGAAATTCCGGAAACATGATGTCAAATCTGAATTGTGATGTATTGATTGTCGGCGCCGGAAACGCCGCGTTGTGCGCGGCGCTTACGGCGCGTGCCGCGGGAGCGTCGGTCACGGTCCTGGAACGTGCTTCCGAGCATGAGAGGGGCGGCAACAGCCGTTTTACCGAAGGTTCCATGCGCTTCGTGTTCAACGGGCTTGAAGATCTGCTCCGGCTGATGCCGGATCTCACGGAAGAGGAAAAGAAGAACACGGATTTCGGGGTCTATACGGAAGAGCAGTTCTTCGATGACATTGCGAGGGTCACCGATTACCGCGCGGATCCCGACCTGACCGAGGTTCTGGTCAGGCGCAGTTTCGAGACGCTGCTCTGGCTGCGTTCGAACGGCATCCGGTTCATGCCGAAATACGGAAAGCAGGCTTACAAGGTAAACGGAAAATTCAAGTTTTCCGGGGGTGTGGTTCTCGAAGTATGGGGCGGCGGGGCGGGGTTGATGGAGGCCCTGTACAAATTGATCCAGGAACGCGGCATCAATCTCATTTATGAGGCACGCGCCCTGTCCCTGATCCAGGACGATGCGGGCATACAGGGAGTCGTGGCGCGAATCAAGGGGGAGCGCACCGAGATCCGGGCGCGCAGCGTGATACTGGCCTGCGGAGGATTCGAGGCCAATGCCGAGTGGCGGGCGCGTTACCTGGGGCCCGGATGGGATCTTGCAAAAGTGCGCGGATCGCGCTTCAACACCGGCGACGGCCTGCGCATGGCGCTCGATGCCGGGGCCATGCCTTACGGAAACTGGTCCGGATGCCACGCGGTGGCGGGTGATCTCAACGCACCAAACTACGGTGACGTGGCGCTTGGCGATGCATTCCAGAAGCACAGCTATCCGTTCGGAATACTGATCAACGCCGACGGGCGGCGGTATTTCGACGAAGGTTCGGACTTCCGCATGTATACCTATGTCGAATGCGGCCTGGCATTGATGCGGCAGCCGAAACAGCTTGCGTGGCAGGTGTTTGACGGAAAGGTGTTGAACCTGCTCAGGGACGAGTACCGCATACGCCACATCACGAAGGTAAGGGCGGACTCCCTGGAAGAGCTGGCGGAGAAGCTGGAAGGAGTCAACGGGCAGCGGTTCCTGGAGACGGTCCGGGAATACAACGCGGCCATCGATACGAGCCGGTCTTTCGATCCCAACAGCAAGGACGGACGTTGCACCCGCGGACTGGCCGTCAACAAATCCAACTGGGCGAACACCATCGATCAGCCGCCATTCGAAGCCTATGCCGTGACCTGCGGGATCACGTTCACCTTCGGAGGCATCAAGGTCAATCAGGATGCACAGGTCATGGATGTCGATGACAAACCGATTCCGGGGTTGTATGCCGCGGGCGAAATGGTCGGCGGACTGTTTTATACCAACTATCCGGGAGCGAGCGGCCTGGTGTCCGGCGCTGTTTTCGGCAGGACGGCGGGAGCATCCGCGGCCGCAGCCGCGTCCAAATAAAGAACAAGGCGGAATCCGGGATCGGCGGCCGTTTCCGGGAAATCTTTGTCAGATCATTCTGGAGGAAGCATGACAAGTGTCGCCCGTCTGGAAGACACCGGCAGGATCGCACTTTCGGTTTCGCAGCGCATAGCGGAGTACGCCGTGTCCTGCGGCTACGGGCAACTGCCGCCGGCGACCGTGACGGATGCCAAGCGCCTGATGCTGGATACGCTGGCGGTGGCCTGGGGCGGGGCGGATGCCCCGGGGTCGGAGCCGGTATACCGGATGATCGCTGGACAGGAAGGCAGGGGCGACAGCCAGGTCTGGGCGCGCCCGGGCCGGATTCCCGCGGCGTCCGCGGCGTTCGTCAACAGCATGTTTGGCGCGGCGCTGGACTACGACGCCGTCAATACAGTTCACGCGGATGTCGTGGCGCTGCCCGCCGCGCTGGCGGTGGCGGAGCGCGAACGCATCAGCGGGCGCGATTTCCTGGCGGCCTATGTCATCGGCAGTGATTTGTGCTGCCGCCTCGGCGGCGCGATAACGGGGCAGCACAAAGGGTGGTTCACCACATCGATCTTCGGCGTCTTCGGCGCGGCGGTCGCCGCCGCAAAGGCCATGAAACTCGATGCCGAGCAGGTGCGTCATGCGCTTGGCATCGCGCTCAGCCAGGCATCGGGAACGCAGCAGGCAAATATAGAGCAGGCCTTGACCAAGCGGCTGCAATCGGCGTTTGCGGCGCGCGGCGGGGTGTTTTCGGCGGATCTGGCAGGCCACGGTATCACGGCGCCGCGCGAGGCCATGGAAGGGAAGTTCGGTCTGTATCACCTTTACCAGGAGGGTGATCCGTTCAGGGTGCTGGATGGTCTGGGTGAGCGCTTTTCCCTGGGGAACACGGCCCTGAAAAAGTATCCGTGCTGCGCCTGCAGCCATGCCGCGCTGGAAGCAACGCTGACCCTGGTGAAGGAGCACGATCTCAGGCCGGACGATGTCACGGAAATACAGGTCCTGCATTCGCCGATGATGCACCGGCTTGTCGGGGCGGAATTCAATCCCTCCGAGAATCCGCAGGTTACCGCGCAGTTCAGCGTGCAATATGCAGTCGCATCGGCGCTGCTTCGCCGGAAAATGGGCATTTCCGAGATACAGGAGGATGCCATCCTGGAGCCGGCAATCAGGGAAATCACCCGCCGCGTCCGAGTCGTCGTTGAAGAGACGAGCAGGGCGACCCGCAGCCCGGCGACCGTCACGATTTCCACGAAGAAGCACGGCAGACTGGTCCTGAGGCAGGACAGATTTCCCTGGGGACCGGAGGACATTCCGGAAGAGGAGGCACTGCGCGTGAAATTCGACAGTTGCATGGATGGCAGCAGAAAACCGCTGTCCGGCAAGGGCAGGGGGCTGCTCGTGGCGCGCGTGCGGAACATAGAAGACGTCGAGGATATGTCCGGCTTCTTCAGCGGAATTTCCTGAGCCGGGCGGCCGCAGAGCGTCACGATTGCTGAAGCCGCAAGCCAGACAGCAGCAGAACAGGAAATCAGTCGATGGATACGAGCACAAGCCGCATCGTCGAGTGCGCCGGGAAGTTGCGCTTTGACGATCTGCCGCCCCCGGTTGTTCATGACTGCAAGCGCCGTCTGATAGACGCAATCGGCTGCGGTTTCGGCGCGTATCACAGCACTCCGGCGCGGATTGCGCGCAAGGTGGCGCAAAGGGCAAGCCGCAATGATGGTTCGGCGGTGATCGGGGCGGGGTTTGCGACCCTTCCCGAACTCGCTGCCTTTGCCAACGGCGTGATGATCCGCTATCTCGACGGCAACGACACCTATCCCGGAGGCGGGGGCCATCCGAGCGACGTGATCGCGGCGGTTCTTGCGGCGGCGGAAATGTCTGGCGCCGGCGGCAGGGAGGCACTTGCCGCGATCGTGCTGTCCTACGAGATTTATCACGCCCTGTTCCAGGCGGCCTGCATGCGGGATTCGGGGCTTGACCATGTGTTTTACACGGCCGTCGCCAGCGCGGTCGGCGCCGCCAAGGTGCTGGGGCTCGAGGAATCCCGCATGGCCAGTGCGGTGTCTCTCGCCGTGACGCCCAACATTGCATTGCATGCGACCCGCCGCGGCGACCTGTCGATGTGGAAAGGATGCGCGTCAGCCAATGCCGCGCGCAACGGCGTGTTTGCCGCGATTCTTGCGGCTGAAGGAATGACCGGTCCGGGCCGCGCGATCGACGGATCGCACGGGCTCGCGGAATTGTTGGGGAACTTCGAGGCGCCGTCTTTCCCCGGGAAGGACGGACCGTACCGGATTTCCCAATCCAACATCAAGCGCTACCTGTCCGAATACCATTCGCAGTCCCCGATTACGGCGGCGCTGGATCTGCGTTCCCGGATCGATGCGGGCGACATCGTTTCCATCGTTATCCATACCTACCGGTTCGCATGGCACGAAATCGGCAGCGAGCCCGAGAAGTGGCGCCCGAAGAACCGCGAAACGGCGGACCACAGCCTGCCCTACATCGTCGGAGCGGTGATGGTCGACGGGGAATTCAGCGACGAGATGTTTTCGGAAGAGCGGTTGCGCGACCAGCGGATATCCGCGATGTCGGACCGGATATCCGTCGTCGAGGATCCGGAATTGACGAAACTGTTTCCGCAGCAGGTTCCGTGCAGGATGGAGATTGTCACGAAGAGCGGCGGGAAACTGGCATCGCTAGTCGAGTATCCCAGGGGGCATCATCTCAATCCGATGACTGACGAGGAGATCGGCGGGAAATTCCTGGAACTTGCGAACCGGGCATTGTCGCCGACGGAGGCGAATGCCCTGCTCGACCGGCTATGGAGATTCGACGAGTTCAAAAGCGTCGAAGGGGTGTTTGCGGGTACTCGGGCAAAGGAGAAAGCCTTATGAAAGCGAAAGCACTGGCGGCGGTTCTGGCGGGCATCATCGGGGGCGCCGTTCCGGCGCCGGCGTGGTCCCAGGCGTATCCCGTAAAATCCATCCGGCTGATCGTGCCGTTCGGTCCGGGAGGAACGACGGATATCCTTGCGCGCGTCGTGGGCGACCGCGTTGGGGAGAGGCTGGGACAGCAGGTCGTTGTCGACAATCGTCCGGGGGCGGGAGGGAATGTCGCGGCGGAGATCGCGGCGCGCTCCGCGCCGGACGGGTACACGA
>JAHCLD010000087.1 GCA_026125585.1 Burkholderiales bacterium
CAGGATCGACAGTTCCTTGGTGCTGTCCAGTCCGTCGAAGAACACTACCGTCGGCTTCGGCCCGTCACCAGGGGCCTTCATGTACCAGGCTGGCAGTGTTGTCTGCTTACCCTCATGGGTATAAGGCACTTCAACACGCTCGATGCCGGGATAGCGATCCTTGATGCCAGCCCGGAAACAGCGCAGACAGTTCTCGTAAAGTTCGATCTTTTTGGGACCCAGTGCGACGAAGCGCTCTCCGATGAAATAATAAGTCGCCGCGCGCAAATAATGACCTGCAGCGGACAACGCCCAGCCGGCAGATTTGGCAATATCACCCATCGCTTCAATCCGCTGCGCCTCCCGCTCCCACTCCACGCCCCAGGCTTCGTTGTCGCCCACCTTGTCCTTCAGGCGCCGGCCGACGCGATCGACCTCGCTCATCGCGGCGCCGCCCCAGCGAGCCATCTCGATGGCAATCATCATGGCCTGCGACCACATGAAATTCTCGGGAAAATACAGAAATCCAGATCTCATTACACCTCCTCCTATTGGGGTCGTAGATGAATTGGTGCCGGGACTCGTCTATTCGGCGGGGATGCCCGCCACCCTGATGACCTTGGCCCACTTGGCGATCTCGGATCTGATGTAGGCCGCGAAAGCCGCCGGCGTGCCGCCATCGGGCTCGAAACCCTGCGCCTCCAGGCGCTGGCGGGCCGGACCGGCCAGGATCTTCACGACATCCGCATGCAGCCGGTCGACGACGGGTTTCGGCGTGCGCGCCGGCGCGAGCAGGCCGTACCAGGTCGCCGCGTCGTAGCCTTTCACGCCCGCTTCCGCGATAGTCGGCAGCTCCGGCATCGCCTGCGAGCGCTTCGTCGTGGTCACCGCCACCGGCCGCACCTTGCCCGACTTCACGTGCGGCATCGCCGCCGGCATGGTCGCGAACATGATCTGCACCTCGCCGGCAATCGTGGCCACCATGGCCGGGCCGCCGCCCTTGAAGGGCACGTGGACCATGTCGATGCCGGCCAGCGATTTCAGCAGTTCGCCCGCGAGGTGCGAGGAGCTGCCGACGCCGGCCGAGGGAAAGTTGAGGGCGCCGGGCTTCGCCTTCGCCAGCGCGACCAGCTCTCCGATGCTCTTCACCGGCACCGAGGGATGGGCGACGAGGATGTTGGGGGTGATCGCCACCAGGCTGACCGGCGCGAAATCCTTCACCGGATCGAAGCCGAGCTTTTTGAACAGGCTGACGTTGACGGCGTTGGGCGCGACGTTGCCCATCAGCAGCGTGTGGCCGTCGGGCACCGCGCGCGCGGCGAGTTCGGTGCCGATGTTGCCGGTGGCGCCGCCGCGGTTGTCGACGACCACCTGCTGGCCCAGCGTCTGCGTCAGCTGTTCGGCCATCACGCGCCCGACCTGGTCGGTGCCGCCGCCCGGCGGATAGGCCACGATCATGCGGACCGGCCGCAGCGGATAACTGTCGGCGGCCTGTGCCGCGGCGGCGGCCACTGCACACAGCACGGCCAGCAATGCATGTCGTTTGTTCATCGCGATCTCCCCGTCGTGTCGTCGTTATTGCGCCAGCGGCAGCGTCACCGCGCGGCCGGTGGCCATCGAATGCTCGATCGCCAGCGTGACCTCGAGGTTGTGCCGCGCCTCCTGCGGCGTCGCCAGCGTGCAGGGCTTGCCCATCGCCAGATGGTCGAGCCAGGCTCGCGTCTCGTTGGCGATCGGCCCCCAGAATTCGCCGAGCGCCCAGTCGCCGGGCGTGCCGCTCTGCAGGAACACCATGTTGACGGTATGGTCCGGCAGGTAGACGTGCGGAATGCCCTTTTCGGTGTACATCAGCTGGTCGGTATGGTCGTCGTCGAGGATCATCACGCCGTCGGTGCCGACCAGTTCGACGCGCGCGGCGTGACCCAGCGCGGGATACTTTTCCGGCAGCGCGTAGCTGATGCCGAGATTCATCACCGCGCCGTCCTCGTAGGTCAGAATGGCATAGCTGATGTCCTCGACATGGTCGTAACCCGCATCCCTGAGCACGCCCTTCTGCCCGCGCGCATAGACCTCGACCAGGCGCCTGCCCTCGTGAAACCAGTTCATCAGGTCGACGTAATAGGTCAATGCGTCGACCACCGGCGTCGCATGCGGATTGCGCCGGAGCATGCCCAGGGCCTGCGAGCGCGAATTGAACACCCGCGCCGCGCCGCCGGTCAGCCGGCCGACGCGCCCCTGCACGATCTGCTCCTTGGCGATCTGGTAGCGCTCCTTGTAGCGCCGGCTGTAGCCGACGTGCACCGGCACGCCGGATTTCCCGATGGTGCGGATCACCTGGTCGGCGTCGGCCAGCGACAGCGCGATGGGTTTTTCCACCAGCACCGGCTTGCCCAGCTCCAGCGCCTTCAGGATTGGCGCGAGGTGCTCGCCTTCGCTGGTCGACACGATGACGGCGTTGACCTCGGGATGGGCGATGATTTCGTCGTTGTCGGCGGAATGCGCGGCCGCGCCGATCTTCTTGGCCAGCGCCTCGGCATTCTTCGGATCCCGGTCGGCGGTGGCGATGAAGCGCACCGCCGGATGGCCGGCGGCGAGACGGGCGCGCAGCCCGCCGATGCGGCCGGAGCCGATCACGGCCAGGCCCAGAGTCTTGCGTTCGATGATGTTCTCCCCCGGATGCCGCGCCGGCAACGCGCTGGCTGTCTGACATTCGATGCCAGGCGCATCGCGGATGCGCCCGGCCCGGCAAAGTCTAGCCAAGGGACACTGGCCAGACAAGCGCGGCGAAGCCATGCCTGCAGCATGTGGAACGCCCGTCGCGCAGCGGGCCGGGGGAAAGAGGGGAGAGAGGGGGAGAGAACGGCCCGCTGCGCGGCGGGAAAACGACGGAAAAAACCCGGCGCTACTGCTTCTGGATGCCCACGGCGGCGACGACCTGTTGCCAGCGCGCGACTTCGCCGGCCAGATACTTCGAGAACTCCCGCGGCGCGCTGGCATGCACGGTCAGGCCCTGGCCGGAAAACCGCTCCGCCACGCGCGGGTCGACGGTCTGCCGTGCGATGTCGGCATGGACGCGGGACACCAGCGCCCGCGGCGTGCCCGCCGGCATCAGCATGCCGTACCAGGTGGTGTATTCGAATCCGGGCAGGCCGGCTTCGGCGGCGGTCGGCAGATCCGGCGCCGAAGGCACCCGCTTGGCGCTGGTCACGGCCAGTCCCTGGAGCCTGCCCGCGCGCACCTGCGGCAGCGCGGTGGCCATGTTGGTCACCATGAACTGGATTTCCCCGGACAACAGGCCCGTGATCGCCAGTCCCGCGCTCTTGTACGGCACGTGCATGACGTCGACCTTCGCGTTCAGCCTGAACAGTTCGTTGGCCAGGTGGCTTGCGGTGCCGTTGCCGGCGGAACCGAAGGCGTACTGGCCGGGCTGCGCCTTGAACAGGGCCAGCAGATCGGACAGCGTCTTCGCCTGAACCCTGCCGTTGACGGCGATGATGCTGGGCTGGTCGGCGATCAGCGTCACCGCCGCGAAGTCGCGCAGCACGTCGGCCGAGGGATTCTTGTACAGCGCCGGACCGATGGCCATGGTCGAGCTCGACACCAGCACGGTATGGCCGTCCGGCGCCGACCTGGCGACGATGCCGTTGCCCAGGGTGCCGCCGGCGCCGGGGCGGTTGTCGACGACCACCGGCTGGCCCCAGTCGTCGGCCAGCGCCTGGGCCACGATGCGGCCCACGATGTCGCTGCCGCCGCCGGGCGCCAGCGGCACGACCATGCGCACGGGTTTTTCGGGAAATTTTCCGGCCGCCGCGGACATTGCCGGGGAAACCGCCAGGATGCCGGCCAGCACGACAGCGCGCCCGGCCGCGGAAATCCGCATTTCAAGAGACACGGTATGACCTTCCTTCACATGTTGATCTGAAGGCAGGATATCCGGCGCGTGTTACACGGCCGTTACAGGCGGCGCGACGCCGCGCCGGATTGACAAGAGACGGATACGCGGATAATTACGGAGCCATTACATCTTTCTTGCGGAGCATTTCATGATCCATGCCGTCCCGGGGTTGTTCCTGCGTTTCGAGCCCGCCGCTCCGCCCGCGCCGCTGGTCGTTGACGTCTCGCGCAGCGGCCGCGAATACCCGAAGGAATACCGCTCCCCGCTGCCCTTCACGACGGTGCACGACAACGTATCGATGTACGTCGAGGACCTGTGGGCCGGGACGCCGGCCGCCGGCGGCACGCTGCTCTACTGCTGCTTTCCGAACACCTGGGTCGATGTCAACCGCAACGAAGCGGACATGGATCCCGCGGTCGTCGACGGCGAGTGGCCCAGGCCGCTGAAACCCACGGCGCGCACGCTGGAGGGCCTGGGGTTGATCAAGACCAAATCACGCTACGGCGAACCCTTCCAGGAACGCAGGCTCACGGTCGCGGAAATCGAGGAGCGGCTCGCGCGGTATTACCGGCCCTACCACGCCGAGCTGAAGCGCCTCGTGGACGAGACCCACGCGCGCTTCGGCGTGCTGCGGCAGATCTCCTGCCACTGCATGTCGGCCGTCGGCGCGCCGACCCATCCCGATGCCGGCAAGCCGCGCGCGGACTTCTGCATCAGCGATCTTCACGGCAGGACCTCGTCGCCGCAGACCATGGCGCTGATCGCCGACACGCTGAAAGGCTGGGGCT
Source organism: Burkholderiales bacterium (assembly GCA_026125585.1). Taxonomy (GTDB): domain Bacteria; phylum Pseudomonadota; class Gammaproteobacteria; order Burkholderiales; family SG8-41. The sequence continues at coordinate 4,663 of JAHCLD010000087.1, forward strand.
ACAGCGTGTCGGTCAACGAGCCCTATGTCGGCAACGAACTGATCGGCCGCCACGGCGATCCCGGCCGCGGCATCGACTCGGTGCAGATCGAGATCAACAAGAAGCTGTTCATGGATACCAGGACCTTCCGCCGCACCGCCGGCTTCGACAGGCTCAAGGCCGATCTTGACCGGCTGCTGCGGGTCGTGGCCGCCGACGCGCTGAAACGCGCCTGACGGCCTCCCCCGGCGCTCAGTTGGCCTGCGCGCCCGAGGCCTTGACCACCTTCCCCCATTTCGCGACGTCGTCCAGGACCACCTTCGCGAACGCTTCGGGGCTGGTCGCATAGGATTCGGCGCCCTGCTTCAGGAACAGTTCGCTCACTTCGGCCGAATTGACGATACGGACGATGTCCGTGTTCAGTTGCCGGACGATCTCGCCCGGCGTGCCGTTCGGCGCGAACACGCCGTACCAGGCCACCGCCTCGTACCCCGGCAGGCCGGACTCCGCGACCGTCGGATAGCTCTTCGCGCTCGGGAACCGCTTCGCGCTGGTCACCGCCAGTCCGCGCAGCTTGCCGGTTTCGACCAGCGGCAGCGAGGACACGATGGTGGCAAAGGACAGTCCGACTTCACCCGACACGACGGCCGGCATCGCCTGCGATCCGCCCTTGAACGGCACGTGCAGCATCCGGACATCCGCCATGCTGGTGAACAGCGCGCCGCTCAGATAAAGAAAGTTGCCCGAGGACGCATAGGACAGGTCACCGGGATTGGCCTTCGCCAGGGCGATCAGTTCGCGGACGTTTTTGGCCGGAATCGACGGATGCGCGACCAGCATGTTGGGCAGCAGCGCCGTCGGGGTCACCGGCGCGAAATCCTTCACCGGATCGTACAGGGGCTTGGCATAGAGGCTGGCGTTGATGGCGTGCGTGCCGGTCGTGCCCATCACCAGCGTGTAGCCGTCGGCCGCCGCGCGCGCCACGATTTCCGCGCCGACGACACCGCCGGCGCCGCCGCGGTTGTCGACCACGGCCACCTGGCGCCTGTACTGATCGTTCATTTTCTGCGCGACGACCCGGGTCACGATGTCGGTCGCGCCGCCCGGCGGGAAAGGCACGACGAAGCGGACGGGTCTGGACGGATAGTCCTTGACCTGCGCGCCCGCGGCCCCGGCAAAAAGCGTGGAAACGGCGGCAACGGCCAGAACGCTGGCGGCAATACGCATGACTGGGTTCCTTTCAATGAAGTGCGGAAGCCCTAGCTTAGCAAGCTTTGCGCCACCTTCGCAGCCGGGAATCTCAGCTCAGGACGGACGCCGCGCCCCGTCGGACGGTTGCAGATCCACCGCCTTCGCCCGCAGGGCCTTGTCTTCCCGCAGCTGCGCCTTGGCGATCTTGTGCGTCGGCGTGTGCGGCAGCTCGTCGACGAAGGCGACGAAGCGCGGCACCTTCTGCGGCGCGAGCCGCGCCCTGCACCAGTCGGCGATCTCCTGCGCCGTCACCTGCGCGCCCGGCTTGACCGCGCAGACCACGAAAATCTCGTCCTCGCCCAGATCCGAGGGCACCGCGATGGTGCCGGCCTCGGCCACCGCCGGATGCTCGCCGACCACGCGGTCGAGTTCTGCGGCCGCGATGTTTTCGCCGCGGCGGCGGATGATGTCGCGCTTGCGCGAGATGAAGTAGTAATAGCCGTCGCTGTCGCGCTTGACGAGGTCGCCGGTCTTGAACCAGCCGTCGTGGAAGGCATTGGCCGTCTGCTCCGGATCGCGGAAATACCCCTGCATGATGATCGGCGTTTTCACCCACAGTTCGCCCGGTTCGCCGTCGGGCAGGTCGCGCCCTTCGTCGTCGACGACCCGGCATTGCGCCCAGGGCCGCGACGGATCGGGATGGCGGCCGATCGGCCCCATGCTGCCGAGCTTCTGCGGGCCCTCGTTTTCCACATCAAAGGGGTTGCAGGTCACGCCGGGTATCTCGGTCATGCCGTAGCCGCCGATGCGGTGCGCAATCCCGAACTCGTCCCTGAACGCCGCGTCCATGCTGGCGCGCACGCCGTAGACCCTGGCGATCCTGTGCTCCGGCCGGAACTCGCTGCGCGGCCGCGCGCGCAGGATGCTGCCGATGGCCTCGATGATGTTGACCTCGGTGGCGCCGGTTTCCACCGCGGTCTGCCAGAAGGTCGAGGCCGAGAATTTCGGAACGATCACCATGCTCGCGCCGGCGGCCAGCGTGCCCGCCACCGAGTAGAACATCGCGTTGATGTGGAACAGCGGCAGCACGATCATCACGCGATCGTCGTCCTGCAGGTGGACGCGCTGCACGAAGGCTTCGCCGCCGGTGACGAAGCTCCTCTGGCTGTGCATCGCCCCCTTCGGGAAACCGGTGGTGCCCGAGGTGTAGACGATCAGGCAGGTGGCTTCGCCGTCGATGTCGCGCGGCAATTCCGTCGCCGCCGCGTTTTTCAGCAGATCGTCGAGCAGCGGCGCATCGGCGGCGGCCGCGTCCAAGGCCAGGAACCAGGCGGGCGTCTTCAGCCCCGCGGCCGCCTTGCGCGCGACTTCCAGCGTGTCCCGCGTCGCCGCCACCGCGCTGATTTCGGCGTGGTGCAGCACGTACTTCGCCTCCTCGACGCCGAACTCGGGATTGACCGGCACCATGATCGCGCCCAGCCGCGCCAGCGCAAACAGCATGACGACGTGGCCGTCGCAGTTGCGCGCCATCACGCCGACACGGTCGCCCTTGCGGATGCCGCGCGCGGCCAGCACGCGCGCCGCGGCCTCCGCCTTCTGCGCGAACTCGCCCCAGGACCAGCTGCGGCCCTGGAAAAACAGGAACGGCCGCGAGGGATCGCGGCTGGCGCGGCTCGCCAGCGCGCCGTTCAGCGTGTAGTCGTGTTCGGGATAGAGACGCAGGACTTCGAGCGGCTTTTTCATGGCGGTACGCAGTGTGGAGTTCAGCGGATTCTGTCATACAATCGCCGCTCCTTCCGCCGGCCAGTCCATATAGAGAGACCATGAGTTTTTTCGCCCCGCCCGAGCGCATCACCGCCGACGTTTTCACCGAATTGCCGAAAAAATACCGCCGCACGAAGGTCCCGGCTGAACGCCTTGCCGCGGGACGCCCCGCGCCGCACGGCGGCTGTTTCCTCGAAGGCCCGTCCTTCGACCGCAAGGGCAACCTCTACGTCACCGACATTCCCTTCGGCCGCATCTTCCGCATCTCCCCGAAGGGGCAATGGGATCTCGTCGTCGAGTACGACGGCGAGCCCAACGGCCTGAAAATCCACAGGGACGGGCGCATCTTCGTCGCCGACCACAAGCGCGGCCTGATGCTGCTCGACGCCAGGCGCGGCCGCATCGAAACCATCGCCAGCCGCTACAACCTCGAAACCTTCAAGGGGCTGAACGACCTGGTGTTTGCCGGAAACGGCGACCTCTACTTCACCGACCAGGGCCAGAGCGGGTTGCAGAACCCGAACGGCGCGGTCTACCGGCTGCGCGCCAACGGCAAACTGGAACGCATCGCCGACAACATCCCCAGCCCCAACGGCCTCGTGCTCAACGCCGCGGAGAACACGCTGTTCGTTGCGGTGACCCGCGCCAACGCGGTGTGGCGGCTGCCGCTGCTGCCGGACGGCACGATGTCGCGCATGGGCGTGTTCATCCAGATGTCGGGCGGGCGCGGCCCCGACGGCATGGCCATCGACGAGGACGACGGGCTCGCCGTGGCGCACCCGGACATGGGCGCGGTATGGGTGTTCAACCACCGCGGCGAACCGCTCTACCGCATCGACTCGCCGGGCTCGGACGTGGTCACCAACTGCGCCTACGGCGTGAAGGATCCGCACACCCTGTACATCGTCGATTCGGAAGGCGGCGCGATCCTCAGCGCGGAGCTGCCGACGCCGGGGCGGAGGATGTACGGGCTGTCCTGATCCGCCCGTCATTCCGGCGAACGCCGGAATCCGGTGGAAGCTTCACGGAAGCGATGCGGCGTGCCGGCCCCCGGCTTGCCCCGGGGTGACGGGTCTTGTCGATCCCGCTAGTCCCGCAGCTCGAACTCGCCGTTGATCTCCACGGCCTGCCCGCGCGGCAGGCCGGCCATGCCGACCGCGGAACGCGCATGGCAGCCGGAATCGGGGCCGAACAGTTCGTAGAACAGATCCGAGGCGCCGTCGATGACCTTCGGGTGATCCGGAAAATCCGGCGTGCTGTTGACCATGCCGAACAGCCGGACCACGCGCCTGACCCGGTCGAGGTCGCCGATCTCGGCTTTCACGGTGGCGAGGATCGCCAGCGCCGAGGCCTTTGCCGCGGCGTAGCCTTCCTCCACCGTCATGTCCTGGCCGAGCTTGCCGTGTTCCCGGATCTGCATGCCGGGGTGGTGCGGGCCGTGGCCCGAAATGAAAAGCATGTTGCCGACGCGCACGCAGCCGCGACGGTTGGGATTCGGGAACTTGCGCGCCTGCGGCAGGCTGAGGCCCATCGCTTCGAGTCTGGCTTCGATCTTTGCCATTGGATCCTTTCTTCCTGGAAAAACAGGACCGCGGAATCCGCGCAACGGCGGGATCCGCGGCCCCGGTTCATGCGACGGACTAGCGGGTCAGCAGGTCGACGAATTCGTCGACCGCCATCGCCTCGAGTTTTTTCTGGTCGGTGCAGGCGGCGACGATCGCGGCTTTCTGCCTGGCAGCAAAGGCCATCGCGGTGTTGGCGTTGAATTTTTTCATCACCGCCGGAATGCCTTCCCTGCGGCGCTTGCGGTGGCCCAGCGGGTAGTTCACCTCCGACAGCGGCGTCCTGCTGCCGTCCTTGAAGAACACCTGGATCGAGTTGGCGTTGGTGCGTTTGGCCGGGTCGTGGTATTCGCGCTCGTAGCGCTCGTATTCGGTCAGCCGGATCTTCGCGCGCAGTTTGTCGATGCGCGGGTCGGCGGCGATTTCGTCCTCGTAATGCTTCGCGGTCATGTCGCCGAAGATCAGGCCGACGGCCATCATGTACTGCATG
>JAHCLD010000088.1 GCA_026125585.1 Burkholderiales bacterium
CCTCAAGCCGCCGCTGCGCGAATCCGACCGCGCGACGATCGCCGAACTGTTCGGCGCGCTCGAGGGCGTGGGACTCGACGAGGTCAATCCGCTGCCGCAGCGCTGAGCTGCGAAGGCACGGCACCCTGTCCGGCCGGCATCGAACGGCCAAACCGGCCGCGGACGCTGCCGGAAAAAACCGATGACGGACCGGCGTCAGGCTTTCGGAAAACGCGGCGTGTCGCGCAAATCGAAGCCTGCGGTCAGCCGCAGATGCCCTGCGGCGTCGACCGCAAGCGCCTCGGGTGCTCCCGCCCCGGCGGCCAGCGCCGGCATCGCGTCCGCCCCCATCACCATCATCGCGGCGCCCAGGCCGTTGAGATCGGCGCCGTCGCGCGACACCAGGGTCACGCCGCGCAGGCCGCTGCTCGGATAGCCGGTGCGCGGATCGAGGATGTGGTGGTAACGGCGGCCATCGCGCTCGAAAAACCGCTCGTAGTCGCCGGATGACGCCACCACGCCGTCGTTCATCTCCAGCACGCCGAGCAGCGACTCCGGATGCAGCGGATCGCGGATGCCGACCCGCCACGGCCGCCCCTGCAGCCGGCCGAGCGTCAGCACGTCGCCGCCGCCGTCGATCATCGCGTTGGCAATGCCGTGATGCCGCAGGATCCGCAGTCCGGCCTGCAGGATGGGCAGCTTGGCGATGCCGCCGAGATCCAGGCGCATGCCGGGCCGCCTCAGATAGGCCGTGCCCTGCCGCCCGTCCAGCACGACATCGCGGTAATCCACCAGCGCGCGCTGGCGCCGCAGCGCCTCCGCCGCGGGCGCGGCACCGCCGCCGCCCTCGAAACGCCAGTCGTCATAGGCCCCGACCGTGATGTCGAAGGCGCCGCCGCTGAACGCCGACACCGAGCGGGCGCGCAGCAGCACGGCCATGACTTCGGGCGCGACCGCGACCGCATGGCGCCCGGCCGCGCGCTGCAAGGCGGCGACCGTGCTGTCCCCGCGGTAGCGGCTCATCAGCCTTTCGAGCCGCGCCATTTCCCCGAAAGCCGCCGCGAGGGCATGGTCGGTTTCGCCGGGATGCATGCCTTCGGCGACGATGCCGATCCGCGTGCCCATCAGCGCGCGCGAGCCGCGCCGCACCGCCGGATCGGCGAACCGCGCGGGCACCAGCAACCCCGCGGCGACCAGGCCGAGCCCGCCGATAAAACGGCGGCGGCTGATGGCGCTGAAGAACATGGCCGTGCTCAGCGCGACTGGGCCACCATGAAATCGACGGCCACCTTGACCTCGTCGTCGCTGAGCGAGGTGCTGCCGCCGCGCGGCGGCATCAGGCCTTTCGGGCCGGTATAACCTTCGATCGCGTGCTTGTAGAGCACGTCGTTGCCCTGCGCGATGCGCGGAGCCCAATCCTCCTTGTCGCCGGGCTTGGGCGCGCCCGCCACCCCCGCTGCATGACACAGCGCGCAGGTCTTGCCGTACACGGACTTGCCGGCGGAATTGTCGGCGGCCACGGGCGCGGGCGGCGCGGCGGGAGCGGCAGCGGGCTTCGGCGCGGACGCCGGCGCCTGCTCCTGTCCTCCGCAGGCGGCCAGCGCGATGCCACAGGCGACCAGCAGGATTCCGTTTCTGAAGTTCATGTCGTGCTCCTTGAAATGTCGGGGTTGGCTTGGGTTGACTCGGCTTGAATTGCGATTGACGGGACCGGGTTTGCACACTCCGGATGGAACGCATCCTATCCTTTAAAGATGCACCCATTATGCATCTTATGAAACTTGTTTGAGCCAGATCAATATCCGCGGCGGCCGGCGCGCGAACAATGGGGCCGTCAATCCCAACCCACCCCGCAAAGGAACAGCCATGGCTGAGAAATCCGGAAAAATCGAGAAACCCGAACCCCCGGCACCCGCAGGCATGGGACGCCGCCGCTTCCTCGGCACCGCCGCGGTTGCCGGCGCGGGGCTGGCCGCGCTGGCCGGCTGCAACGAAAAACCCGCCGCCGATGCCGGCAAGGGCGCCGCCTCCGCCGGCGGCACGCACGCCGCGGCGAACGCCGTGCACCTCAAGCCCGGCGAACTCGACAGCTACTACGGCCTGTGGAGCGGCGGGCACACCGGCGACGCCCGCATAATAGGCATTCCTTCCGGCCGCGAAATCCACCGCATCCCCTGCTTCAATCCCGACCCGCTGATCGGCTGGGGCATCACCAACGAGTCGAAAAAAATCATGGGCACGAAGCCCGACGGCAGCCTGAAATACACCGTCGCCGACACCCACCACGTGCACGCCTCCTACAAGGACGGCAACTACGACGGCCGCTACGCCTGGATCAACGACAAGATCAACAGCCGCATCGCACGCCTCCGCCTCGACTATTTCGTCTGCGACAAGATCACCGAGCTGCCCAACGTGCAGGGCTTCCACGGCATCTTCCCGGACAAGCGCGATCCGGTGGACGAGAAAATCAACTACACGACGCGCGTGTTCTGCGGCGGCGAGTTCTCGATCCCGCTGCCCAACGCGCCGATCGACGATCCGTCGAAATACCGCTCGCTGTTCAGCTGCGTCGATGCCGAATCGATGGAAGTGCGCTGGCAGGTGATGATCGACGGCAACTGCGACCTCACCGCGACCTCCTTCGACGGCAAGCTCGCGGCCACCAACCAGTACAACACCGAGATGGGCGCCAGGTACGAGGACATGATGTCGGCCGAGCGCGACGCCTGCCTCTTCTTCAACATCGCCCGCATCGAAGCGGCGGTGAAGGCCGGCAAATTCAGGACCATCGGGACGTCCAAGGTGCCGGTCGTCGACGGCACCGCCGAAGCCAACAAGGATCCCGGGACCGCGCTGGTCGCCTACGTCTCGGTCCCGAAGAACCCGCACGGGGTCAACGCCAGCCCCGACGGCAAGTACTTCATCTGCGCCGGCAAGTTGTCGCCGACCGCCACGGTCATCGAACTGTCCAGGGTGCTGGAATGGTTCGACGGCAAGCTGGAGAAAATCGACGATTCCATCGTCGCCGAGGTGGAGCTGGGTCTCGGCCCGCTGCATACCGCCTTCGACGGCCGCGGCAACGCCTACACCACGCTGTTTCTCGACAGCCAGGTGGTCAAGTGGAACGTCGAGGCCGCCATCAAGTTCACCAGGGGCGACAAGACGGCCAAATACGTGGTCGACCGCATCGACGTGCATTACCAGCCGGGACACATCAACGCCACCCAATCCGAAACCACGGCCGCCGACGGCAAGTATCTCGCCGTGGGCTGCAAGTTCTCGAAGGATCGCTACCTGCCGGTCGGGCCGATGCACCCGGAGAACGAGCAGCTGATCGATATCTCCGGCGACAAGATGATCCTGCTCGCCGACCACCCGGTCCGCCCGGAGCCGCACGATTTCATCATCTTCAAGCGCGACCTGGTCAAACCGAAGCAGGTGTATGACATCGATCACTCGCCGCTGGCGATCAAGGATGCCAAGGAGTCCGGGGTGTTCCGCCAGGGCAGGAAAGTCACGGTCAAGATGACCTCGCTCGCGCCGTCCTTCAGCCTGCGCGAATTCAAGGTCAAGAAAGGCGACGAGGTCACCCTGATCCTCACCAACCTCGACAAGATCGAGGACCTGTCCCACGGCTTCGCCATCCCGAACTACAACATCAACTTCGTGGTGAACCCGCAGGAAACCGCCTCGGTGACCTTCACCGCGGACAAGACCGGCGTGTTCTGGTGCTACTGCACGCATTTCTGCCACGCACTCCACCTGGAAATGCGCTCGCGGATGATCGTGGAAGCCTGAGGGGGCACTTCCACATCGCACGGCCGTGCGCGCCATACCGGCGCACGGCCGCTTTTTTGGCCATGACCATGCACAGAATCCTCCCACGACTGTTCCTCGCCGCCATGCTGCTGATGGCGGCCGGCGCGCGGGCGGCCGGCGGCGCCTACGAAGCCGAACTGCCCGCGGAAATCAACAGCGCGAAGGACCTCTGCGCAATGGTTCCCTGCGGCAGCGTGTTTCCGGGCGCCGCCGCCTTTTCCGGGCGCAAGGGCCGGCCACCCTACGTCGAGGCCTACGGCGAGGCCGATGCCGCCGGCGCCAGGAAGCTGCTCGGCTACGTCATGCTGTCGACCGACATCACCGACACGCCGGCCTACTCCGGCAAGCCGGTGATCACCCTGATCGGCATGGACATCGAGGGACGCTACACCGGCGTCAAGGTGCTCAAGCACTCCGAACCCATCCTGCTGCTCGGCATCCCCGAGTCGGCGCTCGACAGATTCAACGCCCAGTACGTCGGCAAGTCGGTCAGGGACCGCATCGAAGTCGGCCCGGACCGCCCGTCCGAGGACGTGACCGGCATCGACGCCATCTCCGGCGCCACCGTCACCGTCATCGCCCAGAACCAGGTGATGCAGCTCTCCGGCTCGGCGGTGGCGCGGCAGACCGGCATCATCGCGCCGACGGTGCGGGAGCCCGCGCGATACCGGCTGCGCGGCGCGCGCCTCGGCTGGAACGAGCTGGTGAAGCTCGGCGCGGTGCAGCGGCTCCGGGTCATGCCCCAGCAGGTCGGCCTCGAACGCGGCGCCGAACCCTTCATCGAGCTGTGGTTCGGCGATCTCAACCATCCGGACGTCGCCACGAGCCTGCTCGGCGCGCGCGGCCACGCCAACCTGCGCGCGAGCCTCGCCGAGGGCGATCACGCCCTGTTCGTGATCCGCACCGCCGGCAGGGAATCCTTCAAGGGATCGGGTTTCGTGCGCGGCGGCCTCTACGACCGGGTGCAGGTCAAGCAGGGGGCCGACGCCTTCACCTTCCGCGATCTCGACGCCCTCAACCTCTACGGGCTCGAGGCCGAAGACGCGCCGCGCTACGACGAATCCGCGATCTTCATCATCCGCGGCGCCGCATTCTCCGCGGCCTACCCCTGGAAGCTCGCCTTCCTCGGCAACCGCGTCGACCGCGCCACCGGCCACCGCAGCTTCGCCGTGTTCGAATCCGGGCTCTGGCTCGACGCCGGCCTGCTCGCCGGCGGCCGCCCGAGGATCGAGAAGCCGGTCCCGCCGTGGATGCGCATCTGGCGCGACCGCGCGCCGGAGATCGCCCTGTTCGTCGCGCTGCTCGCCGGCGTCGCCGTGGTCTACGCCTTCCGCGAACGCCTCACCCGGATGTCCACCCACAAGAACAAGTGGCCGGTGAACGCGTTCAAATATTCGGCCTGGGCGGTGAGCATCGTCTGGATCGGTTTCGGCGTCATGGCGCAGCCGTCGATCACCCAGGTGCTCACCTGGTTCCACTCGCTGCTGTTCAAGTGGACCTGGTCGCTGTTCCTGTCCGATCCGTTCATCTTCGTGTTCTGGATCTTCATCATCGTCACCGTGTTCCTGTTCGGCCGCGGCCTGTTCTGCGGCTGGCTGTGTCCCTTCGGCTCGCTCTCGGAGCTGATCTACAAGATCGGCGAAAAAGCCGGCCTCAAGCGCTGGCAGCGCAAGCTGCCGCAACGCGTGCACGACCGCCTGAAATGGGTCAAGTACGGCATCTTCTTCGGCCTGCTCGCGGTGTCGATGTTCTCGATGGCGCTGGCCGAGGTGCTGGCGGAAGTCGAGCCCTTCAAGACGACCTTCCTCGTCGGCATCGCCAACCGCGCCTGGCCGTACGGCCTGTTCGTGGCGGTCCTGCTGGGCCTTTCGCTGTTCATCGAGCGCCCTTACTGCAAGTACCTCTGCCCGCTGGGCGCCGCGCTGGCGATGCCGAGCACCTTCCGCTGGTTCGGACTGCGCCGCAAGCAGGACTGCAACAGTTGCAAGGCCTGCGCCGTCGGCTGCGGCTCGCTCGCCATCGACGCCGCCGGCCGCATCGACCACCGCGAATGCCTGCACTGCCTCGACTGCATGGTGCTCTACACCGACGTCACCGCCTGCCCGCCGCTGTCGCGCGAGCGCAAGCGCCGGGAGCGCGCCGGCCTCGCGCTGACGCCGATCGGCCGGGACGGCTACTACATCCCGATCCAGCCGGTGACGGACGACGCCGCTGCGCGCAAGGCCGCCGCCGGACCGGATCCGCGCATGCCCACCGACCCGGTGCAACTGCCCTACATGGAAAAAGCCGGCCTGGCGCGCTGGATCGCGCTCGAGGTGTACGAACACCTCTGGCCGTGGAGCGCCAAGGGCTGGCGCGACCAGCGCGCGCTGCAGATCGCCGGCATTTCGCTCGCCGTCGCCGCCACCGTCGCCTGGCTGCTGGCGATCAGCGGCAACCTCTCCTCGGGCGCGATCATCGGCTGGTGGTTCGGCTGGAGCGTCTACGAAGTGCTGATCCGCCTGTCGGGGCGGCGCTACGTCAAGGACGGCCCGTGGTGGAAGCGCAACTACCGCCGTGCCGGCGTGATGGACATGCTCAGCTACGTCGCCTTCAAGAACCTGCTGATCGGCGCCACGCTGTTCCTGGCGCTGAAGGCGCTCGACATCCTGCCCGGCTGAAATGAAAAAAATACTTAATAATCAAATACTTATATTGTCGTTCGCAGCGGCGCTGCTCGCCGCCACGGGCGCCGCCGCCGCCACCCTGAACGTCGCCCCCGGCAGCGACCTGCAGCAGGCGATCGCGCAGGCCCGGGCCGGCGACGTGCTCGAAATCGGGCGCGGCCTCTACACCGGCAATTTCCGCATCGACAAGCCGCTTACGCTGCGCGGCATCGGGCGGCCGACGATCAGCGGCGGCCTGACCGGCAGCACGCTCACCGTCGAGGCGCCCGATGTCACCGTCGAGAACGTCATCGTGCGCGACTCCGGCGACAGCCTGAAGAACCAGAACGCCGGCATCTACGTGCGCCCCGGCGCGCACCGCTTCGCGCTGCGCGACTCCGACCTCACCTACAACCTGTTCGGGCTGTGGATCGAAAAGGCCGACGACGTCGTCGTCGAGCGCAACATCATCACCGGCAAGCGCGACTACAACTCGCCGCTGCGCGGCAACGGCATCCAGCTCTACAACACCACCGGCGCGCGCATCGTCGGCAACAACATCGGCTTCGTGCGCGACGCGCTCTACGTCGACGTCTCCCACCGGGCGGTGTTCCGCGGCAACAGGCTCCACCACAGCCGCTACGGCACCCACTACATGAACTCCTACCACAACCTGTGGGAGGACAACGACAGCTACGCCAACCGCGGCGGCCTCGCGCTGATGGAAGTGCGCGACCAGGTCATCCGCAACAACCGCGCCTGGAACAACAGCGACCACGGCATCATGCTGCGCACGCTGCAGGACTCGCTGGTCGAGGGCAACGTCATCGCGGGCAACAACCGCGGCTTCTTCATCTACGACGTCGAATACGCCACGCTGCGCGGCAACCTCGTCATCAACAACCGGGTCGGCGTGCACCTCTCCGCCGGCTCCACCCGCAACAGCGTCGAGCGCAACGACTTCATCGCCAACCGCGAGCAGGTGCGCTACGTCGGCGCGAAGGACGAGGCGTGGGGCGTGAAGGAAGGCAACTACTGGGGCAACTATCTCGGCTGGGACAGCGACGGCGACGGCCGCGGCGACCAGCCCTACGAAGCCAACGACATCGTCGACCGCCTCCTGTGGCGCCACCCGGGCGCCCGGCTGCTGATGGCGAGCCCGGCGATCCAGGCCCTGCGCCTGGCCGCGCAGCAGTTCCCGCTGCTGCGCGTGCCCACGGTCGTCGACAAAAATCCGCGCATGCGCCCGCACAACCCCGACTGGAGCCGCTGGCATGGCCGCATCGCCGACTGAAGCCGCCGCCCCGGCGATCGAACTGCGCGGCGTGCGCAAGCACTTCGGCGCGCTGTGCGCCGTCGACGGCATCGACCTGCGCGTCCGCGCCGGCGAGATCCTCGGCCTGATCGGCCGCAACGGCGCCGGCAAGAGCACCCTGTTCAAGCTGATGCTCGGCCTGGAGCAGCCCACCGAAGGCGAAGTGCATGTCGCCGGCGTCCGCGTCGGCAGCCCGCGGTTCCGCGACACCCGCCGCCGCATCGGCTACCTGCCCGAGAACATCGCGCTCTACGACAACCTGAGCGGCCTCGAGACGCTGCGCTTCTTCGCGCGGCTGAAGGGCACGCCCCTGCACCAATGCGACACCCGGCTGGCCGAGGCCGGGCTGTCGGAAGCCGCCAGCCGGCCCGTGCGCGAATACTCCAAGGGCATGCGCCAGCGCCTCGGCCTCGCGCAGGCGCTGCTCGGCTCGCCCCGGCTGCTGTTCTTCGACGAGCCCACCAACGGCCTCGACCCGCAGGCGATCCGCGACTTCTACCGCCGGATCCACGCGCTGCGCGACGGCGGCGCCACCATCGTCATCAGCTCGCACATCCTCGCCGAGCTGCAGCAGCGCGTCGACCGGCTGGCCATCATCGCCGACGGCCGGCTGCGCGCCAGCGGCAGCGTCGCCGAACTGCGCAGCCGCACCGCCATGCCCGTCGTCTTCGCGCTGGAACTCGCGCCCGGGGACATCGCCGCCGCCGCGGCCAGCCTTGCCGGCATCGAAAACCTCGGCGTCACCGTCACCGACCGCGGCCTCGATCTCGCCTGTCCGGCCGCGCAGCGCGCCACGGTGCTGGAAGCAGTGCTCCGGCTCGGCCCGCGCCTGCGCAACCTGCAGATCAACGAACCCTCGCTCGAAGACATGTTCTTCGGCCTCGAGCGCTGACACCATGAGCCCCATCAATCTCCGGACCATCGCCGGCAAGGAACTGCGCGACCGCATGCGTAACCACTGGGTGCTGGCCATCGCGCTGGTGTTCACCGCCTTCTCGCTGATCATCGCCTACTTCGGCGGCGCGCAGCAGGGCACCATCGGCTTCCGCTCGCTCGAATTCACCATCACCAGCCTGGTGAGCCTGGTGATCTACCTGATCCCGCTGATCGGGCTGCTGCTCGGCTTCGACGCCATCGTCGCCGAGCGCGAGCGCGGCTCGCTCGACCTGCTGCTGACCCTGCCGCTGACGCCGCTCGACCTGCTGCTCGGCAAATATCTCGGCCTCGCCGCCGCGCTGGCGCTGTCCACGCTGCTCGGCTTCGCGTTGGTCGCGGGCCTGCTCTACATCCAGTTCGGCAACGCGGCGCTGTTCCACTTCGGCGGCTTCATGCTGAGCGCGCTGCTGCTGGGCATGGCATTCCTCAGCATTGCCATGCTGATCTCGGTGATCGCGCGCGACCGCACCCGCGCCTCGGGCATGGCCGTCGCGGCATGGTTCGCCTTCGTGCTGGTGTTCGACCTGCTGCTGCTCGGCGTGATGGTCGCCGGCGAAGGCCGGTGGGGCGGCGGCGCGCTGGCGTACCTGCTGCTGCTCAACCCCGCCGACGTCTTCCGCATCCTCAACCTGTTCTCCGCCGAACAGGCCGCGGCCACCTACGGCCTCACCCAACTGCTGCCTCCCGCGCTCGCCCGCACCCCGGTGATGGGCGCGGTGATGGCGGCCTGGATAATCCTTCCCCTGATGATCGCCAGCTGGAGATTCAAACGATGACCGACACGACCCGCATCAAGCCCCGTATCGAGACCCGCATCGAGACCGCATGTCGCTGCAGCGCCTCCCATACCCGCCCCGACAA
>JAHCLD010000089.1 GCA_026125585.1 Burkholderiales bacterium
CCTTCACCCGCGCATTGAGTTCGCGCGGCGAAAACGGCTTGGTGATGTAGTCGTCGGCGCCGGTCTCCAGTCCCGCCAGCTTGTCCTGCTCCTCGGCACGCGCCGTGAGCATGATCAGCGGCACGGTCTGGGTGCGCTTGTCGCCGCGCAGGCGGCGCGCGAACTCCACGCCGTTGATGCCGGGCAGCATCCAGTCGAGCACGATCAGGTCCGGCAATTCCTCGCGCACCATGCGCATCGCCTGTTCGGCCGATTCGGCCCGCAGCGTGCGATGCCCGGCCAGTTCCAGGTTGCAGGCCACCAGTTCCTGGATTGCCGGCTCGTCTTCGACCACCAGTATTGTTGCCGCCATGAATGCTCCGGGCAGGTTCGACAGGCCCCGATATTATGACCCCGTTGTTACAGGCACATGACAGCACGGCGACGGCACGCCGCAAGTCCCTGCATCCAGTGCCGCTTTTCCCCCGCTCGCGGGGTCGGTTATGATACGCCCCCGAACCCCGATATCCCGCAGGCAGTCATGGCAGGACTCAACAAAAGCGTGCCCCAACCCACCGAAATCACCCTGCACCAGGCCTCGCGCGCGCTGGAAATCGCCTTCGCCGACGGCAAATCCTTCCGCCTGCCCTGCGAATTCCTGCGCGTGTTTTCACCGTCGGCCGAAGTCCGCGGCCACGGTCCGGGACAGGAAACCCTGCAGACCGGCAAGAAGGACGTCACCATCACGGCCGTCGAGCCGGTCGGACAGTACGCGGTCCAGCTGCGCTTTTCCGACGGCCACGACACCGGCATCTACTCCTGGGACCTGCTCTACGATTACGGCCTGCGCCAGGACGCGATGTGGCAGGATTACCTGAAGCGCCTGCAGGACGCCGGCGCCAGCCGCGGGACCTGAGCGCGCCGTGGACAAGACCACCGATTTCGGCTTCAGCAAGGTCGCCGAGGACGAAAAGGCGCGCAAGGTCGCCGAAGTCTTCGATTCGGTCGCCTCGCGCTACGACCTGATGAACGACCTGATGTCGGCGGGCCTGCACCGGCTGTGGAAACGCTTCGCCGTCGAGCAGAGCCTGACCCGTCCCGGCGAGCGCGTGCTCGACGTCGCCGGCGGCACCGGCGACCTGACGCGGCTGTTCGCGCGGCGCGTCGGCCCGCGCGGCGCGGTGGTCATCACCGACATCAACGGCCCGATGCTGCGCCGCGGCCGCGACCGCCTGATCGACGAAGGACTGGTCGTGCCGGCCGTGCAGTGCGATGCCGAAAAACTGCCGTTCCCGGATGCGCATTTCGACTGCGTCTGCGTCGCCTTCGGCCTGCGCAACATGACGCACAAGGATGCGGCGATCGCCGAAATGCACCGCGTGCTGCGTCCCGGCGGGCGGCTGCTGGTGCTGGAATTCTCGCGCGTCTGGCAGCCGCTGGCGCCGCTCTACGACGCCTACTCCTTCCAGGTGCTGCCGCGGCTGGGCAGGCTCGTCACCAACGACGCCGACAGCTACCGCTATCTCGCCGAATCCATCCGCATGCATCCCGACCAGGACACGCTGAAACGGATGATGCTCGACGCCGGACTCGAGCGCGTCGAATACTTCAACCTGGCGGCGGGCGTCGTCGCGCTGCACCGCGGTTTCCGCTTCTGATCGCCCGGGTTCATTGTAGCCCGCTGATTTCATTCATTATCCTTGTTAATGCCGGCCCTGCCGGGCGCCCGCTATAATGGCCCGGTATAACCCGAACCGGAGACTTCCATGAAATCCTTCCTGATGGCCATGATCGCCGCCTGCGGCCTGGCACTGATCGCCGTGGATGTCGAAGCCCGGCGCCTCGGCGGCGGACGCAATCTCGGCATGCAGCGCAATATCCAGAAGCCTCCGCCCAAGGCGCCGGCGCAACAGCAGCAACAACAGCAACCGCAACAGGCCCAGCAGGGCGGCACGCCGGCGCAGCAGCCCGCCGCGGCCGCCGGCAACAAATGGATGGGCCCGCTCGCCGGCCTGGCGCTGGGCGCCGGACTGATGGCGCTGTTCCTGAACAACGGCATCGCCGGCATGCTCGCCGGACTGCTGCTGCTCGCCGCGATTGCCGGCGTCGCAGTAATGGCCTTCCGCGCGCTGCGCGGAAAAGCCGCGGCGCCGATGCAGTACGCCGGCGGCGGGGGCAGCGCGGGCGGCAGCGGCGTGGCGGCGCATTCGCTGGCCGCGGCAACCGCCACCACCGGCCGCTGGCCCGCCGACTTCAATGCCCAGGAGTTCCTGCGCCATGCCCGGCTCAATTTCGTGCGCCTGCAGGAAGCCCACGATGCCCGCGACACCGCGGCGCTGGCCGATTTCCTGACCCCGGATCTGCTCGAGGACATCCGCGCGCAATGGCAATCCGACGGCGAGGCCGGCGGCAAGACCGACGTGGTCACGCTGGAATCCGAAGTGCTCGACGTCGCCACCGAAGGCCTGCTCTACGTGGTCAGCGTGCGTTTCTCCGGCCTGATCCGCGAAGGCGGCAACGAAGCGCAGCCCTTCGCCGAAATCTGGCACCTGGAAAAGCCGCGGCGCGGCAATTCCGGCTGGCTGGTCTCGGGCATTCAACAGGCCTGACCCGGGGGGAGGACGGCTGAACGCCGCCGCCCTCCGCTTTCTCCGCACCCGTTTCCGTCCCGTTTCATGTTCGACGCTCTCGCCGGCGCACCGCTGAACCACCTGCTGCGCGCCAGCGACTGGGCGCGCAAGGCGCTGCAGCCGCATGCCGGCAAGGTCGCCGTCTTCCGCTGCCTGCCTTTTGAAACCCGTCTCCGGATCCTCGACAGCGGCGAGGTCGTGCCCGCCCCCGCGGACGCCGAACCCGCGCTGATACTGACGCTGACGCCGGGCCTGATGCTGCGCGCCGCCGCGCGCGACGACCGCGTCTGGCGCGACGTGCAGATCGACGGCGACGCCGCGCTGGCGGCCGTCATCCACCAGTTGTGGCGCCACCTGCGCTGGGATGCCGAGGAAGACCTGTCCAGAGTGGTCGGCGACGTGGCGGCCCATCGCATCGCCGAATCGGGGCGGACGCTGCGGCGCTGGGCCGAATCCGGCGGCGACAACCTGGCGCGCTCCTTCGCCGAATACTGGACCGAGGAGCAGCCGCTGATCGCGGCCGGGGACGACGTCGCCCGTTTCACCGCCGAAGTCGACCGCCTGCGCGACGACGTCGCCAGGCTCGAAAAACGCATCGCGCTGCTCGATCGCCGCTGACGGCGCGGCGCCTGCCGGAGGGCATGCCGGTTAAAATGCGCGGGTGCGCCTCCTCCGCCTGCTGAAAATCCTGCGCGTCGCCCTGCGCTTCGGACTCGACGAATTCCTGCCCGGTCACGAACGCGCGCGCGCGCTGCGCGCCGCCGTCGGCGGCCTGCTGTTCTGGCGCGACCTCTCCGCGCCGCGCGCCGTGCGGCTGCGCCGCGCGCTGGAGGCGCTGGGCCCCATCTTCGTCAAGTTCGGCCAGGTGCTGTCGACGCGCCGCGACCTGATGCCGCCGGACATCGTCGACGAACTGGCGCAGTTGCAGGATCGCGTGCCGCCGTTTCCCGGCGCGGATGCCGAGCGCATCCTGCGCGAAGCCTACGGCAGGCCCGTCGACCAGGTATTCACCCGCTTCGACAGCACGCCCGTGGCCAGCGCCTCCGTCGCCCAGGTGCATTTCGCGACGCTGCCCGACGGCCGCGAAGCCGCGGTCAAGGTGCTGCGCCCCGGCATCGCCGCGGTCATCGCCAAGGATGTCGCGCTGATGGACGCGGGCGCACAACTGCTCGAACTGCTGTGGGCCGACGGCAGGCGGCTGAAGCCGCGCGAAGTCGTGGCCGAATTCGCGCGCCACCTCGAGGACGAGCTCGACCTGATGCGCGAGGCGGCCAACGCCAACCAGCTGCGGCGGAATTTCCGCGACTCGCCCCTGCTCGCGGTGCCGGAGGTGTACTGGGACTGGTGCTCGACGCAGGTGATGGTGATGCAGCGCATGCAGGGCACGCCGGTGTCGGCGGTCGACGCGCTGCGCGCGCAGGGCGGCGACATCCCGAAACTGGCGCGGGCCGGCGTGGAAATCTTCTTCACCCAGGTCTTCCGCGACGGCTTCTTCCATGCCGACATGCACCCCGGCAACATCCTGGTGACGCCGGAGGGCCGCTACGTCGCCCTCGACTTCGGCATCATGGGCACGCTGACCGAGGTCGACAAGCACTATCTCGCGCGCAACTTCATCGCCTTCTTCCGCCGCGACTACCGCAGGGTCGCCGAGGCCCATGTCGAGTCCGGCTGGGCGCCGCCGGGCACCCGCGTCGAGGACTTCGAAACCGCGATCCGCGCCGTCTGCGAGCCGATTTTCGACAAGCCGCTGAAGGAAATCTCCTTCGGCCGCGTTTTGCTGCGGCTGTTCCAGACCTCGCGCCGCTTCAACATCGAGATCCAACCGCAGCTGGTGCTGCTGCAGAAAACCCTGCTCAACATCGAGGGCCTGGGCCGCGACCTCGACCCCGACCTCGACCTGTGGAGTACGGCGAAACCCTATCTCGAACGCTGGATGTCGGAACAGGTCGGCTGGCGCGGACTGGTCCGCCGCGCCGGCGACGAGCTGCCGTTCTGGAGCGAGCTGCTGCCGCAGCTGCCGCGGCTGCT
Organism: Burkholderiales bacterium; assembly: GCA_026125585.1. Classification (GTDB taxonomy): domain Bacteria; phylum Pseudomonadota; class Gammaproteobacteria; order Burkholderiales; family SG8-41. The sequence goes on from JAHCLD010000089.1 coordinate 4,641, forward strand.
GCAGCGGTTCCTGACGCACGACCGCGACGCCGCGCTGCGCGAACAGGCGCAGGCGCTGCTGCGCCAGCAGCGGCGCAACGGCTGGCTGCTCGCCGCGACCGTCGCGCTTCTGGCCGCGCTGATCGCGCTGCAGCTGCTGTCGTAAGCCGGCGGCCCGCGGCTATAATCGCCGGCAAAAAAGGGAGCCCGCGATGCTGCTGTGGTTCGTGGTTGCATATCTGATCGTGTCCGTCGGCATCGGCCTGTGGGCCGCCACCCGCGTCCACAACACCAAGGATTTCGCCGTCGCCGGGCGTTCCCTGCCGCTGCCGGTGGTCACGGCCACCGTGTTCGCCACCTGGTTCGGTGCCGAGGCGGTGTTCGGCGTCTCCGCGCAGTTCGCCAAGGAAGGCCTGTCCGGCGTCGTCGCCGATCCCTTCGGCTCCTCGCTGTGCCTGGTCATCGCCGGCTTCTTCTTCGCGAAGAAGCTTTATCCGCTCAACATCATCACTGTCGGCGACTACTACCGCATACGCTACAACCGTACGGTCGAAGTCATCACCTCGCTGTGCATCGTCGGCTCCTACCTCGGCTGGGTGTCGGCGCAGATCATGGCGATGGGTCTCATCTTCAGCGTCATCACCGGCGGCGCGGTCAGCCCGGAAGCCGGCATGATCATCGGCACCATAATCGTGCTCACCTACACCACCTTCGGCGGCATGTTCTCGGTCGCAATCCTCGACTTCGTGCAGATGACCGTCAGCATGGGCGGCCTGCTGTTCATCGCCTGGATCATCAGCGGCATGACCGGCGGCGCAGGCACGGTCATCGAGCACGCGGCGCAGGCCGGAAAATTCGAATTCTTCCCGCCGCCCGACCCGTGGATGTGGCTGACCTTCATCGGCGCGCTGTTCACGATGATGCTCGGCTCGCTGCCGCAGCAGGACGTGTTCCAGCGCGTGACCTCGGCGAAGTCGGCGAACATCGCGATCTGGGGCTCCCTGCTCGGCGCGGGCATCTACTTCTGCTTCACCTTCGTGCCGATGTTCATCGCCTACTCGGCGACGCTGATCGACCCCGGGCTGTTCACCCAGCTGCTGGAAAAGGACTCGCAGCTGATCCTGCCGACGCTGGTGCTGCAGCACATGCCGCTGTTCGCGCAGATCCTGTTCTTCGGCGCGGTGCTGTCGGCGATCATGAGCTGCTCGTCGGCGACGCTGCTGGCCCCCTCGGTGATGTTCGCCGAGAACATCGTCAGGGGTTATTTCCCGCACCTGTCCGACCGCCGGTTCCTGTGGATCATGCGCATCACCATCGTCTGCTTCGCCGGCGTGGTGCTGCTGCTCGCGCTGAACTCCGAGCTGTCGATCTTCCACATGGTCGAATCGGCGTACAGGGTCACGCTGGCGGGCGCCTTCGTGCCGCTGGTCGTCGGCGCGTTCTGGAAACGCGCCACCACGCAGGGCGCGCTGGCGGCCACGCTCGGCGGCCTGATCTCGTGGATCCTGGTCGAAGTGCTGATCGGCGAGAAAAGCCTGGTGCCGCCGCAGCTGATCGGGCTCGCGGTGTCCGCCGCCGGCATGGCGATCGGCTCGCTGCTGCCGCAGCGCTACGGCGTCGTCCCGCACCATCATCGCCATCATTCCGGGACCGCCTGAATCTTGGCGCGAACGGACGCGCTGAAACCGGCGATTTTCGCCCTGCTGGCCGTCAATGCCGCGGTGTATGCCACGGCGGGCCGTCTCTCCGAGGGACTCGACGCGCTGGCCTGGTACCTGCTGCTGGCCCTGTTCGAACTCGAAACCCGCCGCCCGCGCTAGAGCCGCCGGCCGCGCATCGCTGCGGCGCTCGGCCTGCTGCGCCTGCTCGCCGCCGCCGCGGTCGCCGTGGCTGCCGCGGCCTATCTCGGCGAAGCCGAATGGCTGGACGCGGCGAACGCGCTGCTGTGGATCGGCGTCGTCATCGTGCTGGAACTGGAAGTGCGGCTGCCGCAGGCCGCCGTCCGACAGCACCGGCTGGCGGCCGGCGCATCCTTCGCGCTGTACGCGGCCCTCGCCACGGTCGCACTGGCCTGGCTGCTCCGCGGCGAATGGCTGGATGCTTACGACGCGCTGCTGTGGATCGCCGCGTTTGTGCTGATCGAGCTCGACCTGTTCCGCAAGGACGCCCGCGGAAATTTATAAGTACTTGTTTTTATTGAATTATTTGTAAGCGGCGCGGAATGCATCGATGAACTCCGGCAGCTGTTCCGCCGGCAGGTGGTTGATGCCCGCCGCGGCCTGCCGCCCGCCGCCGGTCGCGAAGGCCAGACACAGCGCATCGGCGCCGACCGGCCGGCTGCGCGGCGCGCGCACGCTGACCGCATAGCCGCCGCCGGCCTTCGCCACCAGCACCGCATGCGCGCGCTGCGGATGCGCCTGTGCGAGGCGGTTGCCGAACACGCCGTTGACCCGCCGGCTCCAGGACGCATCCGGCAGCACGTAGAGCGCCGCGGCATCGCCGGCGAATTCCGGCCGCAGTTCCCCGGCGCGCGACAGATCCTCCGCGCCCGCCTGCTTCAGCACCTCGAACACCGGCTCGTCGAAAATGAAATGCCGTGGATCGGCATAGGGCGCGATCGCGCGGTAGAGGTCCGCCGGATGGTAATGCAGGTCGTCGACCGTTTCGCCGTAGGCGTTGTAATTGATCGCTTCGCCGAGTTCGTGCAGCCGCGCGAGTTCGGTGCGGCCGAGCTGCAGCGGCTGCGCGGCGCGCAGCGCGGATTCGACCAGATTGTCGCCGAACGCCGCCACCACCGCCCACAGCCGGTGCCTGCCGTCGAGATGGCGGTCGACCAGCAGGCTGGTGCAGATGTCCGGCGCGGTGTCGATGTGCGCCTCGAACTGCGGATGCCGCGGAATGTCGCCCGCGGCATGATGGTCGAAGTAACGCACGCGGGCACCGCGCAGCAGCACGCGCTCCACGGCCTGCGCGTTGCTGCGCAGTGAAACGTCGAGCACCGTCAGGCAGTCGCCGGCATCGGCGGTCGCGGCGACGCGATCGACCAGCGCCGTGTCGCGCTTGACGCCGGTGATCAGCTCGGCCGCCTGCGGCTCGACGAGCCGCAGCTGGTGCAGCGCACAGATGCCGTCGGCGTCGCCGTTGAAGATGTCGTAGAATTTCATGGATGTTGCTGGAATCCCAATCGCCGTCCGCAAGACGCGGCCCCAGCCTCGCCGGAACGGCGGCGCTAGCTTACAGTCTGGTCGTCGTCTATGCCAGCCTGCAGCCCTTCAGCGGCTGGCGCGCGATCCCCTCCGAATTCGGCATCTTCCTGTTCGAGCCCTGGCCGCGGTGGATCACCGTCGAGGACGTGCTGTTCAACTTCATCGCCTACGTGCCGCTGGGTTTCCTGATCGCGCTGTCGCTGCGCGCAAAATGGAGCGCGCCCGCCGCGGTCGCCGCGTCCGCGCTCGCCGGCGCGCTGCTCAGCGGCGCGCTGGAAACGGTGCAGCAATACCTGCCCTCCCGCATCGCGTCGAACGTCGACCTGCTCGTCAACGCCGCCGGCGCGCTGGCCGGCGCGCTGGTCGCGCCGTTGTTCTCGCCGCAGCAGCCGCCGGGACGCGCGCTGGCGCGGCTGCGCAGCCGCTGGTTCATCGACGGCCTGCGCGGCGACGCGGTGCTGGTGCTGACCGGACTGTGGCTGCTCGCACAGCTGCACACGCAGGCCGTGGCCTTCGGCAACGGCGACCTGCGCGGCATCTTCAGCACACCGGCACTGTTCGTGTTCTCGCCGGACGCCTATCTGGCGGCCGAGGCCGGCGTGGTCGCGCTCAACGTCGCCGGGCTCGGCCTGCTGCTGGCCGGCGTGACGCGCGATCCCGGACCGGGATATTGGCGCGCGCTGGCGCTGCTCTTCGCCTGCGCCTGCGCGTTGAAAGCCGCCGCCGCCGTGCTGGTGCTGCAGGCCGCCAATCCCTGGAGCTGGCTCACGCCCGGCGTCCTGTTCGGCCTCGCCGGCGGCACAGCCGCGCTGCTGCTGCTCGTCCGCCTGCCGCCGCGCGGACGCATGGCATTCGCGCTGCTGGCGCTGGCGGCCGCGGTCGCCCTGCTCAACGGCATTCCCGAAAATCCCTACCGGCCGGCGCCGGCGCACCTGCTCCTCGGCCGGGCCAGCCATATCCTCAGCTTCGCCAGCATGATCCGCGCGCTGTCCGACCTCTGGCCCTTTCTCGCCATGTTCTGCGCGCTGCTGTGCCTTCCGCTGCGCGACACCGCGCATTACCGCTCCTGACCGGATGACGCCATGACCCGAAAAACCGCTCCCGTCCCCCCGCCCTCCCTCGCCGGCCTGCGCCGGCAACTGCGCCGCTTCGCCGGGGCGCGCGACTGGGGCCAGTTCCACACGCCGAAGAATCTGGCGATGGCGCTCAGCGTCGAAGCCGCCGAGCTGCTCGAATGTTTCCAGTGGCTGACGCCGGAGCAGAGCGCGCGCCCCGGCGCCGCCGAACGCCGCGCGATCGAGGAGGAAATGGCCGACGTGCTGCTCTACCTGCTGCGCCTGTCGGACGTGCTCGGCGTCGACCTGCCGCGCGCGGCGCAGCGCAAGCTGGCGATCAACGCCCGCAAGTATCCGGTGGCGCTGGCGCGCGGCAATGCGCGCAAATACTCGCGCCGCTGACACGGGATTGCGGGAACGCCCCCGGTTATAATTCGCGCTCTCCCCCGTCGCAGGGCGACTCCCGACCATGAGCCACTACAGGCACCACGTCTTCTTCTGCTGCAACCAGCGCGAAAACGGCGCGCGCTGCTGCGCCGACCACGGCGCGCAGGATCTGCGCGACTACGCCAAGAAGAAGGTCAAGGAACTGAAGCTTTCCGGCCCGGGCAAAACACGCATCAACCAGGCCGGCTGCCTCGACCGCTGCGACGAAGGCCCGGTGCTGGTGGT
>JAHCLD010000009.1 GCA_026125585.1 Burkholderiales bacterium
GCCCTCGAGCACCGCGCGCGGCGGCACCGGCGGCGATGTCCAGCCCCCGACCGGGAGTCCGACCGGCTGGCCGTATTCATTGAGCCGCTGCATCAAGCTCAAGCGGCGCCTGCCCGGCGTTTTTCCTGCCAGTCTTTCAGCCAGCCGGCGTTGCCGCCGAGCTCGACGATTTCCATCAGCGTGTCAGGCATCGGCGGATATTCGCGGCGGATGTCCTTCGTGTGGTTGATGAAAAAACCGTCGCGGAAGTCGATTTCCAGCTCGTCGCCGGTCTCGCACATTTCGGTGACGTTGACGCAGTCGGTCAGCACGCGCACGCCGCAGCCGATGGCCGCGCGGTAGGCGAGGAAGGGCATCGATTCGCAGACCAGGCCGAGGCCCAGCGCCTGCATCGCGATATAGCCGTTCATCTTCGGGCCCATGCCGAAATTACGCCCCGTGACGATGATGTCGCCGGGTTTGCAGCGCGTATGGAACCCGGGATCGGTTTCTTCGAAAAGATGGGGCACAAGGTCCTTGGGGTCAAGATAGCGTCCGGCAATCAGCCAGTTGGGGATGACGCCGCCGGGGTGGGGCACGTCATGCCCGAGCTTGTAGCATCGGCCTTTGAGCAGCCATTGGAATTCATTCACGACGGTCTCCTGCTTGATTGTTCAAATATGGTTGCGCGGATCGGTTATTTTGCCGGTTAATGCGGATACTGCGACTGTCGCGGGGTTGCCGAGAAACAGGCGCGCGCTTTTCGCACCCATGCGCCCTGTTGCATTATCGACGGCAGTGGAGATGGACACCTCGTCATTGGCAACCGGCCCCATGCGTCCGCCGGCACACAGTCCGCACCCGGCCGGCAGCACTATCGCGCCGGCGTCCATGAAGGTCTCGAACAAGCCCTCCCTGTGCATGCGCCGTGTCGTCTGCTCGGAACCTGGTGTCACGAAGAGTCGCACGCCGGACGCGATACGATGGCCCTTGAGTATCGAGGCGGTCAGGGCAATGTCCTCCCACATGCCGGAAGCGCATGAACCGATGAAGGCGTGATCGATGGGTGTCCCGGCAACGCTGCTGATATCCGCTGCGTTGGACGGCCCGCCCGGCAGCGCGACCTGGGGCTCGAGTTTGCTCACATCCATTTCGATTTCCGCTTCAAACCGCGCGTCGTCATCGCTGGTGACCGGCGTGAAAGGCCGTTTTGCGCATGCGCGAGCGTGCTCCAGTATCGCTTCTGAAGGCGGGAAGAATACGCCCAGCGCCCGCATTTCGGTTGGCGAACTGCACAGGGACACGCGTGCGGCCAGTGAGAACTGGTCCAGGTCGCCGGCAAATTCCAGGATGCGGTAATCGATATCGATGCCGAAAAAACCGCCGGATTTCAGGCCCTGCGCGATTTTGAAGCCCAGGTCGCGGGCATAGACACCACGCTGCAACTCGCCGCGTATGGTGAGGCGCACTGTATGCGGTACCCGGGTCCATACGGTTCCCGTCGCCAGCACGGTGCTGATCTCCTCACCGACACGGAAGGCGAGCGCTCCTATGCCGCCGACGTTGGTGCAATGCCGGTCGTCGTCGAAGTAGAACATTCCCGGAAGCACCAGGCCTTCCTCCATCGGAAAAACATGGCCATGACCGCCGCGGCCCGCATCGTAGAAATGTTTGATTCCCCAGTCGCGTGCGGCTTTCCGGTTGTAGACGCCCCGTTCAAGCGCGCGCTCGTTGACGTAGATGACGTCATGGTCGCTGGTCATCATCACGCGATCGGGATCGAATAGTGTGTCTATGCCCAGGGCGTCCAGCTCCCGTTTGGCCGTCATCACGAAATTGTCGTGCAGGTAGATCCAGTCGGGTACCGGATAGACGATCTGCCCGGGACTTACGGTGCTGAGTCCGCTTTTCGACGCCAGGATTTTTTCCGCTGCGGTCATGCCCATGATTTTTCCTAGTCCACTTTTGCGCCCGAGGCTTTGACCACTTTTGCCCATTTCGCGTGTTCGGCCTTGATATGCGCTGCAAAGGAGTCGGGCGTTCCTCCAACGTATTCAGAGCCGTCACTTGCCAGGCGCTCCTTGACATCAGGCAGCTGCATGATGCCGTGTATTTCGTTGTAGAGTTTCATGACGATATCGCGTGGCACGCCGGCTGGGGCAACCAGGCCCTGCCAGCCGCTGGCTTCATAGCCGGGAATGCCTTTTTCGGCGACCGTTGGAACTTCAGGGGCCGCGGAAGATCTTTTTGCGCTGGTGACGGCGATCGATTTGATCTTGCCTTGTCGAACGAAAGGCAGCGCCGCGACGGGAGACGTGATCAGTAATGACACCTGCCCGCTCATGAGATCAAGGAAGGCCTGGCTGATGCCCTTGTAAGGGATGTGTGTAAGTTTTATTCCGCCCATGATCTGCATCAGTTCAACCGAGACATGCGCCGCCGTCCCCGCCCCCGCGGATGCATAGTTGAGTTCCCCGGGGCGGGCCTTCGCCAGCTTGATCAAATCAGCCGCGTTATTTGCGGGGACCGACGGATGCGCAACCAGCATATTGGGCGAGGAGCTGAGATAGATGACCGGCGAGAAATCGCTGAATATGTCGTACGGAACCTTGCGCAAGCTGGGGTTTATGGCGAATGCCGTGGTTACGAACAGTATGGTGTAACCATCCGCGGCAGCTCTTGCCGTCATGTCGGTGGCGAGAACCGTGGTTCCACCCGGACGATTTTCGACGATGACCTGTTGTCCCCAGCGTTCAGAGAGTTTCTGGGCGATAAGCCGTCCCTGAATATCGGATGCGCCACCGGCGGTGAACGGCACAATAAGTCTGATGGTTCGGGCTGGGTAGGTTTGTGCAAAGGCGGGCGCGATTGCCAGCGTAACAGCCAGGAAATAAAAACACGCACGCCAAAAACCGGTAATCATATTTGAGCTCCCCGTGGCAAATTTGAAAAGTGCTTCGTTCGTGCCCGAAACATAAATGGTGTCAGGACCTGGCCAATTTTCTGGCGTCGGCGATCTTGCCAACAACTGCCGATGCCGCCACCGTCGCCGGGCTGCCGAGGTACAGCTTCGCGTCCTTCGCGCCGAAACGGCCGGCGTTGTTGTTGGTGGCGGTAGAGATCGACACTTCCCCCGAATGCACCGGGCCGATCACCGCGTCGTTGCAGGGGCCGCAGCCCGGCGGCAGCATGACCGCGCCGGCTTCGATGAAGGTGCCGAGCAGTCCTTCGGCGGCCAGCCGGCGGTTGGTGGCTTCCGATCCCGGCGCGACGAACAGCCGGACGTTGGGCGCGAGGCGGCGGCCTTTCAGGACGCTCGCCGCGGCGACCAGGTCTTCCCACATGCCGGAGCCGCAGGAGCCGATGAAGGCGTGGTCGACGGGCGTGCTTTCGATTTCCGACACGTCCACCGCGTTTTCGACGCTGCCGGGCAGCGACACCTGGGGTTCCAGTGCGGCAATGTCCATCTTCAGGTCGGCGTCGTAATGCGCGTCGGCATCGGAATAGACCGGCGTAAAGGGCCGCTGCGCTTTCGTGCGCGCGTGTTCGAGGATCGCCTCCGACGGCGGCACGAACACGCCGTAGGCGCGGATTTCGGTCGGTGTCGAGCACAGCGCGGCGCGTCCGGCGAGGTCGAACTGTTCGAGGTCGCCGGCGTATTCGAGCACGCGGTAATCGAGGTCGGCGGCGAGTCCGCCCTGTTTCAGCAGCGCGGCGAAGCGGAAGCCGATGTCGCGCGCGTGTACGCCGGGTTTCAGCTTACCGCGCAGCGTCAGGCGCACGGTCTTCGGCACCATGACCCAGTTGGTGCCGGTGGCGAGCACGCGGCTGATCTCGCCGCCCATGCGGAAGCCGAAGGCGCCGATCGCGCCGGCGTTGGTGGCGTGGCGGTCGTTGTCGAAATAGAACATGCCCGGCAGCAGCAGACCGGATTCCATCGGGAAGATGTGGCCGTGGCCGCCGCGGCCGACGTCGTAGAAGTTCTTCACGCCCCACTGCGCCGCCGCCTTGCGGTTGAAGGCGCCGCGCTCGGCCGCGCGCGCGCTGCCGTAGATCACGTCGTGGTCGGTGACCATCATCACCTTGTCCGGCGCGGCGAGTTTCGTGATGCCCAGCGCGTCGAGCTCGCGCTTCGCGCCCATGACGACGCCGTCGTGGATCATGATGAAATCGGGGTCGGGGGAGACGACGTCCCCCGGCTTCACCGAGGCGCGCCCGCTTTTGGCGGCGAGCACCTTTTCAACTGCGGTCATTCCCATGCGTGTTTCCACCGGCAAAAAACGTCGAGCGTAATCAGGCGTCCATTCAAGGTCAACTTCACGGTCGGTCAGGCGGGCAGGAATTCGCGCGGATCGGTGATCCGCCCGGTCACCGCCGAGGCGGCGACGGTGGCGGGGCTACCGAGGTAGAGCTGCGCGTCCTTCGCGCCGAAGCGCCCCGCGCCGTTGGCGACCGCGGTGGAGATCGAAGTCTCGCCGGAATCGATCAGCCCGGTGCGGCCGCTGGCGCAGGGTCCGCAGCCGGCCGGGATCACCATCGCGCCGGCGTCGTGGAAGATGTCGAGCAGGCCCTCGCGCGTCATCCGTCGCGTCGAGTCTTCGGAACCGGGCACCACGATCATGCGCACGCCGTAGGCGAGCTTTTTGCCTTTCAGGATCGAGGCCGCGATTTCGAGGTCCTCGTACATGCCGGAGCCGCAGGAGCCGATGTAGGTATGGCTGACCGGCGTGCCGGCGACGCTGGCGAGGTCGGCGGCCTTGTGCGGGCCGCCGGGCAGGGCGACCTGCGGTTTCAGGCTACCGACGTCGAGTTCGACCTCGGCGTCGTAACGCGCGTCGGCATCGGGATAGACCGGCGTGAACGGCCGCTGCGCGCGCTGCTTCGCGTATTCGACGATTTCCGGCGACGGCGGGAAAAACACGCCGATGGCGCGCATCTCGGTCGGCGTGCTGCACAGCGAGACGCGCGCGGCGAGGCTGAACTGGTCGAGCTCGCCGGCGAATTCCAGCACGCGGTAGTCGATGTCGACGCCGAAATCGCCGCCCGGCGCGAGGTTTTTGCCGATGACGAAGCCGAGGTCGCGCGCGAACACGCCGGGCTGCAGTTTGCCCCTGATCGTCAGCTTCACCGACTTCGGCACCAGCGTCCAGTTGGTGCCGGTGGCGAGCACGCGGTTGATTTCGGTGCCCATGCGGATCGCCAGCGCGCCGATGCCGCCGGCGTTGGTGCAGTGGCGGTCGTTGTCGAAATAGAGCGTGCCCGGCAGCACCCAGCCCCGTTCGGTCGGAAAGATGTGGCCGTGGCCGCCGCGCCCGGCGTCGAAGAAGTGCTTGACCCCCCAGGCCTTTGCCGCCTCGCGGTTGAAGGCGCCGCGCGCCGCCGCGCGATCGTTGACATAGACGACGTCGTGGTCGGTGACCATCAGCACGCGTTCGGGATCGAAGACGCGGCCGATGCCCAGCGCATCGAGTTCCTCCTTCGCGCCGCGCACCACGCCGTCGTGGATCATCACGAAATCGGGTTTCGGATAAACGATGTCGCCCGCCTTGACCGCGGATTTGCCGCTGGTCCTGGCGAGTATTTTTTCGGCGGCGGTCATGCCCATGCTGGGATTCCGTATGATGGCTGTGTTGGTGCGGTCCGGGGCGGCGGCATCGGCCGGGTTGTCGCAGGCCGTGCAACGAGTATAGCTGGAATGTGTTTTGCTTCCGTCATACTATATTTCAAACACATTTTTCAAAGGAGAGGTTCATGATACGGATTCCGGTGGTTCGCAATGTCGCGGCGGTTCTCGCCTGCACGGTGATGGCGGTGGCGGGCGGGGAGGCGATGGCCCAGTGGAAACCGGAGCGCGCCGTGGAGATCATCGCGCCTTCCGGGCCCGGCGGCACGACCGATCGCACGGCCCGCGTCGTGGCGAAGATCCTGACCCAGCACAAGCTGGTCGACGTGCCGGTCAACGTCGTCAACAAGCCGGGCGGCAGCGGCACCATCGGCCTGAACTACCTCAACCAGCATCCGGGCGACGGCCATTACATGATCGTCGCCACCACCGGCTCGATCAGCAACCACATTCTCGGGCTGATTCCCTACAACCACACCGCCTTCTCGCCGCTGGCGATGCTGTTCGAGGAATACCTGGGCGTCAACGTGCGCGCGGACTCCGCGATCAAGAGCGGCAGGGATCTCGTCGACATCCTGAAAAAGGCGCCGGATGCCGTCAGCTTCGGCATCTCCACCAGCCTCGGTGGCGCCAATCACACCACGCTGATCACCTGCCTGCGCGCCGGCGGCGTCGACATCAAGCGGCTGAAGACCGCCGTGTTCCCCGGCGGCTCGGCGACCACCACCGCCGTGCTGGGCGGTCATGTCGACGTGGTCAACACGGGGCTCGGCAACATGGTGGCGCACCTGCGCACGGGCAAGCTGCGCACCCTCGCGATTTCCTCGCCGAAACGCATGTGGGGCGATTTCGCGTCGATCCCGACCTGGCGCGACCAGGGCATCCCGGCGGATTCCTCCAGCTGGCGCGGCCTGATGGGGCCCAAGGGCATGACCGCGCAGCAGATCGCTTACTGGGACAAGGTGCTGACGGCGATGGCCGCCACCGAGGACTGGAAGAAGGAAATGGAGGAGAACTTCTGGGTCAACGGTTACGTCAACGCGCAGGCCGCGAAAAAACGCCTCGACGCGGAGTACGCGGAATACCAGGCCGTGCTGACCGAAGTCGGCCTCGCCAAGATCAAGTAAGTCGCCGGATACGCCCCGCGGCGGTGCCCGCCGCGCGGGCGGTGGACAGTGCCGGTGCGCGGGCGCACACTGGTCCGGACATGGAATCCGCGCCGGCATGTTCCATCCTCCGCGGCGCCGGCCTCTGGCTGGCGCTGGCCGCGGCCTTGCCGGCGGCAGGCCAGCAGGCCGAGGTCGCGCAGTTCGAGAACCTCGCCGCCAGCCCCTACATCCACTGCGCGTTCTACCGCCAGTACGAGATCGATCCGCGCACCGGCGACCGGCTGCTGGTCGAAGGCGCCTCCCATTCGCTGACGCATTACCAGAGACAGGACGGGCGCCTGCGCGCCATCGATACCCGGCGCGCGGGCGCGCGCGAAGCGCGGCTGCTCCGCGGCAAAAAATACCTGCATTTCGTCGAGCATGGTGCGGGGCTCTATACGGTGACGACGGTCTACGCCTGCCTCGAGCGCGACGCGCGGACCGGTGTCTGCATCAACTACGGCGCCGTGAACGCGCGGCATTTCGACGCCCGCGTGCTGCGCGACCCGGATGCGGTGTTCGAGGCACTGCAGGCGCATGCGGAGCCGGGGTTCTGCGACCACAGCTTTCTGCATCTGCAGGAGGCGGCGCGGGGGTTGCGGCGGTAGTTTTATAAGTATTTGATTTTATTGATATTTTTATTTATTCAGGGAATCGCAGATGATCCTGTCGTCGTGCGTGAGGGTGAGAATCGGCAGAGACCAGAGGGAGGACGTTGGTGTCAACTAAAAAGTCATCTAAATTGGGCAACTAAAAATGTCAACCAATACACGTTAGCCCCTAATAACAACGAATCCGTGCAGTTACGCAGAGATGAATCTCAACGATCTATTGAAAAGCAAAGGCGTTGCCTCTCAGCACGTTCTTGCACTACGGCACAGACCGTACGAACCCGTGCTGAACAAAGTTCTCCCGTGGTTAGCAGCCGAGAAGCCCGACGTATTCAACGCCTACCAACAGACGCAAGGTGAGAAACTTGAAAAAGTCATGGCGGGCATGATCGGCTCGGGTTACATCGCGTCGTTCATTGGGCATGAGCCAGGTAAGGCACTCTTCATCGGTCTGTATTCAATCGGAAAAACCAAATCGCTCACGCAAAAACAGTATTGGCAGATTCCGGCCTATGTAGAAATGAAAGCTTTCGGTATGCGCGGTTTTGCGGGAGAAAACGGAAGGCACTCTGTCCTTTGGTTCGACCTTGCGCTTACCGGGCTGTTCGCAGCTTGGAAAGGAAAGCTGGTTGTAGGTTGGCCGCCTCCCGAGCGCTCGTGGTGGCGGCGCGCACATCGAAACGATATTCCGGTGCTTTCTATTCTCGAAGAGAGCGTGATTGACACCGCCATGCCCGAATGGGATGCAATCAATTTATCGTGGGAACAGCTCGCGGTTCTGCCTTCGCGGTGGAAGTCTGTGCTAACGCACTGGCGCGGCATCTACTACATATTCGACACTTCCGACGGGAAGGGTTATGTGGGGTCCGCATACGGCGAAACCAACATTCTCGGTCGTTGGTTAAACTATGCCGCGCGTGGACACGGCGGGAACAAGTTGCTAAAGCAGCGCGACCCCCGCCACTTTCGATTTAGTATCTTGCAGCGAGTGTCACCTGACATGAATGCAACTGACCTCATTCGGCTCGAAAGCTCGTGGAAAGAAAGACTCCACACGCGACAGCCTTTCGGACTAAATGACAACTAAGAGGGCTAACAACTGGTAAGAGGGCTAACAACTGGTTCGAACCGACCTCGGGGATGCTGCGTGCCCCCTCGGCGGCTCAACCAGAGCGTTAGGCATCTTCGTGAACTATAACGAGGGCTCACAAATCGCGCTTGGCGATGTCGTTTCGGTCTTGGTGGGGTCAGATGCTTACGAAAAGGCCAGAGTGGTAATGCTTGGCGACACCTACGAACATCTGGATATTTGGAGTTGGAGTCGATGACCAGAGATGTCCAGATCAGAAAAGCGATATTGATAGGGCTCTTAACGTGCGTAGTAATGGCTTTTTCTGCTTACGCATTGCACTGGGGTGCCCAATACGCTGTCTCAGCTTGGGGGGTTGAGATTGGCTCATTATCGTTCAACGTTCTTTTTTCTCTGGCGGCTGGATTGGCCATATGGATTTGCGCTGGAAAGTTTTTGAAGGAATTGAAGCGTGAAGCCAATCAGGAGAGTGACCAAGCATAGTGCTCTCGTGCAACTCACTGTATGTGTAATAGCAGCCGACCGCCTTCGGCGGCAGCTGAATAAAACGTTAGATTTTGAGGAGAGGTGGTGTGAAAAATGGGCATTTCATTAGCATTGCCATTGCCATGATGATTGGAGGAGTGGCTGGGGCGTATATAGATCGCTATTACTTGTTCGGCCCAATACGTGCAACGCTGGATGTTGGAGCATTCTCGACCCAATTGATGAAAAATTCCGCATTGTTAAAAGTTCTAAAAAGAGGGGATATCGCTTGCGCAATGAAAACTCTTGAAGGACAACTGACAGTTAATTTAAATGGGGTTGAATTTTATCGTTCATACCAGGGTGCGAACTCTAATACCCTTGATCGCCTTGAGAAATCAATCGAGTTCGCAAAAGATGCGCTGCAGGCGAGGGAGCAATCCAGTGCGATCAGCGCGGGGAAATGTGTTTAACCAGAATCCAACCGATCCGTTCGGGAGCGGACGGGCCAAGAGCGGCGCACCCGCTCAACGCAAACGTTGGGGCTCGCAAAGCGGGTGAAGCCCAGTTTGGGCCCCTCTGTGCTGCGCGTTCCGGCGCCCGGTTACCTTGAACGTTAGAGGTCATTAGTGCCCGCGGCGCGAACCATCGTTAAATTTGCGATTTTTGGATTTTTTGCTGCTGTGGGCGGCTTGTTTCTATTTATCCAAATTGTTCCAGTGCGGTACTGGCCTGTACAAGTATGCGATGGTGGGACCGTGACCCAGCTTGCCTCGCCTAGTAAAGCCATGATGGCTTTCGATGTGCGAGACAACTGCGATTTGAAGAATCCTAATAAGACTGAAATGGAAGCCAAGGTTTTTATCGGCACCGTGACTACAAACTCTCGACAGTTGGTATTTGTTGCGCTCGCCAGTTTTCATGATGGCCAAGGTCATGAACATCCGGTTGCGCTTCAAATGATTTGGAAGAGTGAGGACCATTTGGAGATCACATATCCTCACGAGATAGCTCCTACTTTGCCTGGCCATTCATTCCGCCGTGAAGATTTCACTGTCAGAGTGACGTCAATACCCAACAAGATGACCTCTAACCAGTCGCTCCAGAACAGATCGTTACCGGCCGCTGGGTTCAGTCAGATTGCGCGATGAAACATGTGTCGAGGGAAACTCTGGGAAAATGTGTGCTGATAGTCACGTTACTAACTACGTTGCCCGGAGCACTTTTGTTTTTGGGATCGATTCACAGTGGAGGCCCGAGCCTTTGGGCGGCAGCGGTCTTGGTTCCGCCGTTGTTTCTTGATATTTTCAATTTATTGAAAATTGACGATTTTTTTCTTTGGCTACTTACGATCCTTGCGCTTCAAATTGTCTTGGTTTCCATCTTGGTTTGTGGATTTTCGTGGTTACGACAAGACGTGATTGCAAAGCCAAGATCGGAGTCGAAATGAACAAAGTGCAACCTAACTGTGTGTTTGAAATTGGACGTGCGATGAAGTCGCGCGCTCTTCAACATAGTTGTCGGACGTCATGAATGCAGCGAAGGCACAACGGCGGCAGGAATGGTTTGCCTTGTATGAAGAGCTGAGGTCGGTATTGGCCACTTTTGGCCGGGAAGATCCTTATGGAAAGGGAGACTTCTGGTTGGTGGAGGACGATTATGGTGGATACACGCATAAGGTATGCGTGACACGTTTGCCTTTTCTCACTGGTGCGGTCGCGGCGGCGGTACAGCGAACCATCGCCAAGTATCCTTCACCTTGGGAGGTTGTGATCGCCCTAGATTATCCAGATCCATCCCGCCCCATTGAGGGCGAAGGTGTGTTGGTGCGCAGATCGAAAGTCGAGCAGCAATGGAATCCCGAAAGACTTATTAGCAGGTATGGCGAAGACTTTCGATGGAGCAACGGATGAGAACCGAGAGGGACGTACAACGCCCAACCGCTTGTTTAGTTCCCCAAACTTTTACTCACTTAGTTGACACCTTGGGCCAACAAGTCCACAGACGCCTCGTGGCAAGAGTAGGCAGAGGCGCCCGCTCTCAGGCTGCCAGCCGTCCCGCCCGGCAATCCTCGATCTTCTTCCGCAGGTAATCCGCCGCCCAGTCGATCTCCTCGACGGTGTTGAAGCGCCCGACGGTGATGCGGATCGAGTTGCCGGCGATGCTGGCATCCGAGCCCAGCGCCTGCAGTACGTGAGACACGCCGCCGGTGGAGCAGGCCGAGGTTGAGGACACGGCGATGTCGTCGAGCGTGGTCACCAGCGAATCGCAGTTCGGGATGTCGAGGCTGATGTTGAGGTTGTTGGCGATGCGCTGTTCGAGGTCGCCATTGAGGATCACGCCCGGCACGTCCTTGATCCGGCTCCAGAACCGGTCGCGCAGCGCGCGCAGCCGGGGCACTTCCTCCGCCATCAGTTCTCCGGCGATGCGGAGGGCCGCGCCCATACCGACGATCTGGTGGGTGGCCAGCGTGCCCGAGCGCAGGCCGCGCTCGTGGCCGCCGCCGTGCATCTGGCATTCGAGGCGGACCTGCGGCGAGCGCCGTGCGTACAGCGCGCCGATGCCCTTGGGGCCGTAGGTCTTGTGCGCGGTCAGCGACATCAGGTCCACCGGCCACTGCGTGAGGTCGATCGCGACCTTGCCGGTGGCCTGCGCGGCATCGACGTGGAACAGCGTGCCGTTGGCGCGGCACAGCGCGCCGAGCGCGGCGACGTCCTGGATCACGCCGATTTCGTTGTTGACCAGCATCACCGAGGCGAGCACGGTGTCGGGACGCAGCGCGGCGCGGAAGGTCTCGATGTCGAGCAGGCCGTTTTTCCGCGGCGCGAGGTAGCTGACCTCGAAGCCCTGTTTTTCCAGCCACTGCATCGTGTCGAGTACGGCCTTGTGTTCGGTCTGTACTGTGACGAGGTGTTTGCCGCGTTTCCGGCCCGCCAGCGCCGCGCCCTTGATGGCCAGGTTGTTGGATTCAGTGGCGCCCGACGTCCAGGCGATGTCGCGCGGCTCGGCGTTGACCAGCTTCGCCACGTCGGCACGCGCCTGCTCGACGGCGCGGCTGGCGGCGCGGCCCAAGGCATGCGTGCCGCTTGCCGGATTGCCGAATTCGCCGCGCAGGAAAGGCAGCATCGCCTCGAGCACGGCGGGGTCGAGCGGGGTGGTCGCGGAATTGTCGAGGTAGATCGGTGTCTGCATCGTGTCCTCAGTGTTTTTTCTGTTGCTGCTGTTCCTGCTGCGCCTGTTGTTCCTTCATCAGCGCGGCGATCACGCGCTGGCGTTTTTCCTCGACTTCCTTCGCGAAGCCGGGATGGCGCTGCTCGACGAGGCCGGTGGCCATGCCGAGTTTCAGGAAGGCGGCGGCAAACACGGCCGAGAGGTCGTCGAGGTCGGGGCTGACGGTGGCCAGCCGCATCGCCTCGGTGGTTTCGTCGTAGAGCTGCTGCATCGCGGCCTGCAGCTCGTCGTCAAACAGTTTCTTGTCCATTGCGCGTCCGGGGATGATGCGGGAGGGTTGCCGCCGATTGTACGCGATTCGCCCCGCCGGCGATTACAATGGCCGTCATGAACACTGCAGTGCGCGTGCTTGCCTTGCTGGCCGGTGCAGCGGTTGCCGGCGGCGGCTGGCCGCCCGGAACGTTCGCGCAGAACTATCCGGGCCGCACCATCCGGATGATCGTGCCGGTCAGCGCCGGCGGGGCCACCGACGTGTTCGCGCGCACGCTGGCCCAGGGGTTCACCGAAGCCTGGAACCACCAGGTCATCGTCGACAACCGCCCGGGCGCCGGCGGCATGATCGGCAGTGAGCTGGTGGCGAAGGCCCCGCCCGACGGGCACACGCTGCTGATGGCCTATACTGCCCACGTCACCAATCCTTCGCTGTGGACGAGGATTCCCTACGACACGCTGAACGATTTCGCGCCGGTGGCGATGGTGGCCACGGTGCAGAACGTGCTGATCGTGCATCCGTCGCTGCCGGTGCATTCGGTCGGCGAACTGGTGGCTTTCGCACGGCGCCGGCCGCACGAGCTCGATTACGCGTCCTCGGGCATCGGCACCGCGGCGCACCTTGCCGCGGTGCTGTTCGCGCAGCGCGCGGGGTTGTTCCTGACCCATGTGCCGTACAAGGGCGGCATGCCGGCGATTTTCGAACTGGTTGGCGGCCAGGTGTCGATCATGTTCGGCAGCCTGAGCACCGCGCACCTGCACATCGCCCGCGACCGCGTGCGGCCCCTGGCGGTGACCGGTGCGCGGCGCGCGGCGGCGGCCCCGCAGGTGCCGACGATGCAGGAGGCGGGGATTGCGGATTACGAGGCGCTTTCCTGGTTCGCGCTGTTCGCGCCGGCACGGACTTCCGGCACGGTCATCAACAAGCTGAATTCCGAGACCGTGGCCATGCTCAGCCAGCGCGACATCCGCGAGCGCTTTCTCGGCCAGGGCGCGGAGGTTTCGCCGTCGACACCCGGCGAACTGGGCGACCGCGTGCGCGCCGAAATCGCCCGATGGGGAGAGGTGATCCGGGCGGCCGGCATCAAGCCGATGAAGAACTGAGGCTCAGGGTTCGATCACCCTGATCCGCTCGACGTCGATTTCCGGGGCGCGCATGAAATTCTTCTCGATTTCGCCGTAAATCTCGATCACGCTCGTTTCGGAAATCCGGATGCCGCGCAGCAGGTTGTCGTCGATCTCGACGCGGATTTCGCCGGTGCCGTCGCTGAACAGGTATTTGTCGCCGGAAACCTGTTTCAGCAGTTTGCCGCGCAGCAGCACTTTCCGGTCGTCGACAGGGTTTTTCAGCACTTCGGCGACGCTGCCCGGCACGAGCGCGGCGCCGGGGCCGGTGTACTGCGCCTGCACGGTTCCGATCACGAGCGCTGGCAGCAGCAGAAAGGCAAAAAGCATGGCGGGTAGGGGCATGACGGGTTCTCCTGGGTCTGTGGAACGGGTTGCGGCCGGCGGACGGCCGCATGCCTGCCGCGCAGTTTCTGCCGCTCCGGCGGCAGACTTGCGCAAAGGTTCTGCGAATTTATTTGCGGTTGATCGCGAACTTGCCGGGGCCGATCATCGCGACGACCAGCGCGGTGAACAGGAAGAAGCCCTGCAGTTCCAGTGCCCAGCCGCCGGTCTTGCCGAGGTCGAAGAGCTGCGAGCCGTGGGCCAGTACAATGGCCACCACCATGTTGAAGGCCATGATCACGCCGCCGATGCGCGCGTAGAAGCCGAGAATCACCAGCAGCGGCGCGAACACCTCGCCGACGAACACGCCGTAGGCGAAGAACCACGGCAACCCGTGGTTTTCCAGCATGTTCTCGATGCCGCTGACGCCGTAACGCATCTTGGCGATGCCGTGCAGCAGCATGAAGATGCCCAGCGTCAGTCGCAGGACCAGTTTGCCGATGTCGTCGTTCATGGGGATTCTTCCTTGTCAGTATTTATGCCGCGGGGTGGCTGATGCTTTCGATCGCGCGCTTCACCGCCATCGGGTCGGCGACGTTCCTGAACAGCACGTCGCTGGTGCCGCGTCCGGTGACCTTGACGGTGCCGTAGCCGAGGATGCGACCGAGGATGCCCTGGTCGATTTCGACCGTCTCGATCGAGCCGAGTTTCATTTCCTCGGATTTGCGGCTGATGATGCCGGTCTTGAACACGATGCGCTTGTTGGTCACGCCCTGCTCGGTGTGGCGCAGCCGCAGGTGCTCGTAGACCGCCAGCACCAGCGTGATGCCGAAGGAGGGGATGGCGAGCAGCAGCCAGAACGCCATCGGGATACGCGTGACCCAGTGCAGGCGGAACAGTGCGGCGATTTCCTCGCCGGCGGAGAGGGATTCGTCGATGTAGGCCATGGGTTGTCGCGCTGTCCGCATTCCAGAAGCCGCATCCATGCCGTTGACGTCATTCCGGCGAAAGCCGGAGTCCAGTGGTGCTGAAAGCTGGCTCCTGGACTCCGGCTTTCGCCGGAGTGACGGCTGTGGTCTGGCCTGGATGCAGGCGGGAATCAGTGATCCCAGCCGGTGGTCTTCGCGCCTTCGGTGGCGAGCAGCACGTAGGCCATGATGCAGGGCTCCTTGCCGCGGTTTTCCCAGTTGTGCATGGTCTGGCGCTGGATGATCACGGTGCCCGGCGTCAGGTGCACTTCCTCGCCGCCGTCGAGTTGCATCCACAGTTCGCCGGCCAGGCAGATTGCGTAGTCGACCGAATCGGTCACATGCCAGCGTTTCTGCACGCCCGGATCGTACTTGGCGAGGCGGAACACGCTGCCGCCGGCAAGGCTGGTGCCGAGTTCCCAGGTGTTCGGATCCTCGCCGGTCATCTCCGCCGGCAGTTTCTTCGTCGCCCACATCGGGATGTTGTGGAAACCGGGGCGCATCGGAATCGGCTCGATGACGGTGTCCGATTTGACGTAGGCCTTGCCTTCCTTGTTGGTGTCGGTGACGACTCTGCGGAATTTCATGATTGCTGCGTTCTCCAGTAAGACGGCTGTGCTGCCGTATCGAGACAAAAAACGCCGGGATCCGGCGACATTATGTAACTATTTGATTTTATTGATATTTTTAAAACAACGTGGGGGTGGCCCTGCCGGACCACCCCCACGTTTGTAACACAATCAGCTCGAAACCTTGATGTTGGCGGCCTTGACCACCTTTTTCCATTTTTCGACGTCGCGGGCGATGGCTTTCTGGAACTGTTCCGGCGGGCCGCCCGCGGGTTCGAGGCCGTCGCCGGCGAGGCGCTTCTGCATCTCGGGCGTTTTCAGGACGCGTGCCACACCTTCGTTCCAGCGGGCGACGATCGGTTTCGGCAGCCCCTTCGGGCCCCACAGGCCGTACCACAGCAAGGCTTCATAGTCCTTGACCGTTTCGCCGATGGCCGGCACGTCGGGCAGCGGCCCGGCGCGCTTGGGGGTGGTGACGCCGATGCCGCGCAGCTTGCCCGATTTGGCGTGGGGGATCGTCGCCGGCATCGAGCCGAAGATCAGCTGCACCTGCCCGCCGAGCAGGTCGGACAGCGCGGGGCCGGTGCCCTTGTAGGGGATGTGGGTCATTTTCGTGCCGGCCATCAGGTCGAACAGTTCCGAGGTCAGGTGGGTGATGCCGCCGGTGCCGGTCGAGGCGTAGTTGAGCTTGCCGGGATTGGCCTTGGCGTGCGCGATCAGTTCCGGCACGGTTTTCGCCGGCACCGAGGGATGCAGCGCCAGCACGAAGCCGGTATCGCCGATCATGACGATGGTCTGGATGTCCTTCACCGGATCGTAGGGCAGCTTGTAGAGCGCGGCATTGGTGCCGTAGCTGCCGGAGACCATGATGATCGTGTAGCCGTCGGGCGCGGCGCGCACCGCCGTCTCCGTGCCGATCGTGCCGCCGCCGCCGGCCCGGTTGTCGACGATGACCTGCTGGCCGAGCGCCGCGGACATGTTCGCGGCGATCAGCCGGGCCATGATGTCGGTGCCGCCGCCGGGCGCGAACGGCACCAGCATGCGGATCGATTTGTTCGGATAGGCATCCGCTGCCGCCGCTGCGCAGGGCAGGGCGCCCGCGATTGTCGCGGCGAGCAGGGTGGCGAGTTTTCTTTTCATGCGATGGTCTCCTCCGTCGGGTTGCGTTCAGGTTGCGGTTTTCTCCGGGTTGCCGCTTTCTTTCATGCTTTCTTGCATCAGTCTGCCGAGATGCCCGCTTCGCGGATGACCTTGGTCCACTTGGCCATTTCCGCGCGCAGATACCGGTTCGATTCCTCGACGCTGCCGCCGATCAGGTCGATGCCGGATCCGGCGAAACGTTTGGCGGTTTCGGCATCGCGCAGCGCGGCGCCGGCGTCCGCATTGATTTTGTCGAGCGTCGCCCGCGGCGTCTTGGATGAGGCGAAGACGCCGTACCAGACGTCGAAGGCGTAGCCGGGCAGGCCGTTCTCGGCGACCGTCGGCAGTTCCGGCGCGGCGGGGCTGCGTTTCGCGCCCGTGACCGCCAGCGCGCGCACCTTGCCCGATTTCGCATGGGGGAGCAGGGTGCCGACGCCGGCGATTGCCATCTGCACTTCGCCGGTGAGCAGCGCCGTGGTGCCGGGGCCGGTGCCCTTGTACGGCACGTGTACCATGTTCACGCCGGCAGTGACGCGGAACAGTTCCGAGCCGAGGTGCGAGGCGCCGCTGACGCCGCCCGAGGCGAAACGGATGTCGCCCGGCTTTGATTTGGCCAGTTGCACCAGCTCGGCCACCGATTTTGCCGGCAGCGACGGATGCACGGCGAGCACGAAGGGCTGGGTGCCGACGATGGTCACCGCGCTGATGTCGCGCCGCACGTCGAAAGGTAGCTTCTTGTAGAGCGCCGGCGCGTAGGAAATGCCGACGCTCTGCAGCAGCAGGGTGTAGCCGTCGGGCACTGCCTTCGCGGTGATGTCGGTGGCGATCACGCCGCCGCCGCCGGGGCGGTTGTCGACGATGACCTGCTGGCTCCAGAGGTCGGTGAGCTTGTGCGCGAGCAGCCGCGCGATGATGTCGGTGCCGCCGCCGGCGGCCGAGGCCGCGACCATGCGCACCGGGCGTTCGGGGAACCCCGCGCCGGCGGCCGGTGCGGCTGCCAGGCAGGCCGCGAGCGCGGCCAGGGCGACAAGGCGCCTATTGTTGTTCATGCTGCTCCTCCCTGGTTTTTCTGATTGCATTCTTGCGATTGCCTTTGTGTGGATGGCCTGCGCGTGCCGGGCACGCCGTGCCCCATTATGGGCCCCGGGTGCCGGCCGTGCCAATGCCGGCCTGCAGCAGCGCGTAATTGGCGGCTTCCATCGGGATTTCGCCGCGGTTGATGCGGCGGTCGAGCGCGGTCACCGCGTCGTTGGCCGGCGTCGGGATGCCCAGTTCGCGGCCCTTGCGCGAGACCAGTCCGCTGATGAATTCGATCTCGCTGGTGCGGCCTTTCAGGTGGTCATGGATCGGCGCGGTGCGCCCGCCGCCGACGTGCGACATCAGCGTTTTCATGGTCGTAACCAGGTTCTCGTCGCTGGAGCCGGCGAACTCGTCCGCTCGCAGCCCGAACACCGGCTCCATCCGGTAGCCGAGGGCCGCGCCCACGGCCAGCGATTCCCGGCCGAGCTGCACCGAGATGTCGAACATGCCGGGCAGCGCGCAGGCCTCGAAGTTGCGCAGTCCGAGCAGGCTGAACGGTCCCATGGTCATCGTGTTGGCGATCAGCTTGGTCCACTTCGCGCCGTAGATGTTGTTGGTGATGTCGCAGCGGCCGACCTTGCCCATGATCGCGGCGATTTCCTTCACCCGCGGCGTCAGGCTGCCGTCGAGCTCGCCGACAGTGAACCAGCTGCCCTTGCGCGTGGTGTTGCGCTGGATCTGCCCCGGCGTGAACAGTTCGGCCTGCAGCTCGACGACGCAGCCGATCACCCGCTCGCGGCCGACGATGGAGGCGATGACGTCGTCGTTCATGCCGTTCTGCGTGCCGACGATGACGCCTTTTTCACCGAGCCAGGGTTTGATGAATTCGGTCATCCAGCGCGTGTCGTTGGACTTGCAGGCCAGGAACACGATGTCGAATTCGAGCCGCGCGGAGGACATCGTGCACAGGTGCAGTGCCTTGACCGGCACCTGGAACTGGGAATCCTTGAACTGGATCTGCAGGCCGTTGTTTTTCATCGCCCGCACGTGTCTTGGCCACTGGTCGATCAGCGTGACGTCGAGGCCGGCGTGGGTGAGATCGGCGCCGATGCTGCTGCCGATGGCGCCGGTGCCGAGGACTGCGATTCTCTTGGTTTTCATGGGATTGGCGGTTGGGGGTTTTGTTGATTAACGGATGAAGTGCATTTTTGGGCCGTCATTCCGGCCGCGCCCCGCGCGAACCGGAATCCAGGCAACGGTGGCAAGCACACCCTGGATTCCGGCGTCCGCCGGAATGACGATGGCGGGGTAAATGACGGCGCCGTGGCATATGACGGCAGTGGACAATTATTTCCGCACCACCAGCGCCAGCAGTTCCTGCACCGAATGGTTCTCGATGTCGAGCGCGGCACGGGCGATGTCGTCCACCGGCAGCCGCGGGTTGATGCCGCGGAATTTTTCGGTAACACCCTTTGCGTCCACCGGATTGTCGACCGACCCGGTGGGATTGAGAATGTCCTCGCGCACCCATTGCCCGTCCCGTTCCGCGGCGACCCAGCCGGCGAAATGCGCCGGATACAGCGCGTCGAGCTTCGGGTCGTGCTCGCATTCGAGCCGCGCGGCGAGTTCGACGATCGCCGGGTCGCGCATGCGCTCTTCGGTGAACTGCGGCGGCAGCACCTGGCCGTCGAGCAGCGCGGCGGCGATCACGTAACGCACGCTCATCTGGGCGTTGAGCGCGCTGCCCGGCGCGTAGTCGAAGCCGCACTGCACGTCGACGACGTTGGAGAGGCCGACCCTGACCCGGCGCTTTGCATCCCAGGGCGCGCCGATCTTTTTGCGCACCGCCAGCGCGGCGTCGATGTAGGCGTGCGCGCTGCCGCAGCAGGAGTAGGGCTTGATCGAATTCCTGTCGATGTGCCAGGTGCGGCCGAGGTCGCGCGTGAGCAGGGACGCATCGGCATCGTCGGAATGGGCTTTCAGCACGCCGCCGTCGCCGTATTCGTAGATCTGCGTCGGGCCGCTGAAGCCGAGTGCCGCCAGTTCGGCGGCGAGCACGCCGGAATGCGCGGCCTTGCCGGCGTGCAGGCGCTTGCTCATGGTGCCGTCGGCGTTGAAGGCCCAGGTGCCGGCGCCCTGGGTGCCGGCGAGGCCCAGCGCCCAGGCGGTCCGCTCCGGATCCAATTTCAGCAGCGAGGCGCAGGCCGCGGCGGCGGCGAAGGGGCCGTAGACGCCGGTGATGTGCCAGCCGCGCAGCCGGGTCGCCGAGGGATTCGATGCCAGGCTCGACCGGATCATCGTTTCGTAGCCGGCGGCGATCGCGGTGACCACGGCCCTGCCGTCGCTGCCGAGCTTTTCCGCCATCGCCAGCGCCGCCGGCACGGCGACTGCGCCGGCGTGCAGCTTGGCGTTGTGGTAATCGTCGAGTTCGAAGGCATGCGCGGCGACGCCGTTGACCAGCGCCGCGTCGGCGACGCGCAGCGAGGTGGCCTTGTCGCCCCAGACCGTGGCCTCGCCCCGGCCGCCGCTGCCGGTGCGCGCCCAGCGCAGCACCATGTCGGCCCAGGGCGTGCTCCAGCCGTAGAGGCCGCAGCCCAGCGTGTCGAGGATGGCGATGCGCGCGACTTCGCGGGTGCGCGCGGGAATGTCTTCATACTTCAGGCCGCTGATCCAGGCGGCAAGTTCGCGGGTCGGTGCGCCCACGGCGCGGCGGTCATCGTTCATGGCCATTTCTCCTTCCTCTGTGTCCTCTGTGGCGGCTTGCGATGTGGGCCAGCCTAACGCGATCGCGGCGGCGTGGCACCTGCAAGTCCACATCGAGGAAGGCGGGCAGAGGCTTTCTTGACAGCGATTTTGCAGGCGCTCCATACTCGATTTGCCCCCGGAAACGGTTACCGGGCAAAACAGGCGGCGGCGGGGCATCCGCACCCAATCACCAGGAGTCCAATCAATGGATTATGACGTCATCGTCGTCGGCGGCGGCAACGCAGCCTGCGCCGCGGCCGTATCGGCCCGCGAGAACGGCGCGAAAAAAGTGCTGTTGCTGGAGAAGGCGCCGAAGGCGCAGCGCGGCGGCAACACCCATTTCAGCGGCGCGATTTTCCGCTTCGTGTTCAACCATGCCGACGAGATCGACCGCTTCGTGCCAGACGTCGAAGAGGAATACCCGGGCTTCCATGCCGGCGTGCCGGTGTATCCGAAGGAGGCCTTCGCCGAAGATCTGATGCGCGTGACCGACGGCCGCTCCGATCCGGAGCTGTCGACGCTGATGATCGACGAATCCTACGACACGACTTGCTGGCTGCAGGACGTGGGCAGGCACCATTTCGAGCTGGCGAAGTCGGTCATGGGCATCAAGGTCGGCGACAAGATCAAGTGGCCCAAGGGCGCGATCGTGCGCACCGTGCACGAAGGCGTCGGCCTGTCGGCGCAGTGGTTCAAGACCTGCGAGAACATGGGCGTCGAGATCCGCTACGAGGCGCATGTGCTCGACCTGGCGATGGACGGGCAGGGGGCGGTGCGCGGCGTCAAGGTGCGCGGCGAAAAAGGGTTGCAGACGATCAAGGCCAAGGCGGTGATCCTGGCCTGCGGCGGCTTCGAGACCAATCCGGCCTGGCGCACGCACTATCTCGGGCAGGAATGGGGCCACGCCAAGGTGCGCGGCTCCAACTTCAACTACGGCGACGGTTTGCGCATGGCGATCGAAGCCGGCGCGATGCCCTGGGGCCACTGGGGCGGCTGCCACGCGACGCCGATCGTCGCCAGCGCGCCGGATTACGGCAAGAAGGAACTGACCGACAAGACCAACCGCCTGTCGTATCCGTACGGCGTCATGATCAACGTCGAAGGCAAACGCTGGATCGACGAGGCCGTCGACTTCCAGGCCTTCACCTACGCCAAGTACGGCGGCCTGATCCTGAAGCAGCCGAAAAGCCTCGTCTACCAGATCTTCGACGCCAAGACGATGCACCTGCTCGAGCCGCGCTACTCGACCAGCGAGCCCTACAAGTCGGACACGCTGGAAGGACTGGTGAAGCAGCTCAACGTCAACCAGGAAGAGGCGATGAAGACGCTGAAGGCCTACAACGAGGCCTGCGGCCGCGGCGGCCCGTTCAACGCCGCCGTGCTCGACGGCCTGCACACCGAAGGCATCGATCCGCCGAAGACCAACTGGGCGCAGAAACTCGATACCCCGCCGTACGTGTCCTGGCCGGTCACCGGCGGCATCACCTTCACCTTCGGCGGCCTGAAGATCAACAAGCAGGCGCAGGTCATCTCCACCGGCTGGAAGCCGATTCCCGGTCTCTACACCGCCGGCGAAATGGTCGGCGGCCTGTTCCATTACAACTATCCGCTGGGCACGGGGCTGATGTCGGGCGCGGTGTTCGGGCGGATCGCGGGGCGGAGCGCGGCGAAGGAGGCGACGGGCGGCAAAGCGAAGGGCCGGCCCGTGAAAAAGGCCGCAGCCGGAAAGCCGGCCGCCAGGAAGACGGCCAAGCCGGTGAAGAAGGCGGTGAAAAAGAAATAACCGTTTTCAGCGCTGCTATCCGAGAAGCCGGGGCGGGTCCCCGGCTTTTTTATGCCTGTCCTCCGGTTATCATGCAACGGCGATTGGCTTCAGGAGTCCGGTGATGATTTCATTAATGCGCGGGAGTGGCTGAATTGGGCGTAACAATTCAACAGATCGAGGCCTTGCTCATCGTGCGCTCCGAGGACGAACATCTGGAGTTCAAGGTTGCGCAGAGTCGTTACGATTTCGAGGAGTTGTTGCATTACTGCGTGGCTCTCGCCAACGAAGGCGGCGGACGCATGGTCCTGGGCATTACCGACAAGCCGCCCCGGCGTGTCGTCGGTACCAGGGCTTTCGACGTGCCGGAGCGTACCGTGGCCGGCATCCATGAACGTATCCGGCTCAAGGTAAGTTTTGACGAGGTCCTGCATCCGGATGGAAGGGTGCTGATTTTTAACGTACCAGGCCGCGCACGGGGGCAGCCGCTGGATTGCGATGGTCGTTATTTCATGCGTGCCGGCGGGGCGTTGGTGCCCATGTCGCCGGATCAATTGCGCCGCATTTTTGCGGAGGGGCAACCGGACTGGCTGACGCAGCCCGCAAAAATCGGGGTGGCTGCGGACGAGGTCATCGCGTTGCTGGACACCCAGGCTTATTTCGACCTGATGAAACTTCCTTATCCGACGAGCCGGGATGGTGTGCTGGAGCGGCTGGAAAGCGAGAATCTGGTCGTGAAGGTGCAGGAGGGCTGGACTATTCCCAATCTCACGGCAATTCTTCTGGCCAAACGGCTGGATTCATTTTCGCCGGAGTTGGCCCGCAAGGCACCCCGCGTCGTCATCTATGAAGGCGTCAGCAAGCTGAATACCAGGGAAGACAAGCCCGGTAGCCGCGGCTATGCGGCAGGGTTCGAGGGGCTGGTCGACTTCGTTCATTCGGCGGCGCCCCGCAACAGGTTTATCGAGCAGGCGGTGCGGGAGGAAGTAAAAATGTTTCCCAAGCAGGCATTGCGCGAATTGATCGCCAATGCGCTTGTGCATCAGGATTTCACGGCGACTGGCGCTTCGGTCATGATCGAGATGTATGACGACCGGGTGGAAATATCCAACCCCGGTTTGCCGCCAATCAAGGTGGAACGGTTCATCGACGAGTACCGGTCGCGCAATGAAAAGCTGGCCGACCTCATGCGGCGCTGGGGTATTTGCGAAGAAAAGGGAAGCGGTGTCGACAAGGTGGTCAGTGCGGCTGAGGTCTATCAGTTGCCTGCGCCTGATTTTCGGTTGGGTGAGTTCAGGACAACCGCTGTAATCTTTGTGCATCAGGAGTTTCCCGAAATGAGCAAGGCCGACCGGATCCGGGCTTGCTACCAACATTGCTGTTTGCAATACGTGAGCGGCAAGCGCATGTCCAATCAATCGTTGCGCGAACGATTCGGCGTGTCGGAATCGAAATCGGCAACGGTTTCACTGATCATTGGCGCCGCGAAGGATGCAGAGTTGATTCGTACCGATGATTCGGAAACGGCATCGACCCGTTATGCGCGTTATCTGCCGTTTTGGGCTTGAGAATGCTTTAATGCTTATTGACAATTGTCATGGGTATCAAAAATAAACTGTTTATAAACAATAACTTATGTGTTTTAACGCAAATCGGCTGAAGGTGTCCGGTAAGCTTTTAATGCCCTGTATTTTTAAAGGTTTTTGAGCGGATTCAAGTTCATGAACCAAGCCGAAACCCGCGCCGAACTGAGCGTCCCCGCGCTCAAGGCCATGGGCTGGGGCGCTGTCGAGGGCAGCCGGGGGCGGCGCGAGTCCCGCCGTTATCTGCCGGATGGCCTTGCGAAGTATCACGATTTGCCGGCCGATGCTGTGGTCGATCTCGGGAAATCCGAACAGATCGGCGAGGTATTGGACGGTTTCCGGAAATATCCTTGCGGGCCGCCGCCGGCGGCGTGAGTATGCGATGACAGCCGTTCAGCCTTCCCGCAGACGGATCTACGTTTTGGTGGCCGTCGCCGGTTTCCTGCTCGCCGCGGCTTGGGTTCTCTACGCCGTGGTTACCTCGACCAGTTCCACCGCCGTGGTCGGCCTGATCTTCGTGCCCTTCTACGGTCTCGGCGGAGCGGTCCTCGGCTGCGCGGTGGCGTATGTCGGCTTTGCGCTGTCCGACGCGCATGCCGGCCGCAGGGCCTGGCACAGCGCCCCGGTGCTGTTTTCCGGGCTGCTGCTGGCCGCCGCGGCGCTGTTCGGCAGCGCGTTGTTGCAGCAGCGGCATGCGCTGGCGGTGGCTTCCGATCCGCGGGCGACGCCGGAGATGCTGGTGGAAATCAGTCGTTCCTGGATTCCGCTGTGGCGCAAGAATGTCGACATCGCGCTGGTGAAGAATCCGGCGGCGCCGGCCGCGCTGCTGACGGCGGTGGTGGAGGACGGGCGCGACGGTTATCTGGTGTCGCTGGCCGGCGCGCATCCGAACACGCCGCTGCCGGTGCTGGAGCGGATCGCGGCAGGCCCTCTGGGTTATGAACGCATGAGCGGGCTGGCGACCCATCCGCGCATCACGCCGGCGATGGCGGAACGGCTGGCGAATGCCGGCCGCGGCGATTTCGGGGCCGACGTCGAATACAAGCTGTACCAGACCTACGTGCTGGCCGCGCTGGCGCGCAATCCGGCGACGCCGCAGGACGTCTTCGACCGCCTGGCGGCGCGCGAGGCGCCGGAATATTTCCTCGCGCTGGCGGTGCTGCGCTCGCCGCGCGCGAGTTGCGGACAGATGGCGCGGGCGGGTTCGACCGGCGGCGAGGTGCTGCATGCGACCGCGCTGTCGGAGCTGAAGCGGCGCGGCTGCTGAAACGCTGTCGTCCATGCTGCCATGTTGGGTCGCACGGCCATCCCAGGTGCGATGCCGGTTCCGATCGGATAGTCCGCCGGTCCGGGGTCGCGGCTTCTCCGGACTTGCCGGGCTATTCCACTTTCAGGTCCAGGGTCCTGATGACCTTGCCGAACTGCGCAATGTTCTGCCGGATGCTGCGCGAAAATTCTTCCGGTGTCGACGGCGCCGGCATGATGCCCTGGTTCAGAAGGCGTTCCTGCACGTCGGAGATGGTTGCGATGTTGCGCAGTTCGGTGGATAGCCGGTTGACAATTTCGGGCGGCGTGCCGCGCGGCGCGACGATGCCGTAGAGCTGCACGGCTTCGTAACCCTTGACCGTTTCGGCGATCGCCGGCAGTTCGGGCAGGCGGGGATAACGCTTGAGCAAACCGATGCCGAGCATGCGCAGGCGCCCGGTCTTGACATGGGGCAATGCGAGCTGGACGGTCGAGAACGCGAACTGCATCTGGCCGGACAGCAGATCGGTCACGCCCTGGCCTGCGCCTTTGTACGGCACATGCATGGTCCTGATGCCGGCCATCTGGTCAAAAATCACCGCGGCAAGATGCGTGCCGGTGCCGACACCGGACGAGAAGTAATTGAGTTCGCCGGGGCGGGCCCTGGCAATGGCGATGAATTCCTTCACCGACCTGGCCGGCAGCGCGGGGTGCGTCATCAGCGTCAGCGGAGCGGCGGCATTGAGGCTGACCGGCGCGTAGTCGCGCTCGAAGTCATAAGGCGGCTTCGGCGTCAGGCTCATGTTGATGGCCATCGTCGTCACGGAGGACATCAGCAGCGTGTAACCGTCGGGTGCGGCCTTGGCGACGTATTCGGCGCCGATATTGCCACCGGCACCGGCACGGTTGTCGACCATCACCTGCTTACCCAGCGATTCAGTCATTTTCTGTGCGAGGATGCGGCCGACGACATCCAGCGCGCCGCCGGCGGAGAACGGCACGACGAGGCGGATGGTCCTGTCGGGATAGGTCTGAGCGGATGCTGCGGGGGCATATGCGGCGCAGGCGGAGACCGCGACGAGGGCCAGTGCCAGGGGATGTTTCATTTTCATGCCGAAAGCGCCTCGTCGAGAAAGTCCAGCCGGTCCTGTCCCCAGAACAGCGTGTCGTTGTAGATCCATGTCGGCGTGCCGAAAATGCCGCGCCGGGCGGCTTCCTCCTCGCTCGCCTGCCATGCCGCCATGATTTCGGGGGTATCCTGCATCGCCAGAAGCTTGTTGCCGTCGAGACCGATCTTGTCGGCCGTGGCGACACGCACTGCGGCGTCCTTGACGTCCAGTTCTTCGCTCCACAGGGCATGCAGCAGCGCGTGGGACAGCGCCAGCGCATTCCAGCCGAGCCTGTCGGCGGCGATCACCATGCGCGCGGAAAACTCGTTCAGTGTCGGGTAGTGCTTCGGGCGCAGCACCAGCGGCATGTTGAGACGCTTGCGCCAGCGGTCGAGTTCGACTTCATGGTAGTCCTGACGCGCCTGGGGTCGGGTGCGCAGCAGGATGCCGCCGTTTTCGGTCCTGACGCGCGTCGGGCGGACAATGACGTTCAGATCGTGTTTTTCGATGATGGCCTTGAACTTTGGCCAGCCGAGGTAGGCCCAGGGCGAGGACAGGGAGTGGAAATAGTAGACGGTTTTTTTCATAGACGGTGCGCGGGTGCCTGATGGTGGATGATCGCCGCAATGATAATGGGTCGCGGTTGTGCCGTCGCAGTATAAAAACTATCGGCATCGCGGCAATATTTCTGTGGTATCCGGAGAAGACGGGTTCCGGCGGGCCGTCCGCATGTTGTGCGCCCATGGTCGCCATTTGTCATGCCGCTTGACGCCGGCCCGGCACTGCGAGACCGTGGGCTGCGGTCCGGGTGTGCGGCCTGCGGCGAACGGCATCTGCATTCTTCGCGTTGCGACGCCGGTCCGCAGTTGCGCGCGTACCCGCAACTGCTGCTGCGACTCCGCCTGCGCGAAGGCCGGGGAACTGAAGGACCTCGTGCGTGCGAGGCCGGGCAGTCTGGAGGATGGCCCACCGTCGCCGATGGGCATAGTCCTGATGGGGTGATGATGGTGGCGGTTGTTTTACAAGTATTTGATTTTATTTATATCTTATGAATTAGACGATGACTGCCCCACCTGCCGGGCTGTTTGCCGAGGTCTTCGCCGAGGCGGACGATGCCTTGTCCATCCGCGAAGCGGCGCTCGCGCGCGGCGAGGCGTTGCCATTGACCGAAACCGTGGACGCCGCGATTGCGCTGACGCAGGGCCTGGTCACCGCCTACGTCGCCGCCGCCAGGATCAAGCTGCCGCCCGCCGCGGATGCCGATATTCTTGAAGCCTTCAAGGTGCTGGTGAAGGGCGAGCCGACCTGGAACGCGATCCGCGACAACTGCCGGGAACTTGTGTACTACCGCAACTGTATTAATATGGGGCGCAGGGACGCGCTGCCGAAAGTCCCGGAGAAAATGGCCGTGCGCACGGCGCGGCATGTTTACCTCTACATCAAAACCCGTTGCATCCGTGAAGGGAAGCTGGCGGAGTAGCCGGCCGTGGTGAGATTTTGACTTTGGAGCGTCGATGAAGACAGCAGCAAGCCGCGCGCGCGGCGTGGAACACGACATCGTGCAGGCACCGCAGGTCGGCGAGGTGTCGCCGTACTACGAACCGCAGGGCAACGAGGTGGCGATTTTCGAGGCGGCCTACAAGCGCCGCCTGCCGGTGATGCTGAAGGGGCCGACCGGCTGCGGCAAGACGCGTTTTCTCGAATACATGGCGTTCCAGCTGAAACGCCCGCTCGTCACCGTGTCCTGCCACGAGGACCTGACCAGTTCCGATCTCGTCGGCCGCTTCCTGCTTGAAGGTTCCGAGACCGTGTGGCACGACGGCCCGCTGACCCGCGCGGTGAAGGCCGGCGCGGTCTGCTACCTCGACGAGATCGTCGAGGCGCGCACCGATTCGACCGTGGTGATCCATTCGTTGACCGACCACCGGCGCAAGCTGGCGATCGAGAAGAAGGGTGTCGAGATCGACGCGCACGAGGATTTCATGCTGGTCATCTCGTACAACCCCGGCTACCAGACGGTGCTGAAGGATCTCAAGCCTTCGACCAAGCAGCGTTTCATCGCGATCAACTTCGATTTCCCGCCGGAA
>JAHCLD010000090.1 GCA_026125585.1 Burkholderiales bacterium
CAGCGATGGATAGGCCTTCTCTCCGAGGATTTCGGTCGCCGCCGGATGCACCGGAATCACGCGGAAGCCGAATTCCTGCAGCGCCTTCGACACGCCATGGCTGGGGCGCGAGGCGTTCGGCGACAGACCGACCACGGCGATGGGTTTCGTTTTTTTCAGCAGCGCGCAGCGCGCCGCCGCATCGGGATTCTCGAACATGTTCAGACTCATTTCACGTTCAGTTTCTTCGCCATCACGTGATCGTCCATCACGAATCCGCCGCCGATGTCCTTGACCACCGCCTCGCGCAGCACGAAGCCGTGCTTGCGGTAGGCGGCGATCGCGTTCGCGTTGCCGCGATTCACCGCCAGCACCAGTTCGCGGCAACCCTCGCGCCGCGCCACAACCTCCGCCCGCGCGATCAGCCGCCCGCCGCAACCGCGGCGCTGCAGGTCCGGCCGCACGTACAGCTTGTCGATTTTCATCGCGACACCGCCGGCTTCCAGCTGCAACGCCATATAGGCCGCGATACCGCCATCGAACCGCAGCACGAACCACCACACATCGGGCCGCGCCAGCTCCACGCGGATGACCGCCGGATCGTAACGCTGCGCCAGCATGTATTCTATCTGCGCGACGCTGATGATGCCCGGATAATGGGCATGCCAGATGCCGCGGGCCAGCGCGGCCACCGCCTCGACATCGCCGTCCATCAGCAGTTCGATGCCGTCCGCGCGCATCGCCGGCTCAGTAATAACGCGCCTCGCCCGGCGGCCGGGTCTTGAAGCGCTTGTGCAACCAGTAGTACTGCGCCGGCATCTCGCGCACCCGTTCCTCGATGAAGGCGTTCATGCGCCGCGTGTCGGCGGCGAGGTCGCCGCTCGGGAAATTTTCCCAAGCGGGATGAAAGCGCAACACGTAGCCCGCGCTGCCCGGCAACTGCGTGGTCACCGCCGGCACGACGACGGCACCGGTCAGCGCGGCGATGCGCGCCAGCCCGGTGATGGTCGCCGCCGGCACACCGAAAAAAGGCACGAAGATCGAATCGCGTTCGCCGAAATCCATGTCGGGCAGATAATAGAAAGGCAATCCGGACTTGATCGCCTTCGCCACCGGCCGGATGCCGTCCTGGCGCGAAAAGAGCGCAGGCATCACGAAGCGGGTGCGGCCGCGATAGAGCACGGCGTCGAAGGCGGCGTTCTTCTGGCGGCTGTAGACCGAAACCACCCGGTACTCGGCCCCGATGCGGATGCCGCCCATGTCGAGGCCGACGAAATGCGGCGCCAGAAAAATCACCGGCCGGTCGCGCACCGCCTGCCAGTGCTCGATCCCCTCGATGCGCACCAGCTTCAGCACGCGCTCGCGGCTGCCCCACCACAGGATGCCGTGCTCCAGCAGGCTGCGCGCAAACGCGGCGAAATGCTCGCGCGCGAGTTCGCGGCGTCCGCGATCCCCCAGTTCCGGGAAACACAACGCCAGATTGGTCATCACGACGCGGCGCCGCTCCGCCGCGAACGCATGCAGCAGCAGCCCGGCAGCGCGGCCCAGCGGCGCGAGCAGCGACAGCGGCAGCCAGTGCAACAGCCAGATCAGGCCGAGTCCGAGGCGAGTCATGGAAGCAGGCAATGCATAACGCAAAGTGCAGAGTGCACAGTGAAAAACCGTTCCCCGAGGCGCCGGCTATTTTCCATTTTGCACTCTGCACTCTGCACTCTGCACTGCTGGAAAACTCGCTCCGGCCGGCACCTTGTAACGGTTATAGCCCCACAGGTACTGCGCCGGGCAGCGCCGGATCACGTCCTCCACCGCGCAGTTCAGCGCCGCGGGCGGCAACGGCGCCGGCACGCGCTGCAAATGCAGGCGGTAGCCCCGGCCGCCGGACAGGCGTTCGGCAAAGGCCATCACCACCGCGGCACCGGTGGCTTCCTGCAGCCGCGTCACCAGTGTCATCGTGTAGGCGGGCCGGCCGAAAAAATCCGCCCACTCGCCTTCGCCCACGCCCGGCGCCTGGTCGGGCAGGATGCCGACGGCTTCGCCGCGCTTCAGCGCCTTCAGCAGTTGCCGCACGCCCTGCAGCGTCGCCGGCGCCAGCCGCGCGCTCGTGCGCGACCGCCCCGCGAGCATCAGCGGTTCGAGGCCGGCCCGTTTGGGGGGCCGGTAGAGCACAGTCAGCGGCAGGCGCCGCGCCCCGTAAAGCGCGGAGATTTCGAAGCAGCCGAGATGCGGCGTCAGGAATATCAGGCCCTTGCCCTCGCGCTGCGCCGCTTCGACCACGCCCCAGTCGTCGCAACGCACGATGGCGTCGATCTCGTCGCGGCCGAACCACACCCGGCACAACTCGGTGATGGCCTTGCCGGCCTCCGCCACCGCCGCGTGCCGCGTGCGCCGGAAATCCGTGTCGTCCGCAGCAAGCCTGCTGAGCCGCAGGTTCTCGCGCAGCCGCCGCCGGTACGTCGGCGACAGGCCGTAGACCAGCCAGCCGAGGCCCGCGCCGAAAAAATGCAGTCCGGCCAAAGGCATGCGCGCGCAACACCGCATCAGCATCAGCACCATCGTTGGCAGAGGGGGAATTCCGTTAAGAAATCGGGGGTTATATGCTATTCTAGCGGCCTTTTTGCCGGACCCCGCAGTCAAATTCTCCGGTTTTCACCAACCCGGGTTTCATTAACCTCAACGTGATCGAACCGTCCAAGCCCATGAGCAATTTCCTGTTCACTTCCGAGTCGGTGTCCGAAGGCCACCCCGACAAAATCGCCGACCAGATTTCCGATGCGGTGCTCGACGCCATCCTCGCCGTGGACAAACACGGCCGCGTCGCCGCCGAAACCATGACCCACACCGGCCTCGTCGTGCTCGCCGGCCAGGTCACCACCAGCGCCCGCGTCGATTACGCGCAGGTCGCGCGCAAGGTGATCCGGCAGATCGGCTACGACGATTCCGAAATCGGCTTCGACTACAAGAGCTGCGGCGTGCTGGTGTGCTACGACCAGCAATCGCCGGACATCGCGCAGGGCGTGGACGAAGGCAAGGGCCTCGACCTCGATCAAGGGGCCGGCGACCAGGGCCTGATGTTCGGCTTCGCCTGCGACGAAACCCCGCAACTGATGCCGATGCCGATCTACTACTCGCACCGCCTGATGGAGCGCCACGCCGAGCTGCGCCGCGACGGCCGCCTGCCCTGGGCGCGTCCGGACGCGAAGTCGCAGGTCTCCGTGCGCTACGTCGACGGCAAGCCACACCACATCGACACGGTGGTCATCTCCACGCAGCACCGCGAGGACATCGGCCACAAGGAGCTGTCGGAGGCGATCATCGAACAGGTCTGCAAGCCCGTGCTGCCGAAGGCAATGATCACCAAGGACACCAAGTACCTGATCAACCCGACCGGCCGCTTCGTCATTGGCGGCCCGCAGGGCGATACCGGCCTGACCGGCCGCAAGATCATCGTCGACACCTACGGCGGCTACTCGCGCCACGGCGGCGGCGCGTTCTCGGGCAAGGATCCGTCGAAGGTCGACCGCTCGGCCGCCTACGCCGCGCGCCACGTCGCGAAGAACATCGTCGCCGCGGGACTGGCCAGCAAGTGCGAAATCCAGGTCGCCTACGCGATCGGCGTCGCGCGCCCGGTCAGCGTGCTGGTCGACACTTTCGGCACCGGCAAAATCGCCGACGACAAGATCGCGACCCTGGTTGAGAAACACTTCGACCTGCGGCCGAAGGGCATCATCCAGTCGCTCGACCTGCTGCGCCCGATCTACACCAAGACCGCCGCGCACGGCCATTTCGGCCGCGACGAGCCGGAGTTCAGCTGGGAGCACACCGACAAGGCCGCCGCGCTGAAGGCCGACGCCGGCATCAAGTAAATTTCACTGCTCCAATAAAAACGCCGGCACATGCCGGCGTTTTTGTTTGCGCCTCAAGCCAAGCGGCGGATGCGCCCGCGCACGGCGCCAAAGGGCAGCGCCAGCACGACGGCCGACAGCAGGAAGTAATAGACCGGATACACGCTCTGCGCGAGCACCTGCGTGCCCGGCCCGCTCAGTACCGCGCCCAGCATCGCCAGATAAGCCGCGCACCAGACGAACCACGGCCCCGGCGCCTCATGGCCGTGGCGCAGCGTGGTTTTCCAGATCGGGACGAAGCTGACGATCGAAGTGGTCACCGCCAGCGCGTTCGCCCAGGCCGCGCCGCCGGTCACAACGTACAGCACCCAAGCGGCAAGATCGAAACCCACGGCAAGGTAGTCCGTTCCGCGCGCGGGCTGATAGACGATCTCGCGCGAACCCGCGGCGCGCTTCGCGAACTGCAGCACCGCGGTCACCGCGAATATCGCGCAGCAGCCGAGAAAACAGGCGAGCGGCAGCGCCGAGCTTGTCCAGTGGCTGTCGATGGCGTCGAAAGTGCGGTACTCGACCCAGGCTCCGACCAGCCACATGAACCAGCTCGCGGCATTGGGCCGCGTGCGCCCGCGCAATACGCCCAGCGCATACCAGGCGTAGCCGGCCAGGTGCAGCAGCAACGCCAGCACACCGAACAAAACGGGAAGGGTCATCGTCACCGAATTTATAAAAATACCATTATAAACAAATACTTATGAAACATCTTCCGGCAACCCGGCGCCCTCCCGCAATGCATCGGCTATAATGCGCCCCGCTGAGGAGCGTTGCGACCGGTGGGGCTTTGAAACCCGTCACCAGCCAGGCTCAGCAAGAATCAACGGCGCTCGCACCGGCAACGGTGCGGGCGCTTTTTTATTGCAGTTCTGAATGCATGCCCCCGAGGGGCGCTGCGACCGGACGGGGCTTCCCGCCGGCCAGGCTCGGACGGCAGTGCTGGCAACGGCGCCCGCTTATTTAATCCACTCAGGAGTTTTGCATGAACGCCAAAGCCGCCGACTACAAGGTCGCCGACATCAAGCTGGCCGATTTCGGCCGCAAGGAAATCGCCATTGCCGAGACTGAGATGCCCGGCCTGATGGCGATCCGCGAGGAGAACAAGGGCAAGCTGCCGCTGAAGGGTGCGCGCATCGCCGGCTCGCTGCACATGACCATCCAGACCGCCGTGCTGATCGAGACGCTGGCCGCCCTCGGCGCCGACATCCGCTGGGCCTCCTGCAACATTTTCTCGACCCAAGACCACGCCGCCGCCGCGATCGCCGCGCGCGGTATCCCCGTGTTCGCCTACAAGGGCGAATCGCTGGAAGACTACTGGGAATACACCCACCGCATCCTCGAGTGGAGCGACGGCGGCACGCCGAACATGATCCTCGACGACGGCGGCGACGCGACGCTGCTGGTGACGCTGGGCGCGCAGCACGAGCGCAACAAGACGCTGCCGCCGGAAGGCACGAACGAGGAGGAGCGCGTGCTGTTCGCGGCGATGCGCAAGCGCCTGAAAGAAAAGCCCGGCTACTACTCGAACATCGAGAAAAACATCAAGGGTGTCACCGAGGAAACGACGACCGGCGTGCACCGCCTGTACCAAATGGAAAAGGAAGGACGGCTGCCGTTCCCGGCGATCAACGTCAACGATTCGGTGACCAAGTCGAAGTTCGACAATCTCTACGGCTGCCGCGAGTCGCTGGTCGATGCGATCAAGCGCGCCACCGACGTCATGGTTGCCGGCAAGATCGCGGTGGTCTGCGGCTACGGCGACGTGGGCAAGGGCAGCGCGGAAGCGCTGCGCGCGCTGTCGGCCCAGGTCTGGGTCACCGAGATCGATCCGATCTGCGCGCTGCAGGCGGCGATGGAAGGCTACCGCGTCGTGACCATGGAGTACGCCGCCGACAAGGCCGACATCTTCGTCACCTGCACCGGCAACCTGGGCGTGATCACCCACGAGCACATGAAGCGGATGAAGCACAACGCCATCGTCTGCAACATCGGCCATTTCGACTCCGAAATCGAGATCGCCGCGCTGAAACAGTACAAGTGGGAGAACATCAAGCCGCAGGTCGATCACGTGATCTTCCCCGACGGCAGGCGCATCATCGTGCTTGCCGAAGGCCGTCTGGTGAACCTCGGCTGCGGCACTGGCCATCCGTCCTTCGTGATGTCGAGCTCCTTCGCCAACCAGACGCTAGCGCAGCTCGAGCTTTACACGCAGGGCTCGAAATACCAGAACAAGGTCTACGTGCTGCCGAAGCACCTCGATGAAAAAGTCGCGCGCCTGCACCTGAAGAAACTCGGCGTGGATCTGACCGTGCTCAACGAGAAGCAGGCCGACTACCTGCACATTCCCGTCGACGGCCCGTACAAGCCGGAACACTACCGCTACTGACCGGAGCAGGATGCCCGGCAACCGCCGCCGGGCATCCACCGCCAACATGGAATCGCAGAAAAAACATCCGCGCAGCTTCAGTTTCGAGTTCTTCCCGCCGAACACGCCGGAGGGCATGGAGAAACTCGCCCAGACCGCGAAGCAGCTGGCGCAGCTCAATCCCAAGTTCTTCTCGGTAACCTACGGGGCCGGCGGCTCGACGCGGGAGCGCACGCTGCGCGCCGTACTCGACCTGCGCACCGCGGGTTATGCCGCGGCCCCGCACATCTCCTGCATCGGCTCCTC
Source organism: Burkholderiales bacterium (assembly GCA_026125585.1). Classification (GTDB taxonomy): domain Bacteria; phylum Pseudomonadota; class Gammaproteobacteria; order Burkholderiales; family SG8-41. The sequence continues at coordinate 6,544 of JAHCLD010000090.1, forward strand.
GCGCGACGAAATCCGCGACATCCTCGAAGGTTACCGCCAGCAGGGCATCCGCCACCTGGTGGCGCTGCGCGGCGACCTGCCCTCGGGCACCGCCTTCGCCGGCGAGTTCCATTACGCCAACGAGCTGGTCGCGTTCATCCGCGGCGAATTCGGCGACCAATTCCACATCGAGGTCGCCGCCTATCCGGAATACCATCCGCAGGCGCGCAGCGCGCAGGACGATCTGCGCAACTTCAAGCGCAAGGTCGAGGCCGGCGCGCATTCGGCGATCACCCAGTATTTCTACAACACCGACTGCTATTTCCACTTCGTCGACGAGTGCGAGGCGATGGGCCTCGGCTTGCCCATCGTCCCGGGCATCATGCCGATTGGCAAATTCTCCCAGCTCGCGCGTTTCTCCGATGCCTGCGGCGCCGAGATCCCGCGCTGGATGCGCCGCAAGCTGGAAGGTTACGGCGACGACAGCGACTCGATCCGCGCCTTCGGCCTCGACGTGGCGACCCGGCTCTGCGACGACCTGCTGGCCGCGGGCGCGCCCGGACTGCACTTCTACACGATGAACCAGGCCGGGCTGACGACCACGATCTGGCAACGGCTCGGTCTATAACCGTTGTTCCGCCCTGCAGCGGCCGGGCCTCCAGGCCCCGCCGCGGTCGCGCCGCAGGGCGCCCGTCGTTATACTCGGGCGCAGCGACGCCATTGCCGACGGGAGAACATCGTGCAGGAAACCCAGAACCAGGCTGCGGCCGCGGCAGACCCGGATCCCCTTGAACTGGCGCACGCCACCAAGGCGCGCGCGCCCAAAGAGGCGGCGGAACTGCTGGCGGAATATCCCTCGGCAACCATCGCCGCCGTGCTGCCGAAGCTGCCGCCGGCGCTGACCCAGGACATACTCGCCGAACTGCCCGGCGGCCTGATCGACGGCATCGTCCATGCCGCGCCGGCCGAAACCGTGGCGCAGTGGCACGTCAACCAGCAGTTCGCGCAGGGCAGCATCGGCCGCATGATGGAGCCGGTGCGCGCGCTGTTCCGCCCGGAGATGTCGGTGCGGGAAACCATCGAGCAGCTGCGCCCCCTGGTGCGTACCGTCTCGATCACCTACGGCTACGTGGTCGACGGGACCGGGCGGCTGTGCGGCATCGTCACGATGCGCGACCTGCTGTTCGCCCGGGAAACCGACCGGCTCGAAGCGCTGATGCTGCGCGACGTGTTCACGCTGTCGCCCGGGACGCCGCTGAACGAGGCGATGACGCTCGTGCTCGACCGCCACTATCCCGTCTACCCGGTGTGCGATGCCGACGGCATTCTGCTAGGACTGGTGCGGGGCCAGGCGATGTTCGAGAAGCGGGCCTTCGAAATCTCCGCGCAGCCGGGCAGCATGGTGGGCGTCGACAAGGAGGAACGCGCGGCCACGCCGCTGTGGCAATCGTTCCGGATGCGCCACCCCTGGCTGCAGATCAACCTGCTCACGGCTTTCGGCACCGCGCTGGTGGTGAGCCTGTTCGACGCCACCATCCAGCAGATCGTGGTGCTCGCCGCATTCCTGCCGGTGCTGTCCTGCCTTGCCGGCAACAACGGCTGCCAGGCGCTGGCGATCACCCTGCGCGGCCTCACCCTCGGCGACCTGGAGCGTCTCGCGGTCCGCGACCTGATCGTCAAGGAAGTGAAGGTCGGCGCGCTGAACGGCCTCTTCACCGGCATCGTCGGCGGCATCGCGATGTATTTTTTCGCCCGCGCCAGCGGGGAGCACAACCCGGCATTGCTCGGAACGATCATGCTGATCGCGATGGTCGTGACCTGCATGCTGAGCTGCCTGCTCGGCACCCTGGTGCCGCTCGCGGTGCGGCGCTACGGCGCCGATCCCGCCACTGCTTCCAGCATTTTCCTGCTGACCTTCACCGACATCATCGGCATGGGCTTCATGCTGCTGCTCGCCACCTGGCTGGTGCTCTGAAAGCCCGTCCGCCCCTGTTCCGGGGGCGGGCGGGAATGCGGAACGGCCGGAAGCAGCGCCCGCAAGCGCGGCTAGGCGGCTTTCGCCGGCGCCTTGCGTTTCTTGGCCTGCGCCGCGGTGGCGTGCATCGAAGCATAGGCGGCATGGGCTGCGGCCTCGGCATCGCCGACATGCACCGGATAACCCATGTCCTCCAGCACCGAGCCCAGCGCCGACAGGCACAGCATGACGTTGTCCGGCCGGCAGGAATAGCCCATCAGGCCGAAGCGCCAGATCTTGCCGGCAAGCGGCCCGAGGCCGGCGCCGATCTCGATGCCGAACTCCGACAGCAGCGTCTTGCGCACTTCCGCCTCGTTGACACCCTCGGGGCACAGCACCGCGTTCATCTGCGGGATCTGGTACGGCTCCTTGACCAGGAACTTCAGGCCCATGCCTTCGAGCCCCGCCTTCAGCGCGGTGTGGTGGCGATGCACGCGCGCCCAGGCGTTTTCCAGGCCTTCCTCGCGGATCAGCAGCAGCGCCTCGTGCAGCGCGAACAGCGAGTTGGTCGGCGCGGTGTGATGGTAGGTGCGGGTGGTTTCGCCCCAATAGCCGAGCAGCAGGTTCATGTCCATGAACCAGGAATGGATCTTGTCCTTGCGCGCCTTGACGTAATCGACCACGCGCTCGGAGAAGGTCACCGGCGACAGGCCCGGCGTGCACGACAGGCATTTCTGGCTGGCGGAGTACGCAGCGTCGATCTTCCATTCGTCGATCAGCACCGGCGAGCCGCCGAGCGAGGTCACGGTGTCGACGATGGTCAGGGCATCGTGCTTGTGCGCGACTTCGACCAGGGTCCTGGCGTCGGACAGCACGCCGGTGGAGGTCTCGGCGTGAACGAAGGCGACGACGCGCACGTCCTTGTTCTTTTTCAGCGCGTCCTCCAGCTTCTGCGGATCGACGGGTTCGCCCCACTCGTGCTCGACCACGACCGGAATGCCGCCGGCGCGCTCGACGTTCTCGATCATGCGTCCGCCGAACACGCCGTTGCG
>JAHCLD010000091.1 GCA_026125585.1 Burkholderiales bacterium
CAGGCGACGCCGCCGCAACTGGTGTCGGCACGCGACCTTGCCGGCGGCGAATTCCGCGACCTCTATGGCCTGTTCCGCTCGCGCCGCGCGGCAATCGAGGCGCTGCGCGGGCTGGCGGACGAACACCGGCTCTGTCACGGACTTCTGGGACTTGAGAAGCGCGGCGGGCCCTGCTTCGCTTACCAGATCAAGCGCTGCCGCGGCGCCTGCGCCGGCAAGGAAAGCCCGGAAACCCACGCGCTGCGGCTCGCCGCCGCGCTGGCCACGCTGCGCGTGCGCGCCTGGCCGTTCCCGGGGCGCATCGGCATCCGCGAAACCGCCGCCGGCGGCGACCGCTGCGAACTGCATGTGCTCGACCAGTGGTGCCACCTCGGCACGGTGCGCAGCGAGGACGAGCTGCGCGAACTGCAGGAGGCCGCGCCGCAGCCGCGGTTCGATCCCGACACCTACAACATCCTGACCCGCTACCTGCTCAACGGGAAACACCGGCCGCAAATCGTTCCGCTGCACGCCGCCGCTGCGGCATAATCGCCCAAAAGATCACGGAACCGTCATCCGGGGGAGGATGCCATGAGTCTGGTCTACAAGAACGAACCGCGCCTGTTCGCTTTGTCGCTCGTGCTGTCGTCGATTTTCTGGATCGTGCTGGTGCTGGGCACCCTCGGCATCGCGCTGATCTACATGCTGGGCCTCTTTATCCTCTATCTGTTTGCCCATTCCGCCTTCATTTCCCGCCTCCGCGGCTCGGCGGTGCGCATCTCGCCGGAGCAATTCCCGGATCTCAACGCGCAGATTTCGAAATACTGCGGAAAACTGGGCATTTCACCGCAGCCCGAAGCCTATCTGATGCATGCGGGCGGCTCCTTCAACGCGCTGGCGACGCGATTCCTCGGCGACAATTTCATCGTGCTCTATTCGGACATCGTCGATGCGCTGGAAGACAACCCCGATGCCATCGCCTTCTACGTCGGTCACGAGCTGGGGCACATCCACCGCAAGCACCTGCAATGGGGGCCGTTCCTGTGGCCCTCCGGGATGCTGCCGCTGCTCGGCGCCGCCTACTCGCGCGCGCGGGAATACACCTGCGACCTCTACGGACTGCATTGCAGCGGCAACGCCAACGCGGCGGCACAGGGCCTGATCGCGCTGTCGGCGGGGCACCGGCGCTGGCGCATGGCCGGCATCCGCCAGTACGCGGAACAGGCTTCGGAAACCGGCGGATTCTGGATGTCGTTTCACGAACTGATCTCGGACTACCCGTGGCTGACCAAGCGGGTGGCCCGCATCGCCGCGCCGCACGCAGCCGGCGGCATCCCCGGCCGCAACGCGCTGGCTTGGCTGTTCGCCCTGTTCGTGCCGCGGCTGGGCATCGGCGGCGGCATCGCCTCGGTGATGATCTTCGTCGCGATCCTCGGCATTCTGGCCGCAATCGCCATCCCGCAATACCAGGATTACGTCACCCGCGTGAAACTCCTTGAGGTCGTCGCCTATGGAGAGAATCTGGCGCATTCCGTTGGCGAGCACATCGAGAAAACCAACCGCATCCCCGACAAAACCGGGGAAGCAATGGCCGGCGCCGGCTCGCGGCCGGCCACGATCAGCGATGTATCCATTGCGGACGACAATGCCGTCATACGGATTGTGATATCCGCGCCGCCGGTGCGGGGAAAATCGATCCTGTTCATTCCGTCGCGCGGTCCGGACCGCAGGATTACCTGGCGCTGCGCCAGCGAAGACATCGCCGCGCGCCTGCTGCCGCCGCGATGCAGGCCGCCTGCCGAGACCGGGGACGGCCGCTGATGCCGGCAGGCAACTGCGGCATAATCAAACTTGGAATCGCTCCAGCACACCGCTTCAGCACATATAAACATTACCCGGAGGAAAAAACCATGAACCCGAAATTGCCGATCACCCGGTTGCCCATGCTGGCGGCCGCCGCGCTTGTCGCGCTGGCACCGCTCGCCGCCCCGGCCCAGCAGTACCCGAGCAAGACCGTGCGCTTCATCATTCCCTTCCCGCCCGGCGGGCCGACCGACATCATGGGCCGCATGGCGACGGACATCCTGGCCAAGGCCACCGGCCAGCAGTTTGTGCCCGACAACCGCGGCGGTGCCGGCGGCAACATCGGCGCCGAGATGTGCGCCAAGTCGCCGCCCGACGGCTACACGCTGTGCATGATCACCGCGGCCCAGGGCGTGTCGCCGGCGATCTACCGCAAGATGTCCTACGATCCGGCGAAGGACCTCGCCACGGTGACGCTGATGGCGAGCCTGCCGAGCCTGCTCACCGTGCATCCCGCGCTGCCGGTGAAAACGGTGAAGGATCTGGTGGGTCTCGCGAAAGCGAAGCCCGACGCGCTGACCTACGCCTCGACCGGCAATGGCAGCAGCCCGCACATGCTGATGGAAATGTTCAAGTTCATGACCGGCACGAAAATGGTCCACGTGCCGTACAAGGGCCAGGCGCCGGCGGTGCTCGACCAGCTCTCCGGTCAGGTGCAGCTCGCCTTCAACACCGCGATCAGCGTGATGCCGCAGGTCGAGGCCGGCCGGCTGAAGGCCGTCGCCATTTCGTCGAAGGAACGCTTCCCGCCGATGCCGGATCTGCCCACGGTCGAGGAAGGCGGAGTCAAGGGCTTCGACGGCGGCTCATGGCAGGGCGTGGGCGCGCCTGCCGGCACGCCGGCGGATATCATCCGCCGCGTCAACACGATCCTGGTCACCGAACTGAAGACGCCGGCGATGCGCGAACAGATGCTCAAGCGCGGCGGCCTGGTGTCGGCGAACTCGCCGGAGGAATTCTCGGCCTTCCTGAAGGCCGAAATCGCGCGCTGGACCAAGATCGCGCGCGCCGCCAACATCCGGATCGACTGAAGCGATGGCAGAACGCGACGCGGAACAGCAGGCCCGCATCGACCTCGCCGCGGCGCTGCGCAGCGCGTCGCGGATGGGGCTCGGCGAAGGCATCTGCAACCACTTCAGCGTCGAGGTGCCCGGCCGCGCCGGGCATTTCCTGATCAATCCGCAGGGCCTGCACTGGTCGGAAGTGACGCCCGCCGACCTGGTGCTGGTCGACGCGCAGGGCCACAAGATCGCCGGCAAGCACGAAGTCGAGCCGACGGCGTTCTTCATCCACGGCGCGGCGCACCGCAGCAAGCCCGACGCGAAATGCGTGCTGCACACCCACATGCCCTACGCCACCAGCCTGACGGCCGTGCAGGGCGGACGGCTGGAGCCGGCAAGCCAGACGGCGCTGAAGTTTTACGACCGCTGCGCCTATGACGAGGCCTACAACGGTCTCGCGCTCGACACGGCGGAAGGCGAGCGCATCGTCGCCGGGCTGAAAAACGCCGACGTGCTGTTCCTCGCCAACCATGGCGTGATCGTCACCGGACCCTCGGTGGACCTCGCCTTCGACGACCTCTATTACCTCGAACGGGCCTGCATGCTGCAGGTGCTGGGCGCGGGCACCGGCCGGCCGCTGCGCGTCGTGCCGGAGGAAATCGCCCGCCAGACCGCGGCGCAGATGAAGGACGGCACCCAGGCGCGGTCGCACTTCGTCGCGCTGAAACGGCTGCTCGACCGCGACGAACCGGGCTGGGACCGGTTCGACTGAAACGGGTCAGGCCGTACGCCCGACAATAAACAACAATCTGGCGCACATCTTTTGCCGTCATTCCGGCGCACGCCGGAATCCAGGCAGCGACGGATGGAATTTCCACGTCCGTACCGGACCCCGGCGTCCGCCGGGGTGACGGGTTGGGGATCATTCACGACCCGGTAAAACCGTCGCTCCGGCGCAAGCCGGCGTGACGAAGTGCGCGACGATCAGTGGTAGACGACGGGAAAATTCAGCAGCACGCTGAAGTTGTCGAGGAATTCGTCGATGTGCTCGGTGGACGCTTCCTCACCCGCCGCCGCGTTCATCGCATTGGCGAATTTCTCGGCGACGTCGCCGTGGAAAAAAGTGCCGCGCGAACTGCGCTTGTCCACCAGCTCCAGGCCCTGCTGGCCGGGGTACTCGGCAACGTAGTACTGCTCGCTGTTGTAAACGATGCGCATGGCGGCTTCCTTTCGTGATAAGTCTTTGATTTTAATCGGAAATTTTATAAAATCTCCAATTAAAACAAACACTTGCAAACGATATGGGGGAAGCCCGCCGCTTTTTCAAGGCGCCCGCGGCGCGCGCCGCCACTGGCTCACGGCGATGCCGGCCAGGATCAGCGCCAGGCCGAAATAGGCATTCGCGCTGGGCGTTTCGCCCATCACCAGCAGGCCCAGCATCACCGCCACGCCGGGGCTGAGGTAATTGACCAGCGACATGAAAGACGGGCCGGCGGAACGGATCAGCATGAAATAGAGGATGGTCGCGATCGCCGTCGGCGCGAACCCCAGCCAGATCACGGCCCCCGCCGATGATGCCGCCGGCGCCAACGTCCACGGCCGGTCCAGCCACAACGCCACCGGCACCACGATGACGGCGGCGACCAGCAGCGTCGCCGCGGCGGAGACCAGGACGTCGCCCTTGATGATCAGCCGCGTCAGCACGCTCTGCAGCGCGTAGCACAGCGCGCCGCCGAGCACCGCCAGCTGCGACACGATGCGCACGGCGTCGCCGCCGATGCCGGCCAGCGCGGCGGGCCCCATCAGCAGCACGATGCCGAGAAAACCGGTGGCAAAACCGGCCGCGCGCTGCCGCGTCAGGTGTTCTCCGGCGATCAGGAAGTGCGCGAGCACGATGGTCGCCAGCGGCATCATCGCCATCAGGATGCCGGCGAGCGCGCTTTCCACCACCTGCTGCCCCCAGGTGATCAGGTAGAACGGCAGCGCGTTGCCGATCACCGCGATCACCACGTACGGCCACCAGTCCCTGCCCGGCGGCGGCAGGCGGCGGCCCAGGGCATGGACGATCAGAATCAGCACGATCGCCGCCACGCCGACGCGGCCGGCCACCACGGTCAGCGGCGGCAGCGAGGCCACCGCGATGCGGTTGAACATGAACGAGGAGCCCCACATCGCCACCAGCGCGAGCAGGAGCATCCAGTCCTTCGGGGTTCTGTGCATCGACATGCCGGAAAATCCCGCGCGACCGGCGCGGAAATGTTCTTGTTATCGGATGCCGCAGCATACACGAGGCGCGGCATCCGTCCGCATGCCGCGCGGCCTACACGCCGCGCTCCTTGAACACCTCCCGCGCCGAACGGAAGCTTTCGACACCCGCCGGGATGCCGCAGTAGACGGCCACCTGCAGGAACACTTCCCGGATCTGTTCCTTCGACAGGCCGTTGTTCAGCGCGCCGTTGATGTGCAGCTTCAGTTCGTGCGTCCGCCCCAGCGCGGACAGCATGGCGAGGTTCAGCATGCTGCGCGTTTTCCGGTCGAGGCCCGGCCGGTTCCAGATGTCGTTCCAGCAATAGGTGTTCAGCATTTCGGAAAAAGGCTGCAGAAATTCGTCCACGGCGGCGTGGGATTTGTCCACGTATGTGCCGCCCAGCACTTCACGCCGCGTCTGCAGTCCGGCCTCGTGCCGTTCCTGGTGTGATCGTTTGTCCATGGCTTCGGGTCCTTTCCTCGGGTTGAAATAATCGTTATATTCTAAATAATATAACGTGCCAAAGTCTCAGGCCGGAGTCCACATATGGATCGCACATGTACGCGTACGCGCGTGCACATATCCGCGCACGGCCCGGCAACGGCACCCTGAAGAAAAGCAGCCGCCCGGTGCATACTCCGTCTCCGATGCGCCCCGCCGGAGCGATCCCGCCCGCGGCCGGCCGGCGCGACTTTCGGCGTTCCACCGCTTCCGTTTCACCATTTCTTTTGTTCAACGCACCGAGGAAAACGCATGCACCCGTATCCCGAATTGAAACTGTACGTGGCCGGAGAATGGAAAAGCGCCGACGGCACCCCGGTCATCAACCCGGCCGACGAAACCGTGCTGGGCACGGTCCCGCACGCCAGCCGCGACGACCTCGACCGCGCGCTGTCCGCCGCCCATGACGGATTGCGGACATGGCGCCGCACGTCCCCGGCCAAGCGCGCGGAAATCCTGCTGAAGGCGGCGGCACTGCTGCGGGAACGCGCGGACGAAATCGCCGTCGCGCTGACCCTGGAACAGGGCAAGCCGCTGGGAGAGTCGCGGACGGAAGTCCTGGGCGCCTGCGCCAAGCTGGACTGGGATGCCGCCGAAGGACGGCGGCTCTACGGTCGCATCATTCCCGGCGACCACGGCATGCGCCACATGGTGCTGCGGCAACCCATCGGCGTCGTCTCCGGCTACTCGCCCTGGAACTTCCCGATCAACTCTCCTTCGCGCAAGGTCGGAGGCGCGCTGGCCGCGGGCTGCTCGATCATCCTGAAGGCCTCCGAGGAAACACCGGCCGGCGCCGTGGCGCTGGTGCGCGCCTTTGCCGACGCCGGACTGCCGCCGGGCGTGCTGAACCTGGTGTTCGGCGTTCCGTTCGAAATCTCCGAATACCTGATCCCCCAGCCTGCCGTCCGGATGATCACGTTCACGGGCTCTGTGCCGGTAGGCAAGCGGCTGGCGGCGCTGGCCGGCCAGCACATGAAGCCCTGCCTGATGGAACTGGGCGGCCACGGCCCCGTCATCGTCTGCGACGATGCGGACCCGGTGGCGGCCGCGAACACCTCGGCAACCACCAAATCGCGCAATGCGGGGCAGGTCTGCACCGCGCCCACGCGTTTTTACGTCCACCGCTCGCTGTACGGGCGCTTCACGGAGGCCTTCGTCAAAAAAGCCGATGCACTGCAGGTCGGGAACGGCCTCGACCCGGCCAGCCAGATGGGCCCTCTCGCCAATTCCCGGCGCCTGGAAGCGATGGAATCGCTGGTGCTCGACGCCACGTCGAAAGGCGCGCGGCTTCTGGCCGGCGGCCGGCGCCTGCGGGAATGCGGGTACTACTTCCCGCTGACCGTGCTCGCCGACGTTCCGGACAGCGCGCTCGCGATGAATCAGGAGCCCTTCGGTCCGCTGGCGATGATCAATCCCGTCGACGATCTGGACGAGGCGATCGCCAGGGCCAATGCGCTGCCCTACGGCCTGTCCGCCTACGCCTTCACGCGGTCCGCTGGCAATGCCGACCGCCTCGCCGACGGCATCGAGGCCGGCACCCTGTCGATCAACCACCTGACGGCATCGCTCGCGGAAACGCCGTTCGGCGGCGTCAAGGACAGCGGCTACGGACGCGAGGGCGGCAGCGAAGGACTGGAGCAATACACCGTCGTCAAGAACGTGTCGCACCTGATGCAGCCCGCCGCATGATCGACGGCCGGACAATCGGCGCGTGATAAAATCGGGGCCGCTCACAGGCCCCGATCATGACGCTCACTGCCCTCACCGCACTCTCCCCGCTCGACGGCCGTTACCACGGCAAGCTCGGCGCGCTGCGCGACTGTTTCAGCGAGCAGGCGCTGATCCGGCAGCGGGTGCGTGTCGAGATCGAATGGCTGAAGGCGCTTGCCGCGGAACCGCAACTGAAGGAGGTGCCGCCGTTCTCGAAAGCCACCGTCGCCGAGCTCGACGCACTGGTGAACAACTTTTCGGAAGCCGACGGCGAACGGGTCAAGGCGATCGAGGCGACGACCAACCACGACGTCAAGGCGGTCGAATACCTGCTGAAGGAACGCCTCGCCGGAAACGCCGAGGTCACGCAGGTCGCCGAGTTCATCCACTTCGCCTGCACTTCCGAAGACATCAACAACCTCTGCCACGCGCTGATGCTGCAGGAGGCGCGCGCGAAGGCACTGCTGCCGGCGCTGGACGCGATCGTCACGAAGCTGCGCGCGCTGGCGCATGAACTCGCCGACGCGCCGATGCTGTCGCGCACCCACGGCCAGCCGGCCTCGCCGACCACGCTGGGCAAGGAAATGGCCAACGTGGTCGCGCGCCTCGAACGCGCCCGCGGCCGCATCGCCGGCGTGTCGCTGCTCGGCAAGATCAACGGCGCGGTCGGCAACTACAACGCCCACCTTGCCGCCTACCCGGAACTCGACTGGGAAGCCTTCGCGAAACGCTTCGTCGAATCGCTGGGCCTCGAATTCAATCCGTACACGATCCAGATCGAGCCGCACGACGCGATGGCCGAGCTGTTCGACGCGGTGGCGCGCGCCAACACCATCCTGCTCGACCTCGACCGCGACGTCTGGGGCTACATCTCGGTCGGTTATTTCAAACAGAAAACGAAGGCGGGCGAAATCGGCTCGTCGACGATGCCGCACAAGGTCAACCCGATCGACTTCGAGAATTCGGAAGGCAACCTCGGCCTGTCGAACGCGCTGCTGCGCCACCTGTCGGACAAGCTGCCGGTGTCGCGCTGGCAGCGCGACCTGACGGACTCGACGGTGCTGCGCAACATGGGCGTCGCGCTGGGTTACGCGCTGCTCGCCTGGGATTCCTGCCTGAAGGGCCTGAACAAACTGGAGGCGAACCGCGAAAAACTCGCGGCCGACCTCGACACCAACTGGGAAGTGCTGGCCGAGCCGATCCAGACGGTGATGCGCCGCTACAACGTGCCCGGCGCCTACGAGCAGCTGAAGGACCTCACCCGCGGCAAGGGCATCAACCGCGACACGCTGCAGGCCTTCATCAAGGGATTGCAGGGCATTCCCGAAGCGGAGAAGCAACGCCTGCTCGCGATGACGCCGACGAACTACATCGGCAAGGCCGTCGAGCTGGCCAGACGCATCTGATCCCCTTCGCGCCTGATCCCCTTTTCAAGGGGAAATTCGTAAGTATTTGTTTTTATTGATTATTTTTCTCTGCACGCTTGCTCGCCGTAAAATCGGCCCAGCGCCGCAGCGATTCGGGCATCGGCGGCGGTGGCCCCTCGTAACCAGCGAGCTTCACCAGCTCCGCATTGGGCACCCGGCCGCCCCGGTCCAGAAACAGTCCCTTCGCATAGGCATGCGCGCACAGTTCGCCGTCGCGCTCGAAACACTGCTCGAGGTAGACGTACTTGTCGTCCCAGGTCAGCAGCCGGGTCACCAGTTCGAAACGGTCGAAGGGTTCCAGCGAACGGATGAAGGCGATTTCGGCGGCGGCGAGCACCGGCATCCAGCGCCGGCGCCAGGCTTCGCGCAGCACGCCGGTCTGCGCGATCAGGTGCACCCGGCCGAGGTCCATGAACGACAGGTAACGCCCGTTGTTCATGTGCAGGTTGATATCGCAGTCGTTCGGCAGCACCCGGAACGGCAGGCGCGACTCGTCGAACAGCCCGCGCCGCCGCACGCCGCGCAACCGCCACAGCAGCCACAGCAGGCGCAGGTAGAGATTCATGCCTCAGGCCGGACGCTTGCGATGGCGCAGGTATTCGACGACGCCGGGCAGGATGGACAGGATGATGATGGCGACGATCACCAGCGTCAGGTTGTCCTTGACCAGCGGGATGTTACCG
>JAHCLD010000092.1 GCA_026125585.1 Burkholderiales bacterium
CGAAAGCGATCATCGACGCCTGCCGGCCCTACGACCATCTGCACGATTTCCCGGCGGTGGCCGAAGCAAGCAAGGCATTGCAGGAGCAGGTGCGCGAGAAATGGCGCCACCTGCTGAAGCTATAATATAAGTACTTGATTATAAAGGAAAAATCATGAGGAGCCTGCCTGTTTCCGTAATCGTTTCCGCAGTTGCCGCCGTCCTGACGCTGTCCGTGCAGGCCGCGGATTATCCGAACAAGCCGATCCGCGTGCTGGTGCCTTTCGCCCCCGGTGGCGTGGTCGACACCTCGGCGCGCATCCTGACGATGAAGATTTCCGAGGACAGGGGCTGGCAGTTCGTCGTCGACAACCGCCCCGGTGCCAACGGCTTCATCGCCACCGGCACCACCGCGCGGGCGACGCCCGACGGCTACACGCTGCTCGCCGCGCATACCGGCGAGATGTCGGTGAACCCGGTGCTGTTCAAGGAGATGCCCTACGACGCCGAGCGTGACTTCACGCCGATCATCATGGTCAGCGACGCACCGATGCTGGTGGTGGTCAATGCCGCCTCGCCGTTCAACACGCTGAAGGACCTGATCGCCGGCGCCAAGGCCAAGCCGGCCCAGCTGGCCTTCGGCTCCCCGGGCACCGGCTCGGTCAACCACATGGCCACCGAATGGCTGGTCGCCGCGGCTGGCGCGAAGGCGCTGCACGTGCCGTACAAGGGCGGCGCGCCGGCGGTGTCGGCGGTGGCCGCCAACGAGGTCGTGTTTACCGTCGCCGGCCTGCCCGGCGTACTGCCGCACCTGCAGGCGAAACGCGTCAAGGTGCTCGGCGTGACCACGGCGAAACGCTCGCCGCAGGTGCCCGACTACATGTCGGCGCAGGAAGCCGGCATCCCCGGCGTCGACGCTTCGATCTGGGTCGGCCTGTTCGCGCCGAAGGGCACGCCGAACGACGTGGTAGCGAAACTCTACGAAGCATCGGCCGCCGTGCTGAAGAATCCGGACGTGAAGAAGCGTTACGCCACCGTCGGCGGCGCGGAAACGACCACCATGGGTACCGCGGAATTCAGCAAGCGCATCCGCGGCGAACTGGAACGCTACAGGAAAGTCGCCGCGCAGGTGGGCATCCAGCAGCAGTAGGCGCGTTTATCCGGGTGCAAAAAGGCCGGCTGCCACCGGCCTTTTTTGTCGAACTGCAAAAGCGTGCCGCATGGGCGCAAAAACGGCGGACCGGACCGCGCCGGCGGCGGGCGACGGCGGTTGCGCGTGACGGCACCGGGCCCGCGCCTTGCCGGCGCGCAGCCACCACCCTGTATCATGCGGACATGGGTGAAGCCTCTTCCTGGCTGCAGTTCGAATCCGGAAACGGCACCGGCGTCCTGCGCCTGCGCGGTGTCTGGCGCCTGTCCAACCTCGGGGCGATTACCGGGGCGCTGCAATCCGCCACGCCGGAGGCCTGCGACGGCATCGTGCTGGACGGAAGCGGCCTGGAGGCGCTCGATACTGCCGCCGGTTTCATCCTTTGCCGGCATCTCGAAGGGGCGGGTTGCGCGGGATCGATGATGACCCTGCGCGGCTTCGATCCGCGCCACGAAAAACTGATCGACCTCGTGCGCCAGCGCATGACCTGTCCGCCGGTCGCCGCCCGCGCCAGCCACCGGGATGCCCTGTCGCGGATCGGCGTGGCGACGCTCGACGTGCTGAGGATGCTGCGGGTCCATGTCGGATTCGTCGGCGTCGTGGCATCGGAACTGCTGGCGCTGCTGCGCCGGCCGAAGCTGTTCCGTTTCAAGGAAACGGTCTCGCAGTTCGAAACGATCTGCCTCGACGCGATTCCCATCGCCGCGCTGGTGACCTTCCTGATCGGCGTGGTGTTCGCCTATCTTCTCGGGCTGCAGACGCAGCGTTACGGCGCCAACATCTTCGTCGTTGACGGCGTGGGCCTGGCCGTCTGCCGCGAACTGGCGCCGCTGCTGGTCGCCGTCATCGTCGCGGGGCGTTCGGGCGCGGCGTTCACCGCGCAGATCGGCACGATGAAGGTGCAGGAGGAGATCGACGCGATCAGCGTCCTCGGGCTGTCGCCGGTGCAGGTGCTGGTGATTCCCCGGCTGGTGGCGATCATGGCGGCGCTGCCCCTGCTGGTTTTCGTCGGCGACCTGGCTGGCCTCGCCGGGGGCATGCTGGTTGCCTCCTGGCAACTGGATATTTCGGTGCCGTCGTTCATCGAGCGGCTGCACGGCGTGTTGCCGCTGAGCGCGCCGGTGGTCGGGCTGGTCAAGGCGCCGGTGTTCGCGGCCTTCATCGCGATGATCGCCTGCCGCATGGGCATGCTGGTGGCGCGGGACGCGCGCAGCGTCGGCCTCAACACCACGTCCACCGTCGTGCAGAGCATCGTCTGGGTGATCGTGCTCGACGCGGTGTTCGCGATCGTGTTCCAGCACCTGGGTATCTGAACGGACGGGAACACGGTGGATACGGTGGACGACAGGAGCACGATGAACGGAGGCGGGGCGGACGGTGACACGGTGCTGCAGGTGGACGGCATCGTCACCCGTTTCGGCGCCACGACCGTGCATGATGGCGTCAGCTTCGACGTGCGGCGCGGGCAGGTGGTGGCGCTGATCGGCGGCAGCGGCACCGGAAAATCGGTGCTGGTGAGGGAAATCATCGGCCTGCTGCGGCCGTCCGCCGGCACGGTGCGCCTGCTCGGCGTGGACGTCTGGAGCAGCGGCGTCGGCGAACTGAGCCGCCTGCGCCGGCGTTTCGGCATGCTGTTCCAGGACGGCGCGCTGTTTTCGTCGCTGACCGTCGCCGAAAACATCGCCGTGCCGTTCCGGGAGCATACGGCGCTGCCGGCCGACCTGATTCCGCCGCTGGTCGGCTTCAAGCTGTCGCTGGCGGGGCTGCCTCCGGAAACGGGCGAGAAAATGCCCGCCGAACTGTCCGGCGGCATGCGCCAGCGGGTGGCGCTGGCGCGCGCGCTGGCGCTGGAGCCCGAGATCCTGTTTCTCGACGAGCCGACCTCGGGCCTCGATCCGATCAGCGCCCGCGCCTTCGACAGGCTGGTGCGGGTGCTCAGCGATGCCCTGGGGCTGACCGTCTTTATCGTGACCCATGATCTGGATACACTGCTTTCCATCGTCGACCGCGTGATCGTGCTGTCGGGCGGCAGGGTCATTGCGGACGGGACGGTGGACGAGGTGGAGCGCAGCGGCGATCCCTGGGTCAGGGATTATTTTTCGGCGCGGGCACCGGCCGGGAAAAAGGGAAACTGATGGAACCGGAAGCGAAATACACGGTGGTCGGGGCGACGGTGCTGGTGCTGCTGGCGATGATCGTGGCCGCCATTGTCTGGCTGAAGAGTTCCGGCGGCGAAGGCAACGAGACGGCGTTCAAGATCTATTTCGCAAAACAGTCGCTCGAGGGCCTGCAGATCCGCAGCGACGTCAAGATGCAGGGCATCCGGGTCGGCGCGGTGACCGGATTCCGCATCTCGGCCCGCCGCCCCGGTTCGGTGGAGGTGCTGATCCGCGTCGACGGCGCCACACCGGTCCGGATGAGCACGCGCGCGATGGTCGAACGGCAGCTGCTCACCGGCATTGCGAGCATCCGCCTGACCAATGCCGACGAGGACAGTCCGCTGCTCACCGCCGCGCCGCCGGACGAACCCTATCCGCTGATCGCCGAAGGCGAATCGGAGTACAAGCTCACGGAATCGATGGCGCAGGTGGCCCAGCGCGCCGACGAGACGATGCAGCGCATCAACATCGTCCTCTCCGACGAGAACCAGGTGGCGCTCAGCGAGATCCTGATCAACCTGCGCCGGATTTCCGGCGACATGAGCCGCAGCATGGCCGGCTTCGACCGGACGCTGGCGTCACTGGGCGGCGCCGCGGACGAGGTGCGGAGCATGAGTATCGCCGTCAGGGAGGATGCGCAGCGGCTGGCATCGCGTTATGACGCCCTGGGCGAGACCTCGGCCGTGGCGGTGCGCGACATTGCCGCGGCGGTGGCCCGGATGAGCGCCGATGTCGGGAAACTGTCGGGGCGGATGGATGCATTGCTGGCTGACGGCAATGTCGAACTGCGGGTGACCGCGCAGGAACTGCGGACCACGGCGGACGCGCTGGGCGCGGCGGCACGCAGGCTGGGGGATCCGTCGCGCGCGCTGTTCGGCCCGGCGGAATCCGCCCTCGGGCCGGGGGAGAGAGCAAAATGAGAAGGTCGTTTGCGGCGCTGGCCGCGATGATGATGGTCCTTGCCGGTTGTGCGTCGCTGGGGCCGCAGGAAACCCGGCGCCATTACGTGCTTGAGGCCGGGGCGGGCGCTGCTGCAAGGACGGCCGTCGCCGCGCGCGCGGCGACGCTGCTCGTCATGCCGGCCACCGTGTCGGAATTCTACGAATCACCGGACATCGTCTACAGCCGGGTTCCCGGCCAGCGTGCCTATTACCAGTTTCATGCCTGGACCGAACGTCCCGGCCGGCGCTTCACCGAATTGCTGGTCGCGCGCATGGAAAGCACGGGATCGTTCAGGGCGGTGGCCACGGCGGTCAGCGGGGTCCGGGGCGATGTCATCCTCGGCACGCATCTCGCCGAGTTTTATCATGATGCTTCCACCGCACCCGGAAGCGTGCGCGTGGTGGTGACGGCGGAGTTGACCGATCCGCTGCGGCGGGCGCTGCTGGCGCGGCGCAGTTTCGAGCGCACGGTGCCGGCGCCGACCCATGACGCGCCGGGCGCCGTGCAGGCTTTCGGCGTTGCCGTCACCGGCATCCTCGACGATCTGGCCGCGTGGGTGGACGGGTCGGCGCCGCGCTGAGGGCCTGCCGTCACTGCTGCGGAATATTCGCCTCGCGCGCCACTTTGGCCCAGCGCGCCATGTCGCGCCGGATCTGCGCGGCGAATTCCTCCGGCGAATTGCCGATGGCCTCGGCGCCTTCGGTGGCGAGTTTCTGCCGGATGTCGGGCAACGCCAGCATGCGCACGGTTTCCGCGTGCAGCCGGGTGATCGCCTCGCGCGGCGTGCCGGCCGGCGCAAGAATGCCGTACCAGGAGCCCGCCTCGAATCCGTCGTAACCGGCTTCGGCGAAAGTCGGCAATCCGGGCAGCGTCGGCGCGCGTTTCGCCGAGGCCACGGCCAGCGCGCGCAGCCGTTCGGCCTTCACCAGCGGCAGCACGGCGGGCAGCGAATTGAACATCAGCGACACATGGCCGCCGACGAGGTCGGTGACCGCGGGCGGGCCGCCCTTGTAGGCGACGTGCACGATATTGATGCCCGCCGTCGTGCGCAGCATCTCGCTGGCGAGGTGGGCCGAACTGCCGGTGCCGAAAGAGGCGTAATCGAGCTGTCCCGGGCGCGACTTCGCCAGCGTGACCAGGCCCTGCAGCGTGTTCGCCGGCACCGAGGGGTGCACCACCAGCAGGAAGGGCGAGTCGGCGAAATTGCTGACCGGCGCGAAATCCTTCACCGGGTCGTAGGGCAGCTTCGCGTAGACCGCCGGGTTGGTGGTGTGGGTGCCGGTGGTGCCGAACAGCAGCGTGTAACCGTCGGCGGGGGATTTCGCGACGAACTGGGTGCCGATGATGCCGGCGGCGCCGGCGCGGTTGTCCACGATCGGCGTCTGTTTCCAGGCATCGCCCAGCTTTTGCGCGAAGGCACGCGCAAAGATGTCGGCGTTGCCGCCGGCCGGGAAGGGCACGACGATGCGGACCGGCTTTGCCGGGTAGGGCTGTGCCTGTGCGGGGGCAAGAACGGACGCCGCCGCGGCCGCGAGCAGGCAGGACAGTGTTGCGCGCAGGTTCATGGTTCCTCCGGTGGTGTCGAATCCTTGCGGGTTCAGGCGGCGGCCCGGCTTTTTGCCGGAATGCCGCCACGCTGCACCCAGCGGTAACGGTCTGCCAGCGCATCGGCGAGCGGCCGGCGCCTGCCGTCCGGCACCGCGATCCACATCCGCAGCAAATGGCGCTGGCGCTCCGGTTCCGGGTGATCCTCGTAGGCCTCGCGCGCGTGCATCATCGTGTGGTTGTTGATCAGCTGGATGTCGCCTTCCTGGAAATCCATGGTCAGCATCAGTTCCGGGCGGTTGGCGATTTCCTGCACCGCGAGCAGCGCTTCGCGCTGCAACGCCGTCAGCCGGTACTGCTCGCCGAAACGCGCCGCGGATTCGTAATACGCCAGGCTGCAGATACGCGCAGTGATCCGGCCCCGGCATTCGCTGAACATCGGGATGCTGAACCAGGGGTTCTCGCCGGCCGGTTCCTCGCCGCGCCAGTCGAGGTGGAACAGGCCGTAGAGCGCCTCCAGCAGGTCGGGGCGCTCCTCACGCAGCACGTTGTGGATGGTCAGCGCGCTGGTCAGCTTGCTGGCGCCGCCGGACTTCGCGGTGCGCAGGCAGAACAGGCCGAGCATGTCGATCGGCAGCATGTCGGTATGGAAATCCATGCGCCGGCTGGTCTGGTAGGCACGGGCATTGGGATCTTCGAGCTGGCGCCCTTCGTCGCGGACATGGCCGAGCAGGTGGCCGCGCGCATTCTGCGACACCGGCGTGCCGAAATGGCTGGCGATGCCCCAGTAGATCAGTTCGCATTCGCCGTCGCTGTAGCGCCCGCGGGGAATGCCGCGGATCAGCTTGAAGCCGCGGCCGTTCTCGATTTCGTCGAGGATGCCGTCGAGCCTTGCCCGCAACCGCGGCAGAGGAAAGGCCGGGGATTCGAAGGGGATACGCAGGCCGCCGCGTTTGGCGCTGGCGAGGGCGGCGTCGATCTCGGCGATGTCGGATTCGTCGAGGCGGCAGATCCAGGCCGGGTCGTGCTGGATTTCCGGGCCGACCCAGGCGTCGGGGCTGGTGATCGGCGGGTACGCGGAGACCGTCATCGTGTGCTTTTTCTTTCAGGAGGTCATGGGGACCGGCGCCTCGCCCCTGACCTGTGTGCGGTAAAGCGTGCGCCGGTACTGCGGATCGTAGGGCGTCGCCCGGTGCAGCGTGCAGCGGTTGTCCCAGACCACGAGGTCGCCGGGCCGCCATTGATGGGAGTAGACGCGGTCGGGGCGCGTGGCGAAGGCCTCGAGTTCATCGATCAGCGCCCGCGACTCCGCTTCCGGCATGCCGGTGATGCGGGAGACCACGTCCTTGGCGACGAACAGCGCCGGGCGTCCGGTGGCCGGATGCACGCGCACCAGCGGATGTTCGACCGGCGGCACCTTGGCGACCTGTTCCGGGGTCAGCGGCGGTCGGCCCGGATACAGCGCCGAATAACGGTAGTTGCGGTCGTGCACGGCGCGCAATGCCTGCAATGTTTTGCGTTTTGCCCCGGGCAGGTCTTCAAAGGCCGAATACATGTCGGCGAACTGGGTGTCGGCGCCGGTCGGCGGGCACTCGACGGCATAGAGCAGCGTGACCAGCGCCGGCTGCGGCTTGTACGAAAGATCGGAATGCCAGTGCATGCCTCCCTTGGTGATGCCGATCGACACGCCGTCCTTTTTGACGTTCGACAGCACGCGCACCTGCGGCAGATGCGGGAACACGTGTTCGGTCATGTGGTGGATGTCGAGTTCGCCGAAGCAGCGGCTGAAGGCGGCGAGCTGGTCCGGAGTCAGCTTCTGGCCGCGGAAGAAAATCACGCCGTGGCGGTGCAGCGCCTGCAGGATCGCGGCGAAGGTCCGCTCATCCGGCGGCGCCGACAGATCGACGCCGCGGATTTCAGCGCCGAGCCGTTCGTTTACCGGTTGCACCGACAGCGCGGATGCGGGGATGGTCTGGCCGCCCATGGCTGTTCTTCCGCGCTCAGTCCGGTTTGATGCCCGCGGCCCTGGCGGCTTCGCGGTAACCGGCGATATTGGCTTTCAGGAATGCCGTCAGTTCCGCCGGTGTTTCGGCGTAGGCATCCGCACCCTGGTTGTCGAATTTTTTCCGCACGTCGGCCAGCCCGGTCGCGCGCCGCAGTTCGGTTTCGAGCCGGGAGAGGATGCGCTGCGGCATTCCGACCGGCGCGACCATCGCGTAAAACTGCGAAACCTCGAGGCCCGGCAGTCCGGCCTCGGCCGCGGTCTGCAAGTTGGGCAGATGGGAAGAGCGTTTCGGCGCGGCCACCGCCAGCGCGCGCATGCGGCCGGACTGCACCTGCGGTTTCGCCGAGATCATGTTGACGACCATCATATGCACTTCGTTGCCGAGCAGGCCGGTGACCGCGAGGCCGCCGCCCTTGTACGGCACGTGCTGGATGTCGACGCCGGCCATCTGGCCGAAGCGCGCGCCGGCGAGGTGGGTCGAACCGCCGACGCCGCCCGAGCCGTAGCGGTACTTGCCCGGGCTGGACTTGAGCAGGCCGATCAGCTGCTGCAGCGACGTCGCCGGCATCGAGGGGTGCACGACGATGACATTGTCGAGCGAGGCCACGCGCATCAGCGGTGCGAAATCCCGGAAAATGTCGTACGGCGTCTTGCGGTTCACCGCGGCCAGGATGGTGTGGTTGTCGCCGAGCATGCCGATGGTGTAGCCGTCGGGCGTCGCCTTGGCGATCATGTCGGCGCCGATGATCGCGCTGGCGCCGGGGCGGTTTTCGACCACCACCGGCTGTTTCATCGATTCTCCGATGGCCTCGCCGACGATGCGCATGATGGTGTCGTACGAGGCGCCGGCGACATAGGGCACCACGGCGCGGATCGGGCGCTGCGGGTAATTTTGCGCAAGGGCCGTGGATGTGATGACAGCGGCGAGCAGACCGGCCGTGACGGCTTTCGTGAATCCCATACCGACCTCCTCCGGGTTTCTGTATTGGGAGCGACGACTGCAGCTTTGATCTTCATGTGACCATATCCGCCGTCCGCCAGTCAAACACCACGAAATGGATTTTTGAAAACGGTTTGCATGGCGGTTTGCAGCTTTTGCATTCCGCTTGCGACGGTGGCATCGTCATGGGCCATAATGGCCGTGGCGGCAACTATCAGCGGATTCCGCTGGATTCCGGTTGCGCCACGGCAAGCATAAAAATCAACCGTTTACAAACCGGATGGAGAAGACATGAACCGTGGAATGATTTCCGTCGTGCTGGGCGCGGCGCTGGCCTGTGGCGGCCTGGCGCAGGCGCAGGATGCAAAATATCCCTCGAAGCCCATTCGCATGATCGTCGGTTACGCGCCCGGCGGCGGCAGCGATATCATGGGCCGCCTGATCGCGCCACGGATCGCCGAGGCGCTTGGCCAGCAGGTCATCGTCGAGAACCGCGCCGGCCAGGCGCAGAACATCGCCGCCGAATTCATCGTGCGCCAGCCGGCCGACGGCTACACGCTGTTTCTCAGCTCTGCGGCGCTCGGCGTCAACGCGACGCTCTATCCCAAGCTCAACTACGACCCGGTCAGGGACTTCATCCCGGTCGCCGTGTTCGCCTCCAGCGCCAACCTGCTGATGGTCCAT
>JAHCLD010000093.1 GCA_026125585.1 Burkholderiales bacterium
CCGCCGCCGCTGTTGGCGTTCGAGACGACCTTGCCGCTCATCGTCACGGCGCTGCTCGAACTCAGGGTCAGCGTGCCGCCGCTGCCGGGGTTGATGTCCTGGCCCAGCGTCATCGCGCCGCCCGCGGACAGGGTCACGTTGCTGTTCGTCGCGTGCGTGGTGATCAGTCCGCTGGTCGACAGCGTGCCGGTGGTGTCGATCGTGATGCTGCCGACGTTGTCGTTGGTGCCGAGGCCGACGCCGCTGACGGTCAGGTTGCCGGTATTGGCGAACTGGACGTTGCCGCCGCCGGATTCGAAGGCCGAGAAGTTGCTGACGGTGTTGCCGGCAATCGTGTTGAGCGTCGTGCCGCCCTTGGACTGCGTCGTCAGCGTGTTGGCGACGAGACCGCCGCCCGCGCCCTGGGTGATCGTGCCGCCGGCCGCGTTTTCCGGATCGTTGCCGTCGGCGATGAGCATGATCGAGGATGTTGCCCCGCCCGCCGCCTGCAGCGTGCTGTTGATGTTGATGCCGCCGTCGCGGTTGCGCAGCACGATGCCGCCGGTGGCGTTGCTGGGATTGACCGTTTCGCCGGATACCGTGATGGCGCCGGTATGGGCGTTGTCGCCGATCGTCAGTTGTCCCGAGGTTACGACGCGCTCGAGGGTGGCATCGGAAAAATTCAGGCCGGCGGTGCCGGTGCCGAGGCTGATGACCCGCGCGGCGTCGTTCGAGGTCAGCGTCACCGAGCCCGCACCGGTGTTGATGTTCTGGGTGAAGGCCATCTCGTCCGCGATCAGCGTCAGCGCGGAGCCGCCAGTCGTGATGCCGTTCGTGCCGCCGACGCTGCCGACCGTCAGCGTGGTCGTCGCCGAAGTGTTGCGGAAGGTCAGTGATCCGTTGATGTTCGCCGCGAGATTGGCGACGTCGTTGTTCTGGTTCAGGTTGAAGTTGCCGGCGCCCAGCAGCCGCACACCCCCGGCGCCCGTGGTCGTGATTGCCGAACCCGGACCCTGGGTCGCCCCGTTCTGCGTGACGTCCAGCGTCAGCACGCCGGTGCCGACATCGATGTCCCGGTTGATGGTGACGGCATCGCCGGTGGTCAGCGTGGCATTGGTATTGTTGGTGGCGATGCCGCTGACGGTGACGCCGGCGATCGGATTGTTGCTGCCATCGACGCCGACCCGGCCGACGGTCAGGCTGTCCAGTTCCCGGTACTGCAGAATGCCCGTCCCGGTGCCGCCGAGGCCCAGATCGGCGGCAAAGGTCTGGACGGCATTGGCTGCATCGGTCAGCGTGACATTGCCGGTGGACTCGACGCCGAGATTGGTGACGGTCAGGGCCTGGGTCTGGCTGATGCCGCC
This sequence comes from Burkholderiales bacterium, assembly GCA_026125585.1. Taxonomy (GTDB): domain Bacteria; phylum Pseudomonadota; class Gammaproteobacteria; order Burkholderiales; family SG8-41. The sequence continues at coordinate 1,344 of JAHCLD010000093.1, forward strand.
GCTGCCGGCGCGCAGGATCAGCGTGCTCCAGTTGCTGCCGTTGGTGATCGCCGCGCCGCCGCCGACGGCTAGGCTGCCGGTGCCGTCGGTGCGGCCGACCCGCAGCGCGCCGGTGGTGACCAGATTGAGTTCCGCCTGGGTCAGGTTGAAGCCCCCGGCGCCGCCGATGCTGACGTTGGTGTTGAGATCGGGCTGCAGCGTGACGACGCCGGTGCCGCTGCCGGTGGTGATCGCTTCGTTGATGACCAGGTCGCGGGCGGTGAGGGTGACGCGGCCGGTGGCCGGCGGTGCCGGGATTGCCGTGATGCCGGAGACCGCATCGACGGTGCCGACGGTCAGCGTGTTGGCGCCGTTGTTGAACGTGAGGCTTGAGATGCCGCCGGTGCCGGCGGCGGTGTCGCTCTTGGCCGCGGCCAGCGTGCCGACATTGTTGTTGCCGGAGAGGTCGACCGCATCGTCCGCCGAGCCCGACGCGGCCATGACCCGCAGCTGGGCCGCCGTGATGCCGCCGGTGGTCTGCGTGATTGCATCGGCCGAATTCAGCACGACCTTGGCGGCACTGATGTTGCCGGCGAGGTTGATGCTGGCGTCGGCGTTCAGCGCCTCGGTGGTTTTCAGCGTTGCGGTGCCGGCGCCCGCGGATATCGAACCCGTGGCGGTGACGTTCAGGTCGCCGTCGGCGGTGACGTTGACCGCGCCGCCGCCGCTGTTCAGCGCGCCGTTCAGGTTGACGTTGTTGAAGGCGGAGATGTTGATGGCGCCGCCGGTCGTGCTGACGGCTCCGATGTTGAAGGCGCCGCTGTTGGCGTTCAGCGAGGGGTTGGCGTTGTTGCCGGCGGCAATCGTGACGCTGTTTGCGCCCGTGATCGCGGAGCCGCTCGCCATGAAGAACTGGGCGGCACCAGGGTCGCGATTGGCGGACAGAAAGCCGGGCGCGTCCGTCGTGTTGACGTTGGTCGTGGCTGAAAAATCGCCGCCGTTCATCGTGATGGTGACGGCGCCGCTGCTGTTCGCCGGCGTGGCGGTATCGGGGGCGCTTGCCAGAATGATGTGACGCCCGGCCTGCAGTGTCAGGTCCTGGCCGGCCGTGCCTGCGCCGCCGGCGACGTTGACATCGGTTTCAACCGTGATGTCGTTGTTGGCCTGCAGGATCAGGTTGGCGCCGTTCATCGCGGCGACGACGTTGGCCGCGCTCAGTTCGGACGTGCCCGCCGGGTTGTCCGCGAACGCATCGTTGGTGGCCACGACGTCACCGCCGCCTGCGGTGATCCGGATGTTCTTCGGGTCGAGCAGCAGCGTGCCCGTGTCACCCTGCGGCGCGCGCAGGTCGACCGTGCCGTTGAACACCAGCGATTCCTTGCCCGACACTTCGGCGAAGCCGCCGTTGCCGCCCTGCGCGCCGCCGCGCGCCGAAATCGTGCCGTAATGGCGGGTGACGTCGTCGGCCCAGACGATGACCCTGCCGCCGTCGCCGTTCTGCGTCGCGTCGGCGCGGATCACGGCGTCGGTGCCGACGTAAGTACGTTGCGCGTTTTGCACCGCGGCGTTGCCGCCCTGGTAGTCGCCGCCGATCAGCACGCTGCCGCCGCCGCTCGTGCCCGAGGCGTCGATCACCGCATGGCCGGTGACGCCGGCATTCTGTCCGAGCACCTGCACATTGCCGCCCTTGCCGGCGCTGCCGGTGGCGTCGATGGCGCCCGAGACGAGGGTCGTTCCGGTTTTCGATTGCACCGTGACGCCGCCGCCGCGCCTGCCGCCGGCATCGAGGCTGCCGCTGGAACTGACGTCGCCGCCGTCGCCGACGAGGTAGATCGCGCCGTCCTTTTCGACGGTGCCGCGGGCGCGGACCACGCCGGTGTTGTTGACCACGGTGCCAGCGAGGTCGCGGGCGACCGCCGCGGTCATCATCACGCGGCCGCCTTCGGCGTTCAGTTCGCCGCTGTTGGCGACGCCGGCGAGTTCGGAGACGGTTTTTTCATTGACCGCGAGATTGATCAGGCTGTCGCCCTGCATGTCGAGCGTGACCTGTGCGCCGGAGGCGAGCGCCACGGTGCCGAGCCGGGCCTCGATCACACCGCGGTTGGCGGCGTAGTCGCCCGCGAGCACGACATAGCCGTTGTCGCGGGCGCGGATCAGGCCTTCGTTGATGACCGAGGCGCCGGCCGGCGCGCCGGGGTCGCGGCTGAAGATGTAGCGCCCGGCGAGGAAATCGTCGTTGCGGATGTTCAGCGTCGAGGCGACCAGGCCGCCGACGTCGAGGCTTGCCGTCGGGCTGAAGAAGATGCCCTGCGGATTGACCAGGAATACGCGGCCGTTGGCCGACAGGCTGCCGAAGATCGCCGAGGGGTCGCTGCCGACGACGCGGTTGAGCACCACGGAACCGCTGCCCGGCTGCACGAACTGCACGCCGTGGCCCTGGCCGATCGAGAAGCCCTGCCAGTTGATGATCGCCTTGTCGCTGCCCTGGGTGATGACCTGCTGCGTGGGCGAGGGATTGTGGATGGCGGCGCTGCCGCTGACGACGTTGCCGCCGGTGGGCAGTTGCTGGGCCTGCGCCGGCAGGCCGGGCAGCAGCATGCTGCAGAAACCGATGGCGGCCAGTGCCGCAGGCATCGGCGCCAGTCGCAGGCCGCGCATCGGGCGTCCGGGGAAACGGCGTGGTGTTCGGTGGGCAGTCACGGGTGGTTCGCGTTCACATCCGGGCCGTGAGGGTATGGCCGAGTATATACAGGGCGGTCGCAAGAGTCACAGGAACAATTCCCGGTATTCAGATAAAAATATCAATATAATCAAGTACTTACAAAAACGCCCGTCAGAAGCTGCCGGTCAGCGTGAACCACAGCCGGCCGCGCTTGCCGTCGCCCGAAATGCGGTCGCTCCTCGGATGGGCGTATTCCACCTTGGCGCGCAGGTGCTTGTGCGGAAACACGCTGACGCCGAAGCCGGCGCTGCGCAGCGTGTCATAGCGGGTGAAGCCGTCGGCCTTGATCGCGCCCCAGTCGTAGAACATGTTGAACACGCCCACGGTGTTGACGGCGACGAACTGGCGGCGCAGTTCGCCGGTGGCAACCCAGCCGGTCTCGCCGCGCAGGTCGGAAGGACGGTAGCCGCGCACGCTGCCGGGGCCGCCGAGCGAGAATTTTTCGGTGTCGGGCAGCGCGCCGCTGGAGAACACCCAGTTGCCGCGCAGGTAGAGGTCCCAGTTCTTCGAGGCCGCGCGCAGGTGGCTGACGTCGATGTCGGCCTTGGCGCGTTGCGCATCCTGGCGATTGCCCGGATTGTCCTTGCCGTTGCCTGACAGCACCAGTGTCGCGCTGGTGGTCGCGGAGTCCGCATGCACCCAGTTGCCGAGCACCGTCAGGCTGAGCAGGTCGATGCTGGTGTCGGCGGTCGGGATGCCCAGCGTGGTCTGCGCGGTTTTGGTGTTGCGCAGACCGATGCCGAACACCAGGTTGCGGGCGCGGCTGCGTACGTACGGGTGGGTCAGCACCAGCTCGGCGTTGGTGACTTCGCCGGAAATGCCCAGCGCGGCAAATTCGCCGCCGATGTCGTAGCGCACCTTTGAATAGGTGGCGCCGAGGCGTGTGCCTTCGTTCGACACCGGCAGGCTGTAGCCGATGCGGCCGAAGGACAGCAGGTCATGCCGGGTGTTGATGACGCGCAGGCTCAACTGGTCGCCGATGCCCAGCGGATTGTTGAGGTCGAGCGCGGCATCGACGCGGGTCTCGCCGGTCTCGCGGCGGCCGTGGTTGTCGAACGAGATCGTGCCGGCGAGCGGTTTTTCCTCGGTGCGGATCACCATGTCGGTGGTGCCGTAGTCGGCGCCCGGCGCCAGCGTCGCCCGCGCCGACAGGCCGGGCAGGTCGTTCATCAGCAGCAGGCTGCGCTCGAGTCGCGGCACGGTGACCAGCTCGTTTTTGGGCAGGCTGCCGGTGCGCGCCCCGATCAGCTCGCTGGAGTAGCGGTCGTTGCCGACGATGCTGATGTTGGCGAGCCGGCCCTCGATGACTTCGATGCGCACGATGCCGTTCTCGACCTTCTGCGCCGGGATGATCGCGCGCGAGATCGGAAAACCGGTCTCGCGGTAGAGCCGGGTCACGGTGTCCGCGGCGCGGTTCAGGTCATAGAGGTTCAGCTGCAGGTCGATGAAGCGCTCGGTGAGCTGCTTGAGCTGCCGTTCGGTGTAGACCGTGTTGCCGACGAAGGTGAAGGCATTGACTGTGAACCGCGGCGCCGAGGGGTCGTGCACCGCATCGGGGCGGCTGGCCGGGAAAATGACTTCCGCCGGGGTCGGCGGCAGCGCGGGTTTGCGGTCGGGGACGGTGTCGAGCACGGCGCCCGGCGTGATCGCGGCCTGGGCCCGCGCCTGCAGCGGCGCGCAGAATGCCGCCGCCAGCGCCGCGGCGCGCAGGACATGGGAATTGCGGATCAGGACGCGCTGCGGCAACAACTTGTTGTTTTCCCCTTGTACCCCTGTATGCCGCGTCGTTCCGAGGCGCTGCGGCAAGAGCGCCGGACTCAGCGACTAGCGGCGAGCTTCGGTTTCCATGCCTGCACGGCTTTTTGCGCCTGCTCCCGCTGTTCCGGCGTCAGTCGGCGATCCGCGGCCTCGCGGTTGTTGGCGGCATCGACGTTTCCGCGGGCCGCGGCGAGGCTGAACCAGACATAGGCCTGCGCCATGTCCGCCGGCACGCCGCGGCCGCTGCCGTAGAGCACGCCGAGGTTGTTCTGCGCCTGCGCATGCCCCTGTTCGGCGGCGCTGCGGTACCAGTTGAGGGCGACATTCATGTCCTGCGGCACGCCCTGTCCCTTTTCGTAGAGCACGCCGAGGTTGTTCTGGGCCTGCGGCTGGCCGCGTTCGGCCGCCTGGCGGTACCACTGCGCCGCTTGGGTGAAGCTCTGCGCCACCCCGAGCCCGCGCTCGTAGAGCACGCCGATATTGTTCATCGCGTTGGTGTTGTTCTTCGCCGCGGCCTTGCGGTACCACTGCATCGCCTGCGTGTAGTCCTGGGGCACGCCGCGGCCGCCGAAATAAAGGACGCCGAGGTTGTTCTGCGCATTGGGGTTGCCGCGCTCCGCGGCCTTGCGGTACCAGCCGGCGGCCTCTTTCGCGTCGGGTTTCACTCCCAGGCCTTTTTCGTACATGACGCCGACATTGTTCTGGGCCTGGGCATGATTCTGTTCCGCCGCCCGCCGGTACCAGTTCACCGCTTCGACGAAGCTGCGTTCCACGCCCTGTCCCTTTTCGTAGAGCACGCCGAGATTGTTCTGCGCGTCGGGATCGCCCTTGGCGGCCAGCGGCTGCCACAGTTTCAGGGCTGCGACGTAATCCCCTTTCCGATAGGCATTCAGGCCCTGTTCGAGGGTGGCCTGGGCGGCGGTTGCAAACGCGAAACAAAAGCCTGCCAGCAGCGAGACTACTGTCCGTTTCATGCGGAGTCCGGTCATGGATGAGGGTGTCCGGATTTTAGCCTTCATCCGGGTGTCCGGTCGAGGGCGCGCATTGTATTAGCGGAACATGAATTGCCCTTGCCGAAGCGGCAGTTTTTCATTATTCCGCGGCACGGTTGTATGGTAGGGTTGCCAAGACGGCATGCGCCGCTGCGGGCCCCGCAGCGGCTTCAGGCACGGGGATGCATACAATGAAAGAAGAGTTCGAAAAACGGTTTTCGCAGTGGGCGCAGGCCCTCGGCCCGGAAAACGTCGACAGGCTGCTGGCGGCCACTTCGCGCCTGGAGTTGCCGGCGAACCGCGTGGTTATCCGCGACCGCATGCCGGTGGATTCGCTGTACCTGATCCTCGACGGCGAGGTGTCGATCAGCGTCGAGGAGAACGGCAAGGCGATCAAGCTCGGTGTCATCGGCCCGGGGGAGGTGCTGGGCGAGGTGTCGGTGCTGAGCGGCGAGCAGAGCGCAAGCTCCACGGTCACCGCGCTGACGCCGGTGAAGATGCTGCGGCTGCGCCACCAGGCCTTCGAGGACCTGATCGCGACCAATTACGCGGTGGCCAGCGTGCTGCTGGAACATTTCGTCGACATGCTGGCCGACCGCCTGCGCGCTTCGGTCAAGTCGTTCGCGGATCTCAGGGACGGCGCGCCGCCGCCCCAGGAACCTCCGGCGGACGATTCGCCGACGATCCGCGGCAAAAACTGGATCAAATCCTTCTTCGACCGCGTGCCCGGAACCTAGAGACTGCCGCCGATGGACATCAAACAATTCCTCAAGACGCTGCCGGCCTTCGAGAGTTTCACCGGCGCCCATGTCGATGCGCTGGCCGGCCTGATGGCGGTGTCATCGCATCCGGCGGATCACCGGCTCATTACCCAGGGCGCGCAGGGCGATGCCATGTACCTGTTGATGGAAGGCGCCATCCGGACTTCGCGCATCCACGAGGTGACCGGCGAACTGGACGAGGCGCGCGACCTGCATGCCGGCGAGATTTTCGGCCTGCTGTCGCTGATCGAGAACATGCCCGCGGGCTGGACCTCGGTGGCAAAGGAGGCGGTGACGGTGGCCGCGCTGTCGCGCCCGGACTTCCTCAAACTCTACGAACTGGCGCCGCCGGTCGCGCACCATCTGCAGTACATGGTGGCCGTGCAGCTGGCGCGCGAGCTGCAGGCGCGCAACAAGGAGCTGCGCGAACTGCTGAAGAAAAGGGCGACGGCCACCCCGGCCTGAAGCCGGGTTTACTTGCCCCGCGACGGCGATGACGCGTAGTGCATCATCTCGCTGCGGTCGCGCCAGGTTTTTTCGTCGAGCAGCGCCGCGGGAATGCTGCGTTGCTGCTCCGGCGGAACGGCCTCGGCGGTGACGATCCGCAGCACTTCCGCATAAGCGATCTTGCGCAGGGCCGCGTCCGCTCCGGAGAAACGGACGATCATCCCGCTGTTGTGCGTCCGGTGCACGTAGAAACTTGCCGGAACCGCCCGCCCGCCGGGCCGCTGCCAGGTGACGGTGTAGCGGGTGTGTGCCTGAAAATCGGATTTATCCATCGTGGCCCGCCATGTGTTGTTTGCCGTGTCGCGGTTTGCTGCGTTGCGCCATCCACATTCTGTCGGCCGCAATGGCTGCGGACGCCCTGCATCGCAAGTCTATAATCCAGTCAGCGGATGCGCCTGCAATGCGGAATTGCGGCATCCGTGAAATGCACATATATTAGATTTCAATGTTACACTAATTTACATGAGGCAAAACCAACATGCAGTTTGACAAGGAACTCGACGCGCGCGGCCTGAACTGTCCGCTGCCGATCCTGCGCACGAAGAAGGCGCTGACCGACATGACCGCCGGCCAGGTGCTGAAAATCATGGCCACCGACCCGGGTTCGGTGAAGGATTTCCAGGCCTTCGCTAGGCAGACCGGCAACGAACTGCTGTCCTCGGACGCCGCGGACAAGGAATTCACCTTTTTCATGAAAAAGAAATAGCGGACCGCGGGAAACACGTTCAGCCATGGCGACCTACGCGGAAATGCGCGAAGTGTTCGAGGATATCAAGAGCGATATCCGCTATGACCATGAACTGAACGGCTGCCTGAACTGCGGCATCTGCACCGCGACCTGTCCCTCGGCGCATTTCTACGACTACAGCCCGCGCGAGATCGTGCAACTGCTGTGGACGGAGAACGTCGAGCAGATCTACGACGCGATGCAGGAGAAGATCTGGGCCTGCGCGCAGTGCATGACCTGCGCCGCGCGCTGCCCGTTCAAGAATTCCCCCGGCGGGCTGGTCGCGATCATGCGCGAGGTGGCGATCAGGCACGGTTTCCAGTCGGCGAAGGACGTGCTGCGGCCCTTCGGCCGGGTGATGCTGAAGCTGATCACCACCGGCAACCAGCTGTCGCCGGACATGATCCAGCCCGACCATTTCCCCGACTGG
>JAHCLD010000094.1 GCA_026125585.1 Burkholderiales bacterium
GCGTTGCCGTGCGATTCCACGCCGAAACCCAGCCGCGGGAAGGCCGACACCAGGTGAGCGTGCACCTCCGGCACCAGGTGCGGCGCAATACGCACGCCGTGCTGCTCGGCGAAATGGCTGACACGCAGCGACTCGGTGAATCCCGCGAAACGCGTCGAGTCGAACTGCATGAAGCCGAGGGCACCGCTGGTGATGAAATCGCGCGCGGTGAAGCGCGTCATCTCGCGCTCGCCGTGGGCCAGCGGAATCACCGTGTTTTTCGCCAGCACCGCGAAGTCGGCCGGCTGCAGGTACCAGTGCAGCGGTTCCTCCAGCCAGTAGATGTCGTACGGCTCGACGGCGTGCGCGTAACGGATGCAGTCTTCGAGGTCGTAGGCCGCGTTCATGTCGAGCATCAGCAGCACGTCCTTGCCGATCGCGGAGCGCGTCGCCTTGACGCGCTCGATCTCCTTTTCGATGCTCAGGCCGGCGGTCTTCAGCTTCACCGCGCGGTAGCCGTTCCTGACGAAGGTCTCCAGTTCCTTCGCGCAGGCGTGCAGCGGCGCGTCGAGTTCGTAATATCCGCCGGTGGCGTAGGTGAACAGCGGCTTGCCCTCGCCGCCCAGCAGCTTCCACACCGGCACGTTGAAGGCCTTGCCCTTGATGTCCCACAGCGCGAGGTCGATGCCGCCGATCGCCGCCATGATCTGCGGCCGGTCGCCGCGCGGCATCGGTTGCGGCAGGCCGTCGCGTCCGCCCATGCCGGTCGGCCGGGGTGACGTCAGCGACAGCAGTTTTTCCCAGACCGCCACCTGTTCCGTGGCGCTCATGCCCTTGATCACCTCCTCCAGCTTTTCCACGTATTCGCAGATCTGCTTCAGCGGCGATCCGTGAATCTGGCCGATGCCGGTCAGCCCGTCGTCGGTCTTGATCTCGACCAGCACCGCGCTGGAACTGTGCAGCTCCTCGTGCGCGGTCCACAGCGTGTGTTTGAGCCTGGCGGAAATGGCATGGGCCTTGACGGAGGCGATACGGGTCACGGACGGTTCCTTTGCTTTGCTGATGGAATGAAATGGGAGGCCGGCCTCTCCGCCGGCTGCCCGCTGCGGATTGTAAATATCACGACCGGCGCCAAGTCGTGCCGGACGCGCCGTCCTCGAGCACGACGCCCGCCGCCTTCAGTTCGTCACGGATGCGGTCGGCCTCGGCAAACTGCTTCGATTTCTTGGCTTCGGCGCGCGCGGCAATCGCGGCCCCGATGCGCTCCGGCGTCCAGTCGCCCTGCGCCGGCCCGGCCTGCAGGAACGCCGCCGGATCGCGCTGCAGCAGGCCGAGCTGCGCGGCCAGCGATTTCAGCAGCGAGGCGTCGGCGGCCGATCCGCCACGGTTGACCTCGTTGGCCAGATCGAACAGCACCGCCACCGCCTCCGGCGTGTTGAAATCGTCGTCCATCGCCGCCTTGAACCGCGCGGCGTGCGCATTGCTCCAGTCGACCCCGCCGGCTTCCGCGGCAACGCCCCTGAGCGCCGTGTACAGCCGGGTCAGTCCCTGCTTCGCATCGTCGAGATGCGCGTCCGAATAATTCAGCGGGCTGCGGTACTGCGCGCGGATGATGAAAAAGCGCACGACCTCGGCGTCGTATTTCGCGAGAATCTCGCGCACCGTGAAAAAGTTGCCCAGCGACTTCGACATTTTTTCGTTGTCGACGCGGACGAAGCCGTTGTGCATCCAGTAATTGACGAAGGTGCAGCCGTGTGCGCCCTCGGACTGGGCGATTTCGTTCTCGTGGTGCGGGAACTGCAGGTCCTGCCCGCCGCCGTGGATGTCGAACTGCCTGCCGAGCAGCGCGCCCGACATCACCGAGCATTCGATGTGCCAGCCGGGACGGCCGGCCCCCCACGGCGACTCCCACGCCGGCTCGCCGGCCTTGGCGCGCTTCCACAGCACGAAATCCAGCGGATCCTGCTTGGCGGCATCGACCGCGACGCGCTCGCCGGCACGCAGGTCTTCCAGCGATTTGCCCGACAGCTTGCCGTAGCCCTCGAACTTGCGCACCGCGTAGTTCACGTCGCCGTCGGCCGCCTGATAGGCGTAGCCGCGATCCTGCAGCGTGGTGATCATCTCGAGCATGCCCTGCACGTACTGCGTGGCGCGGGGTTCGTGGTCGGGCCGCTGCACGCCCAACGCGGCCGAATCCTCGTCCATCGCACGGATGAAGCGTTCGGTCAGCGCCGTCATCGGCTCGCCGTTTTCCTGCGCGCGCCGGATGATCTTGTCGTCGATGTCGGTGATGTTGCGCACGTAGGTGACGTCATAACCGGAGGCGCGCAGCCAGCGCTGCACGATATCGAAAATCACCATCACCCGGGCATGTCCGAGGTGGCAGAAATCGTAGACGGTCATGCCGCAGACGTACATGCGGACCTTGCCGGGTTCGATGGGCCTGAATTCCTGCTTGTCCCGGGCCAGGGTATTGTAGATTTTGAGCATTTGAACGGTCGGGAGAAGCTGTCGCCGGCGCCGGGGCACCCCGCTGCCGGATCCGGGTCGCGGGGTCGGCGGTTCCCCCGCAAAAGAGAAATTTGAATTGGCCTTTGTTCTTGGTAAAATCCCTAAAATTCAAGGACTAATAGCCGCCGCTATAGCTGCCGCTCTAACCATCCAACCATGGCCGCCGTCCCCGCAACAACCTCTGGGATCATAGCACGATGACTTTCAAATCGGCCGCAGCCCGGCTTGCCGCAATCGCAGTCTGCATGGGCCTTGCCGTCTCCGTTCCCGCGCAGGGCGACGAACTCCAGGAAGCCCAGCAGTTGCTCAAACAGGGCCAGACCGACCGCGCGATGGAGCGTGTCGAGCAGTACCTGAAAAACCGCCCCAAGGACGCGCGCGGCCGTTTCCTCCGCGGCATCCTGCTCACCGAGCAGAACAAACCCGCCGAGGCCATCCGGGTGTTCACCGAACTGACCCAGGAATACCCGGAACTGCCCGAGCCCTACAACAACCTCGCCGTGCTCTATGCCTCCCAGGGCCAGTACGACAAGGCGCGCTCTTCGCTGGAAATGGCGATCCGCACCCACCCCAGCTACGCCACCGCCCACGAGAACCTCGGCGACATCTACGCCAAGATGGCGAGCCAGGCCTACGACAAGGCCCTGCAGCTCGACAAGAACAACCGGGCGGCGCAGACCAAGCTCAACCTGATCAAGGATCTGTTCACCGGCGGACCGCCCCCGTCGAAAGTGGCGGTCGCCCGGACCGAAACCGCAAAACCGCCGGCAGCGGCGGCAAAACCCGCGGCGACACCGCCTCCGCAGGCGACGCCCGCCGTACCTGCGACGCCGCCACCCGCGGTCGCCGCGAAGGAACCGGTCAAGGAACCGGCGAAAGAGCCCGCCAGGGAAGCCGCAAAGGCCGCGCCGGCCGGCGACAATGATGCCGTGCTGAAAACCGTGGAAGCCTGGGCCGCCGCCTGGACCGCCAACAACGTCGGCGACTACCTCGCGCACTACGCGCCGGACTTCAAGACGCCGGACGGCGAGCCGCGCGCAGCCTGGGAAAACGAACGCAGGGCGCGCATCGCCAAGCCGCGCAGGATTGAAGTCAGGGTCGAAGGCGCCAGGGTGTCCTTCAGCGATGCCAACCGCGCCACGGTCACCTTCCGCCAGCATTACCGTTCAGACACCTTCAAGGCCTCGGCCAACAAGACGCTGGTGATGATCCGTTCGGGCAGGCAATGGCTGATCCAGGAAGAAAACGTCGGCGGATGACGCGCCCGCTGGTTGCCTGCACGCTCGCTGCGGCGATCGCCGCCGCCGCGCTGACGCCTTCCTCCACCACGCTCGCGCTGGGCAATCGCCCGCTGTCATCGACCGCCGGCGGCCTGCTCGGCTCCCCGGGCGGGTCATCGGCGCTGAACGCGCCGGAAGCCCTGCTCGCGCAGACGCTGATCGCGATCGCGGGCGCGCAGTTCGACATCGCGCTCGCCGAAATCGACAAGGTGCTGAACCAGCATCCCAATTTCCGCCTGGCGCACCTGGTCAAGGGCGACCTGCTGATGGCCCGGGCGCGGCCGATCAGCGGCATCGGCGCCGCCCCCGACGCCCCGGCGGACCGCATCGCCGACCTGCGCGAGGAAGCGCGCGCGCGCCTGATCCGCCACCAGCAGGAACGCCCGGTCAACCGGGTGCCGAGCAACCTGCTGCAGCTGACGCCCGACCAGAAGCACGTATTCGTCGTCGACGCCTCGAAATACACGCTGTACGTGTTCGAGAACGACAACGGCACCCCGCGCTACGTCGCCGACTACTACACGACCATCGGCCGCAACGGCTTCGAGAAGCTGCGCGAGGGCGACAAGAAAACGCCGCTGGGGGTCTACCATGTCACCGGCAATCTGCCGCGCGAACAGCTCAGCAGGACCTACGGCACGCTGAGCGCGCTCTACGGCGACGGCGCGTTCCCGATCAATTATCCGAACGAATGGGACCGCCGGCGCGGCCGCACCGGCCACGGCATCTGGCTGCACGGCGTGCCCTTCGACACCTACAGCCGGCCGCCGCAGGCCAGCGACGGCTGCGTCGCGCTGACCAACGAGGATCTGCTGGCGATTTCCAAACAGGTGCAGGTCGGCGTGACCCCGGTGATCATCGCCCGGGGCATCGACTGGGTCGACGCCGGCGCCGCGAAAGCCACCCGTGAATCCCTGCAGCGCTCGCTCAATGAGTGGCGCCGCGACTGGGAGAGCCGCGACACCGAGCGCTATCTGCGCCATTACTCGCGCGAGTTTTCCTCCGGAAAGCAGGATCTCGCGGCATGGGCGCGGCAGAAACGCAGCGTCAACGCGGGCAAGTCCTGGATCAAGGTTGACATCGACGGCGTGAGCATGTTCCTCTACCCCGGCAACGACAACCTGGCCGTGGTGACCTTCAACCAGGATTACGCCAGCAGCAACATCAGCAATAAGATGCGCAAGCGCCAGTACTGGCAGCGCGAAAACGGCCACTGGCGCATCGTTCACGAGGGTGCGGCCTGAAGATTGCCGTCCCGCCGTACTCCGCATTAAAATAACTATTTGTTTTTATTGATAAAATCATGATCCGCCTGTTTACGCTCCTGATCGCGCTGGCCTTCGCGCCCGCGGCGCTTGCCGCCTCCCCCAAAGTCGAACTGAAAACCACGCTGGGCACCATCGTCATCGACCTGTATCCGGAAAATGCGCCGAAAACCGTCGAGAATTTCCTGCAGTACGTGAAGGACGGTTTTTACAACGGCACCGTGTTCCATCGCGTCATTCCCGGCTTCATGGCGCAGGGCGGCGGCTTCACCCGCAACCTGCAGCAGAAGCCGGCGCGCCCGGCCATCCGCAACGAGGCCGGCAACGGCCTGCGCAACGCCATCGGCACCGTCGCCATGGCCCGCACCAAGGATCCGCATTCGGCCACCGCGCAGTTCTTCATCAACGTCGCCGACAACGATTTCCTCGACTTCAAGTCGCCCGACGAGGATGGCTACGGCTACACGGTGTTCGGCCGCGTCTCGGCGGGCATGGATGTCGTGCAAAACATGCTCAAGGTGCCGACTGCGACGGTGGGCCCGCACCAGAACGTGCCGCGCACGCCGATCGTCATCGAAAGCGCGCGCGTGCTCGAATCCGCTCCGGCCAAGCCGAAATCCGCGGCCAAATAAACCCTCAAGGACATCCCCATGATCAAGCTGCACACCAGCCACGGCGTCATCAGCCTCGAACTCGACGCCGCGAAGGCGCCGGACACCGTCGCCAACTTCATCCAGTACGTCGAGGACGGCCACTACGACAACACCGTTTTCCACCGTGTCATCGACGGCTTCATGATCCAGGGCGGCGGCTTCGGGCCGGGCATGAAACAGAAGCCGACCCGCGAGCCGGTGCAGAACGAGGCCGACAACGGCCTGAAAAATGAGGCCTACACCGTCGCGATGGCGCGGACTTCCGCCCCGCACTCGGCCAGCGCCCAGTTCTTCATCAACGTCGCCGACAACGATTTCCTGAACCATACTGCGCCGACGCCGCAGGGCTGGGGCTACTGCGTATTCGGCAGGGTCGTCGACGGCACCGACGTCGTCGACAGGATCCGCAAGGTCAAGACCGGCAGCAAGGGCATGCACCAGGACGTACCGCTCGAGGACGTGGTCATCGAAAAAGCCGAAGTCGCCTGATTCCGCGGGGCGACGCCCCGCCGCCCATGCACACGCTGCTCATCTCCGACCTGCATCTCGCGCCCGAGCGGCCGCAGATCACGGCGCAATTCCTCGACTTCACGCGCGACATCGCGCCGCGGGCGCAGGCGCTGTACATCCTCGGCGATCTCTTCGAATACTGGGCCGGCGACGATGACGACGACGCGCTGGGCCTGCAGGCCGCCGCCGCCCTCGCCGCGCTGGCCGCGGGCGGCACCCGCGTGTTCCTGATGCACGGCAACCGCGACGTGCTGATGGGCAAAACCCTGGCCCAGCGCTGCGGCGCGACGCTGCTCGACGACCCGCTGCTCATCGATCTCTACGGCACGCCGACCCTGCTCAGCCACGGCGATGCACTGTGCACGGACGACGCCGATTATCAGCATTTCCGCGCCTACGCGCGCGATCCCGGCAACCAGGCCCGGTTCCTTGCCCAGCCGCTGGCCGCGCGCCGCGAGCAGATGCTCGGCATGCGCGCGCAGAGCGAAGCCAGCAAGCAGCGGAAAACCGAAACCATCATGGACGTGTCGCCGGCCGCGGTGGAGGACCTGCTGCGCCGGCACGGCTACCCGCGGCTGATCCACGGCCATACCCACCGCCCTGCCCGGCACCTGCACATGGTCGACGGGCACGCCTGCGAGCGCTGGGTGCTCAACGACTGGTACGAACGCGGCGGCTACCTGCGCTGCGATGCCTCGGGCTGCCGCCCCATACCGCTTTGAACGCGCTCAGGCCAGTGCCTGGGTGAAATCGCCGAGCAGGTCCTCGTAGTCCTCGATGCCGATCGACAGGCGGATCAGCGAATCGGCGATGCCCATCTCGGCCCTGCGCGCCGGCCCCATTTCCCAGTAGATCGTCTGCGCCACCGGAATCGCCAGCGTCCGGTTGTCGCCCAGGTGGCTGGACGAAATCACCAGCTTCAGGCGGTTCAGGAAATCGAGGCAGTCGAGGCCGTCGGCCAGCTCGATGCTCATCAATGCGCCGTAGTTCCGGAACAGCTCGCCGGCCAGCCGGTGCTGCGGATGGTCTTCGAGCCCGGGGTAATACACCTTCGTGACCTTCGGATGTCCGGCCAGGAAGCGCGCCAGTTGCAGCGCGTTGCCCGCCGCGCGCTCCATGCGCAGCGCCAGCGTCTCCGCGCCCATCGCCAGCCGGTGGGCGGCCTCGGCCGCCAGCGTCGCGCCCACGTCGCGCAAGCCCTTCTTGCGGATCTGCAGGATGCCCCAGTTCTCCGGCCTGGCGTTCTTGTAGTTGTCGTAGATGTTCGGGTACGACGTCCAGTCGTAGAGGCCGGTGTCGGTCACCGCGCCGCCCAGCGCGTTGCCGTGGCCGCCGATGTACTTGGTCAGCGCATTGACCACCAGGCTCGCCTGCACCTGCTTCGGCCGGAACACGTACGGCGAGGTCATGGTGTTGTCGACCACGTAGACCAAGCCGCGCTGCCGGCACAGCTCGCCGATGCGCGCGAGATCGGCCACCTGGGTGCGCGGATTGGCGATGGTTTCGACGAACACCATCCGGGTATCGGGCCGCAGTGCCTTTTCCACGTTCTCGGCGCGGGTGGCATCAACGTAGCTGATGCCGCAGCCGAGCTGCCCGAGCGTGCCGAACAGGCTGTTGGTGTTGCCGAACAGGAAGGCGCTCGACACCACGTGATCGCCGCCGTGCAGCAGCGCGATGAAGGCCGACGAAATCGCCGCCATGCCGGTCGAAAAGCAGGCCGTCGCGACGCCGTCCTCCATCTTGCTGATTTTCGATTCCAGCGCCGCGGTCGTGGGATTCCCCTGCCGGCCGTAGGCATAACCGGCCTGCTCGCCCTTGAACACCTTCACCAGGTCGCGCGCGTCCGGATAGCCGAAGGCCACGGCGGTATGCATCGGCTTGAGCACCGCATGGTGCTCGATCGGCGATTCCAGGTCGGAATGCAGAATGCTTGTCGTGAATCCGTTTTTCATGGTCCTGTTCCGTCAAATAAAAACCCGGCCTGCCAGCGCGGACCGGGTTCTTCCGTCGCTTTAGCGGCATTTGTAACGCGCCCGCAAGCTGCTCTTCAAATCGGCGCAGGGAGAGACTACCGCAGGCTCTCCGCATGCGTCAAACCGGGCGCTTTCCGGACACGAGCGCCGCCATGGCCCGGTTCCGCGGATCGTCCGACTGCACGAGCGCCGCGGCAACGCCCGTGCGGTCGGCCTCGGACCGGTTCTGGCTGACCTTCCACTTGCCTTCGATGCGGGTGACCGGTATTTCGATGCCGACGATGGCCTCGAGCATGCGCTCGATGTAGTCCGCCGGGGCGTCGCCGACCGCCCAGGGCTGCGGCATCGGCGATTCCTGCCCGGCGGTCAGGCGCGACACCAGGTCGAGCAACCAGTCGCGGTCGTCGCGGATCACCAGCGGGCCGCGGACATGGACCACGGCATAGTTCCAAGTCGGCACCACCTTGCCATGTTCGCGCTTGGACGGATACCACGACGGCGTGACATAAACCTGCGGCCCATGGAAGACCGCCAGCACTTCGCCGTCCGGTGGTTGCCGCCACAGCGGATTGGCGCGCGCGACATGGCAGCGCAGCGTGCCGCGCTCGCCCGCCGTCGTATCGAGCACGAAGGGCACCGAATTGGCGACCAGCCCGGTCGAGGCAAGCGTGACCAGCGCGCCAAACGGATGCGCGCGGATCAGGTCGTGCTGGATCGCAAGGTCGTCTTCGCGGAACAGCGGCGGCTGGTACATGCCGCCAGTTTAGCCGATCTTGCCGAGCGCCGGGAACATCTCCAGCAGCCAGAAGCTCACCTCGGTGATGCTGCCGGTCAGGAACGCGAAACCCGTCAACACCAGCAGCGCGCCCATCGCCTGCTCGACGCGATGCAGGTGCCGCTTGAAGCGGGCGAGAAACGCGGCGAACGGCTCGATGGCGAAGGCGGCGATCACGAAGGGAATGCCGAGGCCGGCGGAATAGACCGCGAGCAGCCCCGCCCCGCTCCACACCGTCTTTTCCGAGGCC
>JAHCLD010000095.1 GCA_026125585.1 Burkholderiales bacterium
GGCCAGCGCCCGCATGCCCCGCAACGCAGGGCAATGTGCCACGTCCCGGGAAATTCCATCGAAAAAGGGCGGCCGGCGCAGGAAAGTGCTGTCCGGAGACCAGGGAAATAAAGCCGTTGTTTCCCCTCGAAGTTCACGCCATTCCCCAGTGCCCTCAAACAGACCTTCATAACCCTCCCGATAAAGTTCCGGTGTCAGGCAACTCCGCATGACGCTTTCGATTTCCTCCGGTAACGGCCAGATATCGCGCAGGTAGACCTGCCGGCCGTCTTCGTCTGTGCCCAAGGGCTCGCTGTCCATGTCCAACGTGATTCGGCCCGCGATGGCATAGGCGATCACCAGTGGCGGAGAAGCGAGGTAAGCCGCGCGCACCGAGGGATGCACGCGCCCCTCGAAATTTCGGTTGCCTGAAATAACTGCCACCGACACCAGACTTTTCTCCCGGATCGTCGCCTCAATCGCCTCATCGAGCGGCCCTGAATTTCCATTGCAGGTGGTACAACCGAACGCGACCACCTGGAAACCCAGCGCATCCAGGGCGTCCTGCAGCTTCGCCCGCAGCAGATACCGGGCCACCACCTTGGAACCTGGCGCGAAAGACGTCTTCACCCATGACTTCGACCCAAGCCCCCGGGCGACGGCATTCTTCGCCAGCAGACCGGCCGCAATGATGTTGGCGGGATTGGCGGTATTAGTGCAGCTGGTGATGGCCGCCATCACAACGTCACCGTCCCCAAGCGAAAAATCCCTGTCGGGAACCGGGACACGTCTGCCCGAACCGGCATACCCATCCCGCGCAAGCGCCGGAATCTCGGGTAAAAAAGCCTTCGCGACTCGTCCCAAGCTGACTCGTTCCTGCGGCCTTCTAGGCCCGGCCATGCACCGTTCCACGCGGGACAAGTCAAGTTCTATGGTTTCCACATACTGCGGATCCGGGGTCTGGGCATCGCGCCACATCAGCTGGGCCTGCATATAGGCCTTGATCAAGGCCAAGTCAGCCGGATTGCGGCCGGTGAACGCAAGATAGCTCAAGGTTTTCTCGTCCACCGGGAAATAGACGCATGTCGCGCCATATTCCGGTGCCATATTGGCGATCGTGAGCCGATTCGCCACAGACAGCGTATCAAGCCCTCGCCCGTAAAACTCGACAAAGCGGCCCTTTATGCCAATACGACGGAACTGCTCCGTAATGGTCAGCACAAGGTCCGTCGCTGTTGCTCCTGCAGGCAAGTCCCCACAAACCCGAACCCCCACGACTTCGGGAACATTCAGTGCGACGGGGCGCCCGAGCATGGCAGATTCCGCCTCGATGCCGCCCACCCCCCAGCCGACCACGCCAATGCCGTTAACCATCGTGCTGTGACTGTCATTGCACACCATGGTGTCCGGATAAGCCACGAGTTGCCCATGCCTTTCGTCCGCCCAGACCACCCCTGCGAGACGTTCGACGTTGATTTGGTGAACGATTCCGTTGCCAGGCGGTACTACCCGAAAATTCCGGAATGCGCTCTGGCACCATGCAAGAAAACCGAAGCGCTCACGATTTCTCTTGTATTCGATTTCCGTATTGCGCCGTGCCGCATCCGGGGTTCCGGCAACATCTGCAATGATGGAATGATCAATCACAAAATCGACGGGAATCCTCGGATTCACGCTGCCGGGATCTCCTCCGGCGTTCGCAATCGCCTCGCGCAGAGCAGCGAAATCGACCATGACCGGAACGCCCAGAAGATCCTGCAGCAGTACCCGTGCCGGACGAAACGGAATTTCAAATCCGAAACGCCCAGCCACGAGATCAGCGATCATTGAACGATCCACACCCCCCGCATCCGAGTGACGCAACAGATTTTCCGCCAACACCCTCAGGCAGTACGGCGTTTTCTGGGCGTCGCCGTAACCATCCCGCCGCAACGCCTCCGGCACGCTGTAATAGCCATATTTGCAACCGCCGACGACCAATAAATCAGGTGCCATATCCCTTAAGCCATACTTTCCTCACGCGGGACTGCTGATTACCGTGCAGCCTTCAGCCACATCGCGCATAATTAATCAGTAACGTGCGATTGATTATGCAACCGTGCACCGGAAATGCGGCGTAACATGTCCTTACGGCACCGATAACCCCAGGTTTCAGCAGAAACTAGGCAGGCATCGCCCACCCATCACATGCGACTCGATCTGGTTACGCTCCGCCTGTTTGTCGCCGTCATCAATGAAGGCAGTATCGCCAAGGCTGCAAAACGTGAGCACATCACCGGTCCGGCCATCAGCAAGCGGATAGCCGAGCTTGAAGAGTTGCTTGGTGTCAGGCTGATCGAGCGTCACACCCGAGGCATCAAGCCGACGACCGCAGGTCTTGTGCTTGCGACAGAAGCGCGTACCGTACTGGGCAGAATCGCCCACATTCATGCACAGCTTGGCGAATACGCCACTGGAACTCGCGGAGAAGTCCGGCTTTCCTCCGGAGCATCAGGCCTTGTGGGGCAGTTGCCTGAGGATCTGCGGCAGTTCATTTTGGAAAATCCGCTGGTTCAGCTCCAAATCAAAGAACAACACAGCCCGGAAGTCGTCAAGGCCATAACGGACGGCGATGCGGACATAGGCATCTTCGCTCCGAACATACCAGCGCCGCAGCTTGACGTTTACCCTTATCAATCAATTCAGCTGGTGCTTCTCGCTTCGACTGACCATCCGCTTGCGCAACGGCGTTCCGTCAGCTTTTCCGAAGCAGTCGCGTCCAGCCTCATCGGGCTAGCGGAGGACAGCGCACTGGGGCAAAGACTGGCAACCGTCTCCGCGGAGAACGGCATCAACATCTCCCCCCAGATCAGGGTGACCGGACACGAGCCGCTGAGACGCCTGGTGGAAGCCGGCATCGGTATCGGCATTCTTCCCGACGTTTGCGCGACGCCCTACATTGAGGCGATGCATCTGAGGGCGATTCCATTACGCGACTCATGGTCCAGATATTCGCTCAATATCTGCACACGGGCCCACGAAACACTGGCGGCACCAGTCCAACGGTTGTTAAGCCACCTTATATTGCGCGCAAACGGGCAGCACGGCAGCGAGGGTCATCACGGACAACCTTAGGAGAAGGACAATGCTGGTCCGGACGCCTGCGACCAGATCCGCAGTACTGGCGGAATTCCCGCGGGAAGCCCTGAACCCCCCAGAATGGTGCCTCCATGACCTGCGGCACACGAACGCCGGCTAGCTCTATCCAGTCCAGCGTCGATCTGGTCACGATCCGCGACCTACTCAAGCACGGCACACCAGCCGTGACGGCAGCACGCTCCCCGTCAGCCGGGCTTCCGAGGAGCGCAGCTTCGCGCTCCAGCACACCGAAAACGCACCGGCGAAAATCGGGAAAATAACGTAAATTATTGATTCATTGGTGCTGACGAGAGGAGTCGAACCTCCGACCTACTGATTACGAATCAGTTGCTCTACCAACTGAGCTACGTCAGCCCGGGGGAGGGCGCATTTTACAGCAAACACCCGGTCAGAGCGCGCGGATCCTGACGATCACGTCGACACCCTCGGTCACCATGCCCGGCGGCGGCACGGGCATGCCGCTGATCCGCAGATCCTCGGCCGCGATGTCCGTAAGCTCCCCGGTATCGACGTTGTAGAGATGATGATGCGGTTCCGTGTTGGGATCGTAGAACACCCGCTTCGGGTCCACGATCACTTCGCGGATCAATCCGCGGTCGCGGAACAGGTTCAGCGTGTTGTAGACCGTGGCCTTGGATGTCTCGGCGAAACGTTCGTTGGCCAGAGCCAGCACCCGGTCGGCGGCGAGGTGTTCGCAGCGACTGAACAGCACATGGGCGATTTCCAGCCGCTGATGCGTCGGCGCAATGCCGTGCCGGCGCAACAGATCGACCAAATCTTCCCGTGTATAAGACGTTGCTTTCATTGGGAATTATTCTAAGGCAAAGATTGGACTTTGTCTAATTCATGGCACTCGTCCGCAGCCGGGCCCTGGCCGGCGCCAAATCGTGCCTAATTTCACGTCAAAAACCGTTTATGCCGGACGAATAACCATTCATCGGCGGCCGGTGGCGACGGCATAAAATCCCCCCTAACCTTCCACCGTCCAAAAAGGAACCGCCATGAAACGACTCGCACGAGGATTCACCCTGGTTGAGATGCTGATCGTGTTGGCCATCATCGGCATCATCGCGGCCATTGCCGTGCCCCAGTACAGCGATTACGTCACCCGCAGCAAGCTCACCGAAGCCTTTGCGACCCTGTCGGAGCACCGGGTGAAAATGGAGCAATACTTTCAGGACAATCGCAGCTATGTCGGTGCCTGTGCTGCCGGCACCATAGCCCCGTTGCCCACCGGCCGTTATTTCACCTACGCCTGTTCCAATCTGACGGCAACGACCTTCACCGTCACGGCCACTGGTGTCGCCGCGCAAGGCACCAACGGCTTCGTCTACACCATCAACCAGGCCAACGCCCGTGCCACAACCACGGTCGCCACCGGCTGGAACGGCGACGGATCGAGCTGCTGGGTCACCAACAAGGCCGGCGGATGCTGAACTTCCGTAAACAATCCGGCTACAGCCTTGTCGAGTTGATCGTCGGGCTAGCGGTGCTGGCCCTGCTGATCTCGCTGGGCATACCGGAATACTCAAAATTCATCGCGAACGCCCGGATACGCGCGGCCACGGAAGGCATCGCCACCGGCCTCAACCTGGCGCGCGCCGAAGCCGTCAAGCGCAACAACCGGGTCGAGCTGGTGCTGACCGACGACCTGCCGGTGGAAGCCCAGGTCAACATCGTCACCCCCTCGACCAGCGGCATGAACTGGATGGTCCGCGAGTGGGCCCCGGCCACCAACTCCTTCAACTTCATCGAAGGCAAGCTCGGCGCCGAAGGATCGGGGCGCGAAGAAGCCAGCGTGACGGTCGTCTCCACCAGCGCCAACGCCGCCTACGACGGCCGGGTCATTTTCAACGGCTTCGGCGCCATGACCGTCGGCCAACCGGTGTCCTTCCAGTTCACCTATCCGGCGGCAGGCGCCTGCGCCGCTGACGGCGGCCCCCTGCGCTGCCTGAATATCAATGTATCGCCAGGCGGGCAGATTCGCGTCTGCGATCCGAAGGTCACGGACGCCAAAGACACCCGGGCCTGCTGAAGGGACATCCCATGAAACAGATCCCCATATTCCCGCGCCTGCAAAAGGGCGTCATGCTGCTCGAAGCCCTGATCGGCATCCTGATATTCTCGGTCGGCATCCTGGCCATGGTCGGCATTCAGGCCGCGGCATTTTCGGCCAGCGCCGACGCCAAGAACCGGGCCGATGCCGCGGCATTCGCCAGCGACATCATCTCGCGGATCTGGATGAGCGTGGACCGCACCTCGGATGCCAGCATCGTCACCTCGCTGAACAATTTCGAACTGAACACCGGCGGCAGCGACTGCGCGTTCACCGGCGGCCAGGCCGACAACACCAACACGGCGGTGACGCAATGGGTCAGCGCCGTCACCGACTCCGCCACCGGTCTGCTCGGCGCCACCGCCGGCATGCAGCAGATCGATGTCTCGACGGCCGACCTCAACCGCGTGACGGTCACCGTCTGCTGGCAGACGCCGCAGGACACGACCCGGCGCAGGCACCAGGTGATTTCCTATGTATTCTGAATCCCGCAAGCATCCATCCCCGGCCCGCCGCAGACAGGCCGGCCTCAGCCTGGTCGAGATCATGGTCGGCGTGCTGATCGGCATGATCGGCATCATCGTCATTTTCCAGATGTTGGCGACCTCCGAGGAACGCAAGCGCACGGCCACCGCCGGCAGCGACGTGCAGGTGACCGGCATCATCGGCCTGACCACCCTCGAGCGCGACGTCCGCGAGGCGGGTTACGGTTTCTCCTCGGCCGCCTACGACGCCGGCATCACGCCGGTCATGGGCTGCATGGTCAACGCCTACGACAGCGGACGCCCGACGCCGGCGTTCACCTACCGGCTGACGCCAATCCAGATCGTCCAGGGCAGCGGCACCGCCTCCGACACGATCATCGTGCTGCGCGGCAGCGGCGGCACTTTTCCCTCGGCGTACGTGTTCACCGAGTCCACCGATACCTCGAAAAAAACCCGCGGCCGTGCCGGCATCTCCCCGCGCGACGTGCTGCTGGTGGGCCGGACCACGCCGACGCTGGACTGCCTGACCATCGAAATCACCGATGTTTCCGATGCCGACGCGCTGACGGTGCGCAACAACCAGGGCAGCTACAACTATACGGTCTACCTGCCCGACAGCAGCACCTCGGTCGAGTCGCGCATTGCCCGCCACAACAATCCGGCACCGCCGGTCACATTCAGCGCCGGCTACCTGTTCAATCTCGGCAACAGCCCGCGCCGCAACATCTGGACCGTCACCGACGGCCGCCTGCGGGTCACCAACGACCTGCTCTACCAGGACACCGACGGCAACGGCGTCAACGACCCCGTGGAAATCGCCGACAACGTCGTCACGCTGCAGGCGGAATACGGCGTCGACGCCAACAACAACGGGCGCATCGAACCCGGCGAATGGACGACCACCGACCCGGCAACGACCATTGCCTGGGCCAATGTGCTGGCCGTGCGCGTCGGCATGCTGGTGCGCTCCGGCCAGTTCGAGCGCACGCCGGTCACCACCACGGTGCCGTCATGGACCGGCGGCCAGTTCGTGATCGCCAACCTCGACAACAGCGCCAGCGGCACCAATCCGACCGACCCCGCCAACAACTGGCGCCACTACCGCTACCGCGTTTATGAAACCGTGATCCCCCTGCGCAACATACTGTGGGGCTCGCAGATCCGCCCCTGATGACGGCACAGCCACGGAGCATGCATCCATGAATTCCATACGCAAGCAGCAGGGTGTCGTCCTGTTCATCGCGCTGATCGTGCTGGTCGCCATGTCGCTCGCCGGCGTCGCGCTGTGGCGCTCGATCGGCACCGGCGTGCTGATCGCCGGCAACATCGCGATGCAGCGCGGCGCCGTCACCTCCTCCGATGCCGGCATCGAAGGCGCGCGCACCTGGCTGATGGCGCAGGGCCCGAGCGTGCTCAACAACAACCAGCCCCGGGCTTATGTCTCCAGCTGGGACGAGCGTTTCGACGCCACCACCTTCGACTGGGACAACCTCGGCAGCACGCCTTCCGCCGCCGATTCCGCCGGGTTCACCACCCAGTACGTGGTTCACCGGCTGTGCAGCCTGCCCAATGCCGGCCACAACGCGCCGAACCAGCAGTGCCTGACCGTCAGCGTGGCCGGCGGCAGCAGCGGCCGCGTCGCCGGCAGCTACGGCATCATGCCCCTGTCGGGCACCACCTACATCTACTACCGCATCACCTCGCGCGCCCTCGGGCCGCGCAACACCGTTTCCTATACCCAGTCGATCATGTACTGACCGCGGATACGTCCGCACGCGGAGAACACCATGAATCCCCTCAAACCGTCACTCCACAGCCTGCGCCGCATTGCCCTAGCCGCAGTTTTCGCCATCGCGCCGGCGGCCCATGCCGCGATGACGGACATCGCCAACGTGCCGCTGGCCAGCAGCTCGACCACGGTCGTCAAGCCGAACATCCTGTTCACGCTGGACGACTCGGGCAGTATGGGCTGGGGCTACATGCCGGACGGCATCCGCGACCGCTACAACACGACCGGCTACAAAAACCATCTGTGCAACTCGATCTACTACAACCCGGCCATCAATTACGTGCCCCCGAAAAACGCGGACGGCACCGATTTCCCCAACGCCAGCTTCACCGCGGCCAAATACGACGGCTTCGACACCTCGGCCAAACCCACCACGGTCAATCTCAGCACCAGTTTTCGCGCCTATGACGACAACCTGAACTGGAACAGCGGCAACGAGACCTCACAGCCGGCTTATTACTATGTCTGGGGCGGCACCGGCACCCCCAACACCGGCAGCACCAACAGTTCGACAGGCTGCTGGCCCAATTCCGGCGGCAATTCCTCGCCGTTTACACACAGCACCGGCAACTGGACCAAGCGGCACGTTTCATCAACCTCGGGACCGGGTAACACCGACGAACGGCAGAACTTCGCCAACTGGTACAGCTACTACCGCACCCGCATGCTGCTGATGAAATCGGCGACCGGCCGCGCTTTCGTCAGCATCGGCGAGGGCTACCGCGTGGGCTTCATCACCATCAACCCGAACAGCCCCGTCACCTCGAGCAAATACCTCGCGATCAATGATTTCACCGCGACGCACAAGGCTGACTGGTTCAGCAAGCTGTACTCCCAGAGCACCAATGGCGGCACCCCGCTGCGCGAGGCACTGTCGCGCGCCGGCCGGCATTTCGCCGGCATCCAGACCGGCATCAACAACGGCATGACCGGTGATCCGATGCAGTACTCCTGCCAGCAGAACTTCTCGATCCTGACCAGCGATGGCTACTGGAACGGCAACGCCGGCCGCCAGATCGACAACTCGAATATCGGTAACCATGACGGCAGCATCAGCATCACGCCGCGGCCCCTGTACGACGGTTCCTCCGAAACCGTCAGCAGCCAGCGCGAAAAATACGAGGAAGTGCGGGACCGCTTCAACTGCTCCTCGGGACAGACCAGGATCCGCCTGATCACAACCACGCTGGTCACCCAGATCAGCCCCAAACCGGGCTCCGAATCCGTTTCAAGTACGTCGCAGGAGTACATCACCAACTGCTCCAAAAGCACCCGGGCGGTGTGGAATCCCAATCCGCGATATTCGAACCCGGAAATCATTTCGACATTCAAAGGCGGGGCATCCGGGTCCCTGGCCGACGTCGCCGCCTACTACTACCTCACCGACCTGCGCCCGAACGGCTCCACCGGCGCCCTCGGTACCGATGTCGGCACCGACAACAACGTACCCTCCAACGGCACCGGCGTCGAAGCCGACACCGCGCGCCACCAGCACATGACCACCTTCACGATGGGCCTGGGGTTGGCCGGCACGCTGAACTACGTGCCGAACTACAAATCAGGCGCCGGTGATTTCGCGGCATTGCGGAATGGAACAAAAAACTGGCCGGCGCCGTCCGCCGACGATCCGACCGCGCTGGACGACCTCTGGCATGCCGCGGTCAACGGCAAGGGCCAGTTCTTCAGCGCCGCCG
>JAHCLD010000096.1 GCA_026125585.1 Burkholderiales bacterium
CTGAGGCCCGGCGCCGCGGGCGCGGGTTAAAATCGCGCCTTACCCCCCCTCTACCCTCTTACCCCGCACATTCCTCCTCCAGCATGTCCAAAACCGCCGCGAAGCCCGGCGCCGAACCCGCCGCGGCATCCACCTCGAACTTCATCCGCAGCCACATCGAAGCCGATCTTGCCGCCGGAAAATATGCTGCCAGAGGCTGGGCCGGCAAACCCGGCGCCGCGCAATCGCAGGCCGGCGCGGCCGCCGATCCGGCGAAGATCCGCACGCGTTTCCCGCCGGAGCCGAACGGCTACCTGCACCTCGGCCACGCCAAGTCGATCTGCCTGAACTTCGGCCTCGCGCTGCACTACGGCGGCGCCTGCCACCTGCGTTTCGACGACACCAACCCGGAGAAGGAAGAACAGGAATACGTCGACTCGATCCGCGACGTCGTGCGCTGGCTCGGCTTCGACTGGGGACCGCACGATTATTTCGCGAGCGACTATTTCGGCTTCATGTACGAGGCCGCCGAACACCTGATCGGCGCCGGCCATGCCTACGTCGACGAACAGAGCGCCGAGGAGATGCGGAAAAACCGCGGCACGCTGACCGAGCCCGGCCGCGCGAGCCCCTGGCGCGAGCGCCCGGCCGCGGAATCGCTCGCCCGCTTCCGCGAAATGCGCGACGGCAGGCACCCGGACGGCGCGATGGTGCTGCGCGCGAAAATCGACATGGCCTCGCCCAACATCAACCTGCGCGATCCCGCGGTCTACCGCATCCGCCGGGCGACCCATCACCGCACCGGCGACGCCTGGTGCATCTACCCGATGTACGCCTACGCGCACCCCATCGAGGACGCGCTGGAGCGGATCACGCACTCGATCTGCACGCTGGAGTTCGAGGACCAGCGCCCCTTTTACGACTGGCTGCTCGGCAAGCTCGCCGACGGCGGCCTGCTCGCGCGCCCCCTGCCGCAGCAGATCGAATTCGCGCGGCTCAACCTGACCTACGTCGTGCTGTCCAAGCGCAAGCTGATCCAGCTCGTCGCCGAGAAGCATGTCGACGGCTGGGACGACCCGCGCATGCCGACGCTCGCCGGTGCCCGCCGCCGCGGCTACACCCCGGAAGGCTTTCGCCGCTTCGCCGAGCGCATCGGCGTGTCCAAGGCCGACTCCTGGATCGATTATTCGGTGCTCGAAGACTGCATGCGCGAGCACCTCAACGAGGCCGCCGAGCGGCGCATCGCGGTGCTCGATCCGCTGAAACTGGTCATCGACAACTATCCGGAAGGGCAGCAGGAAGACTGCCTCGCGCCCAACCACCCGCAGAAACCCGAACTCGGCAAACGCGTGGTGCCGCTGACGCGCGAGCTGTGGATCGAGTGCGAGGACTTCGCCGAGACGCCGCCGAAAGGTTATTTCCGGCTGTTCCCCGGCAACAAGGTGCGCCTGCGCTACGGCTACGTCGTCGAATGCACCGGCTGCCTGAAGGACAACGAGGGGCGCGTGATCGAAGTGCACTGCAACTACCTGCCCGACACGAAATCCGGCACGCCCGGCGCCGAGTCGATCAAGGTCAAGGGCAACATCCACTGGCTGAGCGCGCAGCATGCCGCGAAAGCCGAAGTACGGCTCTACGACCGGCTGTTCCGCGCCGCGCATCCGGGCGCCGGCGACCGCGACTTCCTGCTCGACCTCAACCCGGACTCGCGCAGGACCGTCACCGCGCGCGTCGAAGGCGGCCTGCGCGCCGCCGCGCCGGGGCAGTGTTTCCAGTTCGAGCGCCACGGCTACTTCGTCGCCGACCTCGCCGACTTCCGCGCCGACGCGCCAGTATTCAACCGTGCCGTGACGCTGCGCGACTCCTGGGGCAAATGATCCCGCGGCGGCCAGCGCCGGATTGCCGGCTGCAGTGCATCGGCGCGGCCGCCGCGCTGCTGCTCTGGAGCATCGCGGCGCCGGCGCGGGCGGAGCCGCTCAGGCTGGACGGCGCCACCGGCAGCAGTCCGGCGGCGCAGATCGCGCAGGCGCTCGAGGATCCGGAACACGCGCTGCAGGTCGAGGATGCCGCCAAGGCCCATGCCGCGGGCCGCTTCCGCCACGCCCTCGAAGAAGACAGCCGCGGCGACATCAATTTCGGCTACTCGCGGTCGGCATGGTGGATCGCGCTGCCGCTGCAGATCGAAAAGGACGCGCCCGCGCTCTGGCTGCTCGAAATCGGCTATCCCTCGCTCGACCGGGTGGAAGTCCACGTCCCGCGCGCCGGCGGCGGCTTCAGCCGCATGGTCGCGGGCGACCTGCAGCCCTTCTCCGCCCGCCCCCATCCGCACCGCAACCTGGTGTTCCCGGTCATGCTGCAGCCCGGACAGGCGCAGACGGTCTACCTGCGCGTGGTCTCCGCCGGCAACCTGACGATACCGATGACGCTGTGGCAGCCGGAAGCGCTGGCCCGCCACGACCAGACCGCGTACACGGTGCTCAGCCTGTACTACGGCATGCTGCTCGCGCTCGGGCTCTACAACCTGCTGCTGTTCATGACCACCCGCGACGTCAACTTCCTCGCCTATGTCGCGTTCACCGCGGCGATGGCGGTGGGGCAGGCCTCGATGAACGGCTTCGGCAACCAGTTCATCTGGCCGGACTGGCCGGCCTGGGGCAACGTCGCGCTGCCGTCGGGCATGGCCGCCACCGGATTCTTCGGCGCGCTGTTCACCCGGCTGTTCCTCGAAACCCGCAAGGGTTCGAAGCTGCTCGACCGCAGCATCCTCGGCTGCGCGGCGCTGTTCGCGTTCGCCGCGCTGGCCCCGCTGCTGCTGCCCTACCAGACGGCGGCCATCCTGGTCTCGGTGCTCGGCATCGTGTTTTCGATGGTGGCCGTCGCTGGCGGCGTCTGGTGCCTGCGCCACGGGCATCCGGGCGCGCGCTATTTCCTGCTGGCCTGGTCGCTGCTGCTGGCGGGCGTCGCCGTGCTCGCCATGCGCAACCTCGGCTGGCTGCCGACCAACGGGTTCACGCTCAACGCCATGCAGATCGGCTCGGCGCTGGAAGTGCTGCTGCTGTCCTTCGCGCTGGCCGACCGCATCAACGTGATGCGCAGGGAAAAGGACCGCGCCAACGAAGCCGCGCTGGCGGCGAAGCAGGAGGTGGTCGAGGCGCTGCGCGGCTCGGAGCAGCGCCTCGAGGAGCGCGTCGCCGAGCGCACCCGCAGCCTGGAGACGCTGAACCAGCGGCTGCGCGACAAGGAGCGCGAACTCGAGCACCTGGTGCGGCACGATCCGCTGACCGGGCTGGCCAACCGCCTGTTCCTCAACGACCGCATCGAGCACGCCATCACCCGCGCGCGGCGCGCCAGAAGCAGCGTCACGCTGCTGGTCATCGACCTCGACGGATTCAAGCAGGTCAACGACCTGCACGGCCACGCTGCGGGCGACGAACTGCTGGTGCAGATCGCCGACCGGCTGCGCGAATGCGTGCGCGAAACCGACACCGTGGCGCGGCTGGGCGGCGACGAATTCGTGGTGATGCTGGAAAACATGCGCCCGGTCGAGGACACCTCCGGCATCGTCGAGAAGCTCGTCGCCCGCATCCGCCAGCCGGTGCAGCTCGCCGGCGGCAGCGTGGAAGTCAGCGCCAGCATCGGCATTGCCTGCTGCCCGCTGCATGCCGACAATGCCGGAAAACTGCTGGAGCTGGCCGACGCGGCGATGTATGCCGCCAAGGCCGGCGGACGCAACCGCTGGACCACGACGCCGGAAAACCCGGCGGCATGATGCCGCACATCGACCCGTACACCATCCCAACCCGCACACAAGGATCCCCGTCATGACCACAACACGCAAAGTCGCAGTCATCACCGGCGCCGGCAGCGGCATCGGCAAGGCCACCGCGCACGCCTTCCTGAAGGACGGCTGGCAGGTGACCTTCGTCGGCCGCCGCCAGGACGCGCTGGACGCCGCGCTGGCCGAAGCCGGCGCCGATGCCCCGCACGGACTGGCCGTGGCCGCCGACGTCGGGGACCCCGCCGCCGTCGCCGCGGTGTTCGAGAAAACGCTGGCGCGCTTCGGCCGCGTCGACGCGCTGTTCAACAACGCCGGCCAGAACGCGCCCGGCGTGCCCTTCGAGGATCTGCCCTGGGAGAAATGGAAATCGGTGGTCGACACCAACCTCAACGGCGCCTTCCTGTGCGCGCAGGCCGCGTTCAGGATCATGAAAAACCAGACCCCGCAGGGCGGCCGCATCATCAACAACGGCTCGATCTCGGCGCACGCGCCGCGGCCGGACTCGGCGCCCTACACCGCCTCCAAGCACGGCATCTCGGGCCTGACCCGCACGATCTCGCTCGACGGCCGCAAGTACGGCATCGCCTGCTGCCAGGTCGACGTCGGCAACGCGATGACGGGCCTCGCCTCGCGCATGGCCAAGGGCGTCAAGCAGGCCGACGGCACGGTCAAGGCCGAGCCGATGATCGACGTCACCGATGTCGCGAAATCGGTGCTGTTCATGGCCAACCAGCCGCTCGACGTGAACATCTACCACCTGATGGTGATGGCCACCAACATGCCCTACGCCGGGCGCGGCTGACGGCGTTTGCGTCCGGGGCCTGAATCTTCATTCAGGCTGCCGGGCCGCGGCCGGCGCGACAGGCACCCAGTAATCAATACCGAGCCGGCAAGATTTGAACGCTGACTAGGGTGACCTCTATTATCGGGCTGACTGGACGATCATGCGCTTCTATTACCCGAGCATCTTCAGCCTGATTTTCATCGCGCTGTTCTACGCCGTTGTTCTGGGCACGTTTTGGTTCATCTGGGTCAGGATTTACAAACGCAAGTTCAGCGGACCGGTCGCGTTGTCAGTGGTGGCGCTGGTGCTGGTATTGCCGTGGCTGGAGGAATTCTGGATTGCGTGGAATTTCGGGCAGCTTTGCCGCAAGGATGCGGGCATCGCGATTAACAGGACGGTGGAAGTGGAAGGGTTTTATGGTGATTCAGTCGCGGGATCCTTAAGGCTTGTCAAGTCCGGTGAATACCGTTTCATTGAGTCACGATCGAACAAGTGGGTACACCGGCTTGAATTCGGCGATGCTAATTTCTTGCAGCAATCAATTGAACGTTATCAATGGGAAAATTCGAGAAAAGATGTTGCTAAACAAGATTATTTCAGGGTAACCCTAGGGATAGATATTGAGGCGCTGGTTTATCCGGGAAAGGGTGATAGTTGGCGTATCACCAAACTCGACCGGCCCACGGCGAGATACCACTACAAAAGGTTGAACAGCCATACCCCGGTGGCGCACCAGATCACGCGATTCGAGGACGTGGTTGAAGATGTTCAGACGGGCGAAATTCTCGGGAGATACGTGAATTACTACCGCGGGGCTTATTAGTTTTTCATTCACTTGAGCAGGCCGACGATTCCGTGTGAAGAAACCCAAGTGGCAACTCGCAAACACGGAAGCTTGATTTACCTATCAGTTTTAAAACCCGCAAAATAACAAGGGGGGAAAGAAATTTCAGTGTCGGAGTCGGGTTCATTCTTATTCCCGGTGGACTCAAAAAGAAATTGACTCCGGCACTTTTAGCGTATTGGTGGATTCAAAAAGAATTTAACTCCGGCACCTTTAGCGCCATGACAACACGCTCAGCAGGAGTAAACGTAAGCGGCATGGCTATTCCTTTTGCCCAAAGGATTGAATCAAGTTAATGAGAGCGGGAAACAAACGATCCCATTCATTCATATATTTATGAATGCGGCCATCATTGATTCGTATTGTTGGACCACTCGGAATGACGAAGGTCGTATCAAAAGTGCCGTAGAGCGGCGGCCCCACCCGAAATACAAAAGGGTTACCTGAAGGTGTTTTGGGCCATTTTTCCCCAGACACAAGCACTGACCACTGCTTACCATCTTTTTTCAGAAAAGAAAGGCCAGGATATTTACTTGGAATTTGTTGCCCATCAAATCTATGAACCTGGGTTAACGACACATACCTATCTACGACGACAGGAACCTTAGGAGGCATCAATATCACTCTATACGCATCTACCGTCCCCCCTCCTGAGTCTCGGGCCTTGAACCCTCTTAATGATGGCCAACGAATAACTAAAATAACGCTACTCGGGCTGCACGTGCCTCCACCTATATATTCATACGGAAACTTGTAGATGAACTCGCCCATCCGTGCATGCACAGACTTCTTGCCCTGACTGTCGGTAATAAATTCGCACTGCGCCATATTTTCAGCAGGCCTTTTTCCACTGGATGCGGTATGGCCTTTATTCGCACTTACATTTTTAGCCGCAACCGCATCTCCGAACACCCCAACACACAAGCAGACCCCGAAACTCAATATCAGTCTGACAAACCAATTGGAATTTCTATCTATCAAAGGTACCGGAGTCGATTTCATTCTCACCCCTCCTCCAACCAGACGTTGAAGCAACTTGCGCCCATATCCCCGCACGATTCACTTGCTACAACTTGGCCAATGCCCGTGAAATAGCCTGCTTCATGGGGCGGCGCATTTCCGGCTTGACGACAAATCGATCCGATCCCGTCGAGGCTCCCCGGACCGTCAGCATGAGAACGTAGGCACCCTTGCTGACAACATAGGCGGCCGTATGGCCGCTTGCTGTCCATACCGCTGAATCGCCGAGGAACCATTCGGTCGAAGTGGAGACTCCCTGTACCTTCGAGGAAGCCGCCTTGGTCACGACCGCCTTTGCCAAAGGTACCGGAGTCGATTTCCTTCTCATCGCACTCTCCTCCTTCTCCATAAACCCAACACCAGCTGATCCATCCGATCAGCGAAGTGATACGGGGACCGAGCCCAAACAACGGCTCCGCACGACCAAAGAAGGCCACCCGCTTCGAGTTTGCCATGCCATTTGCAAACGAATGACGGCATCCCGGACCGCGTACCAAAGATGCCGGCCGCAGCCGGATTGAATCTGATGCATGACGCCGGCAGGCCGCAGAGGCAACGCTGCTTTCACGCGCCAAGTTGATGGAATTACAAAATATTCAATAAAATCAAATACTTATAAAAAAGACCGAGGCCAGCACCCGCCATCCAGCACCGCCATCGATTCAGGACACGGCCGCCCTGGCAATGACGCCGGCATCCGGCAGCGCCGTCAGCGCCCAGCACAGCCGCGCCAGCCGCTCGCGCTCCGGCGCCGCGAGCACGCCGCCGGTCAGGGCATGGAATTTTTGCTCCAGGTCGGCGTCGCTCATCGGCCGTTCGAGCGAGCCCAGCGGATGGGCGACGTGGCGTTCCAACGTGCGGCCGTCGCGCAGCCGGATCGCAACATGGGCCTGCGTCCACAGCAGGCTGTCGTCGATCGCGGCCCGCACCCGGCCGCGCAGGGCCGCGACTTCGGTCTCCAGCACGGCAGCGTCGCTGAATTGGGCCTCGCCGCCGGCGCCGTGTACCAGCGCCACGGCCGCGGCGTGGAACACGCTGAACTTGCCTTCGAGCCCGGTCCGGGGCGCCGTCTTGCCCATCAGTTCGAGCACCAGGGGCGCCACCTTCAGGTCGATCTGTTCGATCAGACCGGCCCGCAGGGCATGTTCGTCGCGAAGCTGGATGCAGCCGTCGATGACGCCGTGCGCGACCAGCCCGCAGGCGAAGGGCTTGTACATGTTGGAGGACAGCTCATAGCGCGCGCCCCAGCCGTCGGCGATCGCCGACGGATCGAAGCGCGAGGACAGCACGTGGCCGAAGCCGCGCTTCGCCTCCAGCCCCTGTTCCGAGCTGGTGAATCCCTCCCGCGCCAGCAGCGCCGCGTGCAGGCCGTTCTGCGCGGCGCGCCCGGGATGCAGGCATTTGCACATCGAGCCGAACATCTCGCGCAGGCCGGCGGACTGCGTCGCCGCCATGCCCAGCGCCCAGGCCATCTGCCGCGCATCCAGCCCCAGCAGCTTGCCGGCCGCGGCGGCCGCGCCGAAAATGCCCGCGGTGCCGGTGATGTGCCAGCCCGCGTCGTAGTGCTGCGGAAACACCGAGCGCCCGACGCGGCATTCGACCTCGACGCCGAGCACGAAGGCATGCGCCAGTTCGGCGCCGCTGAAGCCGCGCCATTCCGCGAGCGCCAGCAGCGCCGGAAACACCGGGGAGCTCGGATGGATCGCCTCGGCCTGGGTGTCGTCGAAATCGAGGACATGCGAGCTGATGCCGTTGACCAGCGCGGCGTTCAGGATGTCCATGCGCTCGCGGCGCCCGAGCACGCCCGCCTGCGCGGGCCCCGCGAACGGCGTCACCGCCGCCAGCGCGCGTTCCACGGTTTCATGCCGCGAGCCGCCGATGGCGCAGGCGCACCAGTTGAGCAGCGCCCGCGACGCCTCGTGCAGCACCGGCGCCGGCATGTCCTCGTACCGCGACTCCACGACGCGGCGCGCGAGTGTTTTCGTGATGTCCTGCATGTGCCTCCGCGGCCGGGACGTGCCGGCTGATTGCCTTCGGGTTGATCCTGCCGCGGACCGGATCAGCGCGGAACGCCGCCCTCGATGGTGGTCCGGTACAGCAGCCTGCGCTGCGGCAACGCGTAATCGGCCGTCGCCAGGTGCAGCGTCGCGGCATTGTCCCACATCACCACGTCGCCCTTGCGCCAGACATGGCGGTAGATGTACTGCGGCTGGATGCAGTGCTCGGTCAGCTTCGCGATCAGATCGAGCGCCTCGTCCTCCGGCATGCCTTCGATGCCGACGCATTCGCCCTCGAACACGTAGAGCGCCTTGCGCCCGGTGTTGGGATGGGTGCGCACCACCGGATGCGCGACATCCGGCGTCTGGTCGAGCTGCTCGCGCGTCAGCCTGGCGCGCGGGCTGCCGGGGATGCGCTTGCGCTGGCCGTAGCTGTGCACGGCCTTTTTGCCATCGAGCAGCGCCTTCATCTCCGGCGGCAGGCCGTCGTAGGCCGGCGCGGTGCCCGCGAACAGCGTGTCGCCGAGCGGCCGGCCGTCGTCCGCATGGGGAATCTCCAGCGCGTGGAGCACCGATCCCCGGCTGGGTTTCTCGCGGTAGGACGTG
>JAHCLD010000097.1 GCA_026125585.1 Burkholderiales bacterium
GGCGAGCCCGGCCATCATCTGCACGACTTCGTCGAGCGCCGAGCGCTGGTCGTACGGTCCCGACAGAAAGCCCTTCAGCGAGCAGTAGACCAGCCGCGGATTCAGCTTCTTCAGCGCTTCGTAACCGAAGCCCAGCTTGTCCATTGCGCCGGGGCGGAAGTTCTCGGTCAGCACGTCGGCGCCGGCGATCAGTTTCAGCACCAGCTCGCGGCCTTGTTCGGATTTCAGGTCGACGGCGAGGCTTTTCTTGTTGCGGTTGTAGGCCGGGAAGAATCCGGCGCCGGAGGCGGTCAGCTTGCGCGTGTGGTCGCCGTCGAGCGGTTCGATCTTGATGACTTCGGCGCCGAGGTCGGCCAGCACGAGGCCGCAGGTCGGGCCCATGACGACGTGGCAGAACTCGATGACGCGGATGCCTTCGAGCGGAAGCTTTTTGGTCATGGCCATTCCTCAGCGTTGTTGCGTGGCGGGCACAAAACCCTTGGTGATCCCTGCCAGCGGCACATAACCGTACAACGGTTCTTCCGGCATGCTTTGCTTCAGGATTTCGCGGATCGCCAGCAGTTTGTCGAGGTCGATGCCGGTACGCAGGCCCATCGATTCGAGCATGAACACCAGGTCTTCCGTGACGATATTGCCGGAGGCGCCGGGCGCGAAGGGGCAGCCGCCGAGGCCGCCGAGCGAGCTGTCGAAGGTGGTCACGCCGGCTTCCAGCGCGGCGACCACGTTGGCGAGCCCCAAGCCGCGCGTGTTGTGCAGGTGCGCGCCCGAGAGTTTGTCGCCGATCGCGGCCCGGACTTTCCTGAACACGCGGCGAATCTGTTCGGGATTGGCGTAACCGGTGGTGTCGGCCAGCCCGACCTCGTCGCAGCCGGCCTCGACCGAGGCCACCGCCATGCGCACGACTTCGTCTTCGCTGACCGCGCCCTCCAGCGTGCAGCCGAACACCGTGGACAGGCCGGACTCGATGACCGGGCGTTGCTCCGGCGGCAGGCTGTCGCGGAAGGCGCAGATCTTCTTCGCACTGGCGATCGCCTCGTCCGGCGTCATGCGCACGTTGGCGAGGCTGTGCTCGCGCGACACCGAGATCGTCAGCGTCAGCTTGTGCACGCCGGCCTCCATCGCGCGCTGCGCGCCCTTGAAGTTCGGCGCGAGCGCGGCGACGTGCAGGCCGGGAATGGTCAGGCTGTGCGCGACCACCTCGGCGGCGTCGACCATCTGCGGGATCAGTTTCGGCGGCACGAAGGAGCAGACCTCGATCTCGCGGATGCCGGCCGCGGCGGCGGCGCTGATCCACTGCTTCTTGTACCCGGTGGGCATGAAAGCCTTGGTGTTCTGCAGGCCGTCGCGCGGCCCCACTTCGCTGATCAGGATGTCGATATCGTCGTTCATGAGGGTGTTCATTCAGAGTGATTGCGGGAACAGGGCCGATACTGACACGGCCACCGCCGGGGTGCGAATGGCCGCTGCCACGGCGCCCGCCATTCTATATAAGTAATTGTTTTTATTGATATTTTTATGATTCCACCGGAAAGCGCCGGAATCCGAAATCGGGATCGCTGCCCACCGCATCGAGCAGTTCGACTTCCCACTTCAGGTACTCGCGCATCGCCTCCTCCACCTTGTCCTTGCGGTCGAGCGCGCGATAGCTGAGGTCGTCGGCTTCGCCGGTCATGCGCGCATCGCCGGTCTCCAGCGCGAAACCGGCCGCCGTCCACGTCGGCGTGCCGCCTTCCAGCACCTTGACCGGCGCGCGGCCCAATGCCCCGGCATCCGCGGCGGCAAGCCGGGCCAGCCCTTCCTCGGCGGCGCTGAACACCAGCAGCGGCGTCGCCGGAATCTTCGGCAGTTGCGCCGCCAGCCGCGAGCGTACGACATGCCAGGCGCCCGGGATATGGCCTTCGCGGTGTTGCAGGCTGCTGTCGAGATTGGCGGCCTGCGCCTGCCCGGCATCCAGCAGGCGCTTCAGTTCCACGGCGGCAATCGATGCCGCATGCAGCGCGGCGCCGTCGAGCACGGCAGGTGCCGGATTACCACGCTCAGTGCAATCCGCCGCACTCGCGGCCAGCACATACACTTCCCGATGCCCCATCTGCGCCAGCCAGGCCGCGGTCATCGTCGCGCGCACGCCGTCGCTGTCGGCCAGCACCACCACCGACGGCCGCACCGCGATGAAGGTGTCGGTGGCCTGCACCAGTTGCCCGCCCGGCGCGTGCAGCGCACCGGGCAGGTGGCCGGCTTCGTATTCCTCGGGATTGCGCACGTCGAACAGATAGGTCGTGCGCGACCCGTCGGCCTGCAATTCGCACAGCCGCGCGCGGTCGATGCGGCGCACGCCGAAACGCCGCGCCACCCGCTCCGCGGCCTGCAACGGCCAGCCCCTGCCGGCATCGGGCGGTGGCGGCACGGCTTCGGTGCAGCCGTGGTTCAGTTGCAGCCCGGCCAGTTTCCAGCCCTGCGTGCCGTCCTTCAGCGCATAAACCGGATTCAGGAAACCGGCGTTGATCAGCACCTGCGCGCCGATGATGCTGCGCGTGCGGCCGCCGCAGTTGACCACGACCGTGGTCTGCGGCGATTTCACGAAGGCCGGCATCCGGTAGGGCAGCTCGGCGCTGGGGCAGTCGTACGCGCCGGGAATGCTGTTGCGCTTGAATTCGTTCAGCGGCCGGCTGTCGACCACGACCAGATCCTTGCCGGCTTTCATCCACGCATCGAGTTCGGTCGCCGTCACCTCCGGCGGCGCATCCTCGTGCTGGATGTATTCGCCGAAGGCCTTGCTCGGCACGTAGACTCCCGTGTACAACCTGCCGCCCGCCGCCTTCCAGGCCGGCGTGCCGCCGTCGAGCACGCTGACCTGCGTGTAGCCGCCCGCCCCCAGCTTCTCCGCGGCCTGCGCGGCAAGTCCTTCGCCGCCGTCGCAGACGACGATGCGCGCGTTCTTCCGCGGCAGCAGCTGCGGCACGCGCAGCTCGAGCACGCTCAGCGGCGCGTTGGACACCCGCAGCAGGTGGCCGGTGTACGAATACACACCCTCCTCGCGCACATCGAGCACGGCGAGTTCACCGCCGTCGTCATACATCTGCCGCAGCTGCTGCGGTCCGATCAGTCTCGCTTTCAACGCCGTCTTCCTTTCATCTTTTCGGGTGTTTCACGTCATATCCTGCATTCGTCCGATCCGCAACCGAGATCGCGGTCCGACTCGGCGAGCAGCCGGTCGAAGGATTCAGGCAGCCGGATCTGCCGCCCCGTCACCGCCGGCGAATGCGCCTGCAGCCACTGGCTGTGGGTCGGATGGTCGCCGCCGGCAACGAGAAACACCAGATTGTCCGGCTTCATCGCGATCGGCCAGGGGTCGAGGTCGATGCTGGCGCGCGCCTTCGGGCTCGGATCGATCTCGATCCAGGCGCGGCCGCCGGCGCGTCTGATCGTCTCCATCGGGATCTTCGAGTGTTCCCACAGGAAATCCTGCAATTTCGCGGGCGTCCAGCCGAGTTTCGCCATCATGCCGGCGACCACCGGCGAGATCAGCATCGCGCCGGGCGTGCCCTTCTCCCAGCCAGCCAGCGCGGCGAAGTTCGGCGTGCGCATGAAATCGGCCATGCGGTGCAGGCCCTGCGTGACGTCCTCCTCCGGCGTTTCCTTCTTCGCGCCGCGGCGGCGGATGTTGGTGACGCCGCTGGCGAAGAACACCGACACCGAGTTGGTGCCCGGCGCGAAGCCGTGGCGCCGGGTGCCGTGCGGCTGCCAGCCTTCGGGCAGGCTCGCCTCGTCCTCGGCGAACACCGCGTTGGTGTAGCGCATCGCGCCGTAGATCGCCATCGTGCCGGTGCCCGGCAGCGCGCCGCCGACGTTCTGCTGCAGCAGGCGCAGCGCGCGGCCGATGCTGGCGCCGGCGGGCCGCTGCGGGTCGGGACCGAGGCAGCCGAAGCCGGAATTGAGGCGAATGTCCTTCGCGACCGGTCCGTTGACGATGACCACCGGAAACGGTCCGCCCGAAGTCGCCTGCAACTGGTCGAACAGCGCTTCGGAATCGAGGCAGGCCTCGACCGCGGCGATCAGCACCGGCAGGTACTCCGGCCGGCCGCCGGCCATCGCCAGCGCGACGGCGCAGAGCTCGACCGTGGTCACGCCGCCGCGCGGCGGAAACTTGCCGAGCACCTGGTCGCGCAGGGCCGCAGAACCGCGCAGGATCCAGTCGACGCGCTCGCGCGTCGCCGGCCACACCGGCAGGCCGTCGCCCCAGAGGTTGGTCAACAACAGGTTGTTGGCCTTCTGCAACGCGTCCTCGTAGGTCGTGCCCTCGACCGTCAGCATCTTCGGCCCGTCCGCGCCCTGCGAAAAACCGGACTGCCATTTCGTCAATCCGTTGTAGAACTCTTTCCTGCGGGCCGTGATCGCGGACAGGTCGCTGCCCGGCAGGAACATGTCGATGGGGAAAGTCACCATCGCCGCGTCCGGCGCAAGCCCCAGCCCTGAAACGGCATTTTTCATGACGCCGACGAAATCCGTCCGCGTCAGCGTGACGGTGGGAATCCCCAGCGCTTCGATCCTCGCGGCAGCACGGCCGCAAGCGGTGGCGCAGGAGCCTCAGGCCGCGTTGCCGACGATGACCGCGTCGACGCCGCTTTTTTTCACCAGCGCGGCGGTCTCCTCGGTCGGGATCAGCACGTTGCCCTGCGGATAGGCGTCGATCGGCAGCAGTTCCGCGGTCGGAAAATCCGCCTGGATCAGGTCGCGCAGCAGCGGCAGCATGCGGAAGGCCTGCCACTGCTCGTTGCTGACGAAGCCGATGCGCTTGCCCGCCAGGGTGTCGACACGCGGCGCGAACGGCTGCGTGACCTCCAGCGCGCCCGACGGGTCATGGAATTCGATTTTGGCCATCATGGAACCCTCCTTGGTCCGGGCATTCTAAAGGACCAGTCACCAGCAGGCATGGTGCAAGTCCATTTAATTGACGTCCGCAACAGGCGATTGAACACGGGAATCATGCAGTTCACCATGCAGAGACCATTCCGCATCCGCATATTGGGCATGGCCGTCGCAGTGATGCTCTGCGGCCAGGCCCTTGCCCGGGTTCCGCCACCTGCCGGAACGCTGCTGCAATCGGCGGTGCCTGTCAGCAAAACCGTTCCGGCAACCCGCGGCACGGCGCCGCTGCACAGCGTCGTCGGCGTCGCGCCGGGACAGGCGGGCTACGTGCACTACTTCCTGCTGCGCATGCCGGACGACAGCGTGGAAGTGCAGGTCGGCATCGAGCTCGAGGATCAGCGCATCGCCTGGTCCTTCCCGGAACTGGGTGTCGTTGTCTCACCGTTCATCAGCGGCGAAACGATCGAGGTCGGCGGCAACAGCTACGATGTCTGGCACCTCTACGGCCTGCGTCCCTTCCCCGGCAACGCCGCGATGGCGCGGCTGCGCAAGGCGCTGCCGGCCCGGGTCGATGCCTGGGTCAGGGCCGGCACTCCCTATTGCCTCGATGACAGTCCGCGGGGCAAATGCATGAGCTGCATCGGACTGGTCCTGCGCGCGCTGTTTCCGGGCAGCCGCGGTTATCCCAACATGCCGCGCGATTTCTGGCGCGCGAGCCCCGGCAACCGCTACACCCCCAACGATCTGCTGCTGTACCTGGCCGGCATGCTCGACCTGCCGGACCGCAACGCCCGCCTGCAGCGGCTCTCGCGGCTGACCTTGCCGGCCGATCTGCGCGACGACCTGGAATCGCTGATCCACGCGATCGGCACCGGGGAATCGAAGCCGGCGGTCGCCACGGGAAAACGCGCCGGCGCGGCGCGCGGGAGACTCTAGGCCGCGTATTTTTCCGGCGACCCGCGGCCGGCGTGCCGGCTCGAACGCTGTTCAGGAATGAAACCGGCCGGCCTGTCTCGCAAAGCTGGCGTAAGCCTCCGGATCGATGCCGCTGACAGTGGCCGGAGCAACCTCGTACGACAGGGCTTCCAGGGTTTTTTCGATGTCCGCGCGCCCGATGTTGCGAACGATGAATACCATCCTGGATGCGCGGTCTTCGTCGGGCCAGGCCTCCAGCGTCACGGGTTCGTGGACGATGCTCTGCACGGCATGGATGACCACGGGCCGCCCCTCCACATTCAGAATGCCCTTGATCCGCAGCAGGTCCATGCCCTTGAAGCGGGAAAGCAGATCCATCCACAACTGCAGTCCCGTCCAGCTGACCGGTTGTTCATGGCGCAGGCTGAAGGTGTTCACGCCCGCCGAATGATCGGCGGCCTCACGGCGCCGGGCGGACACGCCGTGCCCGGCAATGGCGTCATTACCCAGCCAGCGGCGCACTTCGCGCAAACCCCGCCGGGTTTCCCCATGTGCAAACAGCCGTTCCGCACCGGTCTGCCCATGCACCGCCGCGATGATTTCGGCGCCCGAGTTGATGCCGCGCAGCCGCTCGCGCAGCGAATCGATCACGTCGGCCGTCGCCAGATCGGTTTTCGACAGGATCAGTTGATCCGCGATCACGGCCTGTTTCACGGCCTCGGGAAACGATTCCAGCTGCCCGCCGCCGTTGACCCCGTCGACCAGCGTGATGATCCGGTCCAGCACGAAACGCGGCGCGAGGTTCTCGTCGGCGACGACGGTCTGCATGATCGAGACGGGATCCGCGAGCCCGGAGGTCTCGACGATCACCCGGTCAAACGGCGGAACCCGGCCGGACCGCCATTTTTCGTGGGCGTCCGTCAGCGTCTCCACGAGATCGCCGCGATTGGAGCAGCACAGGCAGCCGTTCTCCAGCAGCAGCATGTTTTCAACGGGCGCGGTGACCAGCAGGTGATCCAGCCCCATTTCCCCGAACTCGTTGATCACGACTAGGCTGCGCGCCAATGCCGGATCGGCCAGCAGGCGATTGAGAAAGGTGGTTTTTCCGCTGCCGAGAAAACCGGTAATCACGCACACCGGCAGCCGGGAATCCGGAACGCGCTCAGACATGCCCCGGTTCCGGCTCAATCAAGCCGGATTCCCGCGTCCCGGGCGACTTTCGCCCACTTCGCCAGTTCGGCCTTGACGAATCGGGACATCTCTTCCGGGGTTCCGGCCAGCGGAGACAGTCCGCTGGCGGCCAGGCTTTTCCGGGTATCGGGCAGCGCGATCTGCGCAACCACCACTTTGTTCAGGGTGGCAACCACGGTTTTCGGCGTCGCCGCAGGCGCCATCAACCCGTACCAGGTGACAACCTCGAAACCCGGAACGGTTTCCGCGACCGTAGGAATCTCCGGCATTTCCGGTATGCGGGCCGCCGTGGTCACGGCGATTGCCCTCACCTTGCGCGATTTCACATGCGGAAGCGCCAGCGGCATTGCCGGGATCATGCCCGCGACCTCGCCGGCCATCACCGCCGTAATGGCCGGAGGCCCGCCCTTGTACGGGACATGCATCATTTTCAGGCCGCCCGTCATGGATTTGAACAGTTCGATCGCCAGGTGCTGGGAACTGCCGTTCCCGGGAGACGCGAAGTTCAACTGCCCCGGCCTGGCTTTCAGCAGCGCGATCAGTTCGCCCACGGTGGCGGCCGCTACCGACGGGTGCACGACAAAAAGGTTGGCCGTCAGACCGGTCATCGACACCGGTGCAAAATCCCTGACCGGGTCATAAGGCAGCTTGCGGTACAGCGCCGGATTTACGCCGTGCGTGGAAATGCTGGCCAGAAACAGGGTGTGGCCATCGGGCGTCGCCTTGGCCGCCAGTTCCGTGCCCAGCAATCCGCCGGCGCCTGCCCGATTGTCGACGACGACCTGCTGCCCGACGGCATCGGAAATTTTCTGCCCGATGATTCGCCCCATGATATCGGTGGCACTGCCCGCGCCCTGCGCAATGATCAGCCGGACCGGCTTGTTCGGGTAACCCTGAGCAGTTGCAGTGGAAACACCAATCGCCAGCAGGACCGGCAAAACCAGTACAGCGTGAATACCCCGTGCGACAAATCCCGGCATTGCCCCCTCCCGTCGTAAAGATTGACAGTCACTTCTTTTTTGACTAGGGTAGCAACACTTGCAAGCGCTTGCAACAAGCAATATAACCCATTGAAAGGAATAATAAATGCCAAAAA
This sequence comes from Burkholderiales bacterium, assembly GCA_026125585.1. GTDB lineage: Bacteria > Pseudomonadota > Gammaproteobacteria > Burkholderiales > SG8-41. Next base: position 8,069 of record JAHCLD010000097.1, read on the forward strand.
ATGGAGGGGATAAGGCGACGGCCGCGGAGCCGGTCACCGTGGTCAAGGGCGGCCTGCTGATCGACGGCAACGGCGGCAACCCCCTGAAAAATCCCGTGATCGTGATCGAAGGCAAGCGCATCAAGGAGATCGGCGTCGCGGGCAAGGTGAAGATCCCGAAGGGCGCGCAAATCGTCGACGCCGGCAAGCTGACGCTGATGCCCGGACTGTTCGACTGCCACGTCCACATCGCCGCCTACAACACCGTATCGTTCGCGAGCTACCGCATCGCAATGTTCGAAATCAGCGGACAGTTGCAGTCGTTCTACACGCTCTACCACGCCCAGCTCTGCTTCGAGATGGGCTTTACCACGCTGCGCGACATGGGGCGCAACAATGCCCGCGCCAACTTCGCGCCGGAACTCTGCGCGGTCAGGGACGCCATCAACAACGGCATCGTGCCGGGGCCGCGTCTCTACGTATCCGGCAGGATCATGACCACGTCCTCGCATCACGACCTCAACCTGCCGCGCGCGGCCTACCGCCATCCCGGCTACACCGCCGACGGTCCCTGGAACATCCGCACCGCGGTCCGCGAGCACCTGCGCACCGGCGTCGACATCATCAAGACCTGCGTGACCGGCGGCGCATCGGCCGACGAGGAAGGCGACACCCGCAACCTGACGCAGGAGGAACTGGACGCCGCGGTGGACGAGGCCCACGGCTTCCACAAACCCTGCGCGGCGCACTGCTGGACGCCGCTGTCGCACCGCATGTGCGTTACCTCGGGCATGGACACCATCGAGCACATGGTCTACACCGACGACGAGTCGACGCGCATGGTGGTGGACGCCGGCATTCCGGTCACGCCGACGCTGCTGCACCGGACCGACCGCGCGATCGAAGTGCGCAGGAAAATGGGCTCGC
>JAHCLD010000098.1 GCA_026125585.1 Burkholderiales bacterium
CCGCGACCTCGTCGGCCCGCATGATGTCGCGCACCGCGACATCGAGGTTGGTGATGCGGCCGGGAATGCCGAGCAGGCTCTGCGCCGCGCGCAGGTCGGTGTAGACGTAGCGTCGGTTCAGTTCGCGCGAGCCGAGGTCGAGCAGCGCGCGGATGCGGAAAACCTCGCTGACGCCGGTCGCCGACTGCACGCGGAAGCGGTCGCCGAGCACCGCGCCGAGATCCTTCGCCAGCTCGATGCCGACCAGCGCGTCGCCGGGATCGAGCTGCAGCACGCCGGACCTGACCTTGTCGTCGAGACGCACCACGCGCAGATAACGTTCGATTTCGGTGCCGACGACCACCACCGAGCGCGAGGCGTCCCCCTTGATGCCCAGCGCGGAACCCGAGGCCACCGGCGCGACGGCGATGACGCCCTCGGTCGTTTCGGTCGCATGCGCCAGCACCGGCCAGCCGTCGATGGTGGTCAGCCGCTGCGGCCGCGCCTGCACCGAAGGCAGGCGCGGCGCTTCGCCGCTGCCGGCGACCAGCGGCGACACGGTCTCCTCCGGCGGTTTCACCACGACGTGCGGCTGCGCGCCGGTGACGCGCCGGATCAGGTCGCCCTGCGCGCCGGAGAGCACGGCGGTGATGAAAAAGATCACCGCGACGCCGATCGCCGCGCCGCCGATGATCAGCGCCGTCTGCATGCGCCCCTCCCGCAGGAAACGCAGCGCGACGGCCAGTTCGAAGCCGAAGCCGGTCATTCCCGGCCGCGCACGCGGGCGCCGGCCTCGAGATCGCGGGACAGGATCACCCGCTCGCCCGTCCGGAGGCCGTCGCCGATCACCACCCGGCCCCGGGTCTGCAGGCCGGTTTTCACCGGCACGCGCACCGCCCTGCCCTCGCGCTCGACCAGCACCCAGGGCGCGTCGGTCTGCAGCTCGCGGATCGCTTCCGCGGGCAGCATGATGGTGTTCTCCAGCCGCGGCCCCGGCACGTCGATCGCCACCGTCATGTCGGATTTCAGCGAGGCCGGCGGTTTCGGCACGTCGAGGCGCAGTTCCACCGTGCCGCGGCTGGCGTCGATGCCGGGCGAGATGTAGTTGATGACTGCCTCGAAACGCTCGCCGGGAAAGGCGTCGGCGGCGGCGGTCGCCACCGCGCCGGCCCTGATCAGCGGCAGGTTCTTTTCATCGACCTGCACGATCAGCCGCGCCGCGCCGTCGAGCGCCAGCGTCATCATGCGCCGGCCGGGCTGGGCGATGTCGCCGGGTTCGATCGTGCGCTCGAGCACGACGCCCGGGGCCGGCGCGCGGATCAGCGCCTGCGCCAGCTTCGCCTGCGCCTGCTGCAGCGCCGCTTCCGCCTCGACGAGCTGGCTCTGCGCCTGCTGCGCCTCGGCGCCGCCCGCCGCCTGCGCGCCGGACTGGGCGCGCGCGCCCGCCAGCGCGCTGCGCGCGACTTCGAGCTGGCGTTCGGCGTCGTCGACGCGCGACTGGCTGACGAAGCCCTTCGCCAGCAGGTCGCGCGCGCGTTGCGCTTCGCGCTCGGCCAGCGCCAGGTTCACCTGCGCCTGCTGTTGCGCCGCCACCGCCGTCGGCAGGGCCAGGGTTCGCACCGAGCTGACGCGCGCCTGCGCCCGCTTCAGCGCCGCCTGCGCCTGCGCGACGGCCGCCTTCAGTTCGCGCTGTTCGAGCTCGACCAGCACCTCGCCGGCGGCGACGCGGGCGCCCTCGCGCACGCGCACGGTTTCGACGCGGCCGGTGATGGTCGCGCCGGCGTCGACCCGCGCCGGCGGCAGCACGCGGCCGCTGGCCACGACGCTGGTCTGGATGTCGGCCGCGGTCGCGGCGACGAACTGCACCGCCTGCGGTTTCGAGCGCGCGACGAGAACGAAGACCGCCGCGACCAGCGCAATGGCGATGAATGGCAGGAAACGGCGCACGGGATACCGGCTCCGGAAAACGGCGTTCAGCGGCCGGCGAGGAAATCGCGGACGCCGCTTTCGTCGCGCAACCGCCAGATGCGCGCGATGAACGTCTTCGTTTCCTCCGGCGTCGCCGCCTGCGAATAGCCGACCAGGCGCTGCGCCTTGTCTTCGAGTTCGGCGCGCGACAGCGTGTTGCCGGGATCGCCCTTGGGGGTGTCGACGCGGCATTCCAGGTTGCGGCCGTCCTTCGTCTGCACCGACACCCGGCCCAGCCAGCGCCGCGGATAGGCGCCGTCGACTTCCGCGTCGAGAACCATGCTCACGCGGTCGTGGAATTCACGTATCTCTTTGTTTAATAACGATTTTTCAGTGAAGTCGGCAAGAGCGGCGCGGCCCAGCACCGCGATCTGCGCCAGCACGAAGCCCATCGAGAACTTCGACTGGTGGATGGTCTGCGGATCGGTCACCGGTCCGAGCACGTCGATCGCGCCCTGGTGCACGTGCGCGGTGACCTTCGCGATGTCGTCCGCCTTCAGCCCGTGCCGCTGCATCAGCGCGAGCAGCGCATCGGCCGCCGGATGGGTATGACGGCAGGAGGCGTGGAACTTGAACGAGGTCTCGGCGGTGGCCCAGCGCGTGCCGAGGCCGTCGGTCAGCCAGCGCGCGTCGGCGTCGCTCGACATGCCGGCGGCCATGCCCTGCTTGCCTTCGAAAATGGCGTGCGCGCCGGTGAAGCCGTCGCGCGCGATGTAGGCCGCCATCAGGCCGTCGGCGGCCGCCTTGGCGGTGTGCAGCTGCTTCGAATCCGCCGCGTCGCGCAGGAACTCCCACAGGCCCGCGGCCATCGTGCCGGCGGAACCGAGGCAGTGCTGCATCTTCGCGCCGTCAAGCTTCAGCACGTGCGCGACGCCCGCCGCCGCCGCGAGCTTGCCCGCGGTGCCGGTGGTGTGGAACACCCTGTAGTGCGAGCGGCCGAGGAATTCGCCGACGCGCACGCCGCATTCGTAACCGGCCACCGCCGCGGCGATCAGCGCCTTGCCGTCGGCCCCCACATCCTGCGCCGCGGCCAGCACCGCCGGAAACACCACCGTGCCCGGATGCAGCACCGAGCTGTTGTGCAGGTCGTCCTGCTCGACGAAATGCGAGGCCGCGCCGTTGACCAGCGCGGCGAAAAACGGCGACGTGCGCTTGCGCGTGAGCAGGTTCTCGGCGCGGCCGTCCTGCGGGCCCATCGCCGCGGCAAAGGCGTTGATCGTCTCCACCGGCCGCGCGCCCCTGCCCGCCAGCGCCGACGCGAACCAGTCGAGAAACAGCTCCTCGGTGCGGGCGACCACGGGCTGCGGGATGTCCTCGTAGCGGATCGCCGCGAGGAAATGGCTGAGGACCTGCGACGGGCCGGCGGCGGCCTCCGCCGCGGATTTTTTGGCGGACATTTGCATGATGGACTCCGGATGGTGCGCAAAAAGAGGCGCCATTTTAGAATGAAATCCGGGGGTCCGAATCCCGAAAAACCGCCCCGGCCGCACTATCATTCCCGGCATTGACCTGAATCAAACCCCGGGGCGCCGCAAACCTGAAATCCACCGGAATCCGACCATGCCCAAACGCAAATCCATCCGCACCGACATCGCCTGGAGCGCCGTCGACCGCATCACCGTCAAGGGCCACGACCTGTGCAACGACATCCTCGGCAGGCTGTCGCTGGGCGACATGGCCTTTCTCGAAATGACCGACCGGCTGCCGACGCCGCGCGAGTCGGTGATGTTCAACGCCATCGCGGTGACGCTGGTCGAGCACGGCCTGACGCCGAGCTCGATCGCCGCGCGCATGACCTACACCGGCGCGCCGGAGGCGATGCAGGCCGCCGTCGCCGCCGGCCTCTGCGGCCTGGGCAGCGTGTTCGTCGGCAGCATGGAAACCGCGGCGCGCATGCTGCAGGAAACCCTGCCCGACCCGCAGGCCGATGCCGATCTCGACGCGCTCGCGGCACAGATCGTCGAAGGTTTCCGCGGCCGCAAACAGATCGTCCCCGGCATCGGCCACACGCTGCACAAGCCGGTCGATCCGCGCGCGCCGCGGCTGTTCGAGATCGCCGCCGAGCAGGGTTACGACGGTCCCTACGTGAAGCTGATACGGAAGGTCGGCGAACAGGCCGAGAAGGCCTACGGCAAGTCGCTGCCGGTCAATGCCACCGGCGCCATCGGCGCCATCGCCAGCGAACTGCGGCTGCCGTGGAAAATCGTCCGCGGCATCGGCGTGCTGGCACGCGCGATCGGGCTGGTCGGCCACATCCTCGAGGAAATGAAGAATCCGATGGCCTACGAGATCAAGCAGCGCGCGGAGGAGGAAGCGACGGCGCACCTGCGCGGCGCATGAACGATCACCGCGGCAACGGCCCGGACACCCCGCCGCCCGCGCCCCGGAAGGCCGGCTGGGGGCAGGTCATGGCCACGATGTTCTGGGGCCTGCTGATGATCGGCAAAAAGGGCACCTGGGAGCGCGACGGCGCGACGCTGGGCTGGTGGCAGATCCTGGCCGGCGCGCTGCTGATGACCGCGCTGGTCATCGTGGTGCTGCTGCTGTTGGTGCATTTCGCGACCCGTTGACACGGGCCGCCGCGGATCGCGCCTGCTTCTGCGTCTACTTCTGCGCCTCTTTCGCCGCGTCCTGGATTTTTTCGCCGGCCTGTTCGATTTTCTTGCCGGCCTCCTGCACCGCGTTGTCGAGCGCCTTGCCGGCGCGCTCGGCGGGGCCTTCCTCCTTCTGGCAGCCGGCAAGTCCCGCCAGCAGCAAACCCGCGGCCAGCGCGGGGATCATCCGGTTCATCATTCCGTTCATGCGGGTCTCCTTGTCTTCACGGTGCATTGATGGTGGATGAGCAGTGTATCGCGGCCGGCGCCGCATTCAAGCGCGGGTCGACAATATGAACCGCGGAATCACGCCCAGCCGGCGATAACGCCGCAGCGCCGCCAGCGGCAGTTTCGCCACGTTGCGCACCGTCCGCCGGCAGTCCGCATCCCCGCAGTTGCAGCGCATCGTCCACACATCATCCGCGCCCAGCAGTGTCGAGTAATCATGGGTGACTTCCTCGCCGGCGGCAATGGCGCGGATCGCGACCAGCTTCAGGCCGCGCGCATCCTTGACGATGCCCGTGTTCGGATTGCAGGCATGGTTGGCCCAGGCGCCGATCTCGCCCTCGGGATCGAGGTAACGGTCGGCGTCGAAACGGAAACAGTTCTCGCCGCGGCGGGTGTTGCCGTGCCGCCAGTAGGCCCAGACGGCATCGGCGCCGACGATGCGGCCGCGGATGCGGCAGACGGTGGCGCCGCGCCTGAAACCGCGCAGCGCGACGATGCCCCTGCCGTTGCGCACCGGGCGCACGGCGAGGTCCCTGCGTGTGTTCATCGAAAATCTCCGGAAATCAACGTGGAGGATCTGGAACGAAAATGCTGCCCGCCTTCGCCGGCCGGATCCGGCCGCCGGGTCGGGCGGCGATGGTTTTCACGCTGCGCGGGTGCATGGCCATGAAATTTAAAAATATCAATTAAAACAAGTACTTATGAATATCATATCTCTTGGGCACCAATGCGGCTCCCCGGGTTCTCCCCTTGACCTTCATTTCGCAGGTATCGCCCGGGAGGCCTTACGACACCTTGACCACGGCGCGGCCGCGGATTTCGCCTTTCAGCATGCGCTGGAAATATTCCGGCAATTCATCGAGCGTGATCACATGCGCGATGTCGGCGAGGTGGCGCGGCTTGAGGTCGCCCGCCAGCCGCGCCCAGACCCGCTGCCGCAACGGCATCGGCGTCACCGCCGAATCGACGCCGATCAGGCGCAGGCCGCGCAGGATGAACGGCAGCACGGTGGTCTTCAGCTCGATGCCGCCGGCGTTGCCGAAGCTGGCGATCAGCCCTTGCGGCGCCAGCGTGCGCGTCAGCCAGGCGAGCTGCTCGCCGCCGACCGAGTCGAAGGCCGCGGCCCACAGCGGCTTTTCCAGCGGGCGGCTGCCGTAGTCGATGGCCTTGCGTTCGAGGATTTCAGCGGCGCCGAGCTTCTTCAGGAAGTCGTGCTCCGCCGTCTTGCCGGTCACCGCGGTGATGCCGTAACCCTTCGCCGCCAGCATGTCGATGACGAGGCTGGCAACGCCGCCGGTGGCGCCGTTGACCAGCACCTTGCCGTTGTTCGGCGCGAGCCCGTTCAGTTCCAGCAGTTCCACGGCCAGCCCCGCGGTATAGCCGGCGGTACCCAGCGCCATCGCGTCGAACAGCGTCAGTCCCCGCGGCAGCGGCACGACCCAGCCGGCGGGCACGCGGCAGATTTCCGAAAAACCGCCGTCGTGGGCGACGCCCATGTCGTAGCTGGTGCAGATGACCTCGTCGCCGGTTTTGAAGCGGTCATCGCCGGAGCTGATGACGGTGCCCGCGGCATCGATGCCGCCGATCAGCGGGTAACTGCGGATGATCCTGCCACCGGTGCCGGTCGCGGCCAGCGCGTCCTTGAAATTGACGCTGGAATAGGCCATGCGGAACAGCACTTCGCCGCGGCCGATTTCCGCAACCGGCACGTTCTCGACGCGCCCGGCGACGGTGTTGTCGTCGTTGTGGATCCGGTATGCCCTGCAGCGGTCCATGTGTCGTTCCTCCTTGAATGCGGCTGCCAGACCGGATGTTAAGGCCGGTCAGGGCAGGTGCGGTTGCGCCAGGTACTGGCGGGTCTGCATTTCGGTGAGCCGGCTCGCCAGGCGCTCTTTCAGCGAAGCGTTGAGGTGCGCCTGGAAGCCGTCGCTGTCGGCGGCATCGGCGACCAGTTCCTCCACCGGCACCGCGGCGCCCAGCATCAGCTTGACCCGCCGGTCGTAGAACTCGTCGACCAGCCAGACGAAGCGCCGCAGCGCGTCGCCGTCGTTCCCGGTGAAACGCGGCACGCCGGAAATCAGCACCGTATGGTAACGCCGCGACAGTTCGATGTAGTCCGGCTTGCCGCGCGGCCCGGCGCAAAGCTCGGGAAAATCGAACCAGGCCACGCCCGGCGCCTGGCGGCGCACGCGGATCAGCCGGTCCTCGATGTCGAGCGGCGCGTCGTCCCCGGCGTCGCTCGCGATGTGGCCGAAGGCGTCGGCGAGACGGCTGTCGGCCTCGGACCCGAGGTGGTAGGTGCCGGCCTTCTCCAGTTCGCGCAGACGGTAGTCGGTGCCGGTGTCGACGTTGACCACCGCCATGCGCTCGAGGATGAGATCGATCGCGGGCAGGAACATCACGCGCTGCAGGCCGTGCCGATAGAGTTCCCGCGGCTCGAAATTGGAGGTCGTCAGCAGCACCACGCCCTCGTCCATCAGCCCCTCCAGCAGGCGCCGCATCAGCATCGCGTCGGTGATGTCGGTGACGTGGAATTCGTCGAGGCAGAGGATCTGCGCCTGCGCGGCGATGTCGCGCGCGACCAGCGCCATCGGGGACTCTTTGCCCTGGTGCGCGAGCAGTCCCTTGTGGATTTCCTGCATGAAGCGGTGGAAATGCACGCGTTTCTTGGTGACGTCGGGCACGAAGGCGAAGAAGCCGTCCATCAGGAAGCTTTTGCCGCGGCCGACGCCCCCCCACAGGTAGACGCCGCGCACGCTGCGGCCGCGGTTCAGGAAGCTGAGCAGGCCGCGCCGCTGCTGGCGCCGGTCGAGGTCGTCGTGGACACGCTGCAGTTCGCGCGCGGCGGCGAGCTGGGCGGCGTCGGGCGCAAAGCCGTGTTCCGCGGCGCGGGCGCGCAGGAACTGGACGAAATCGGCGGTCAAGGGAGAAAAAACTTCGGCGGAAACGGCGCGCGGCGCGGGAGACCGCGCCGCCGGTTACAGGTTCAGCGTCCGGTTATCGACCGCCAGCGCCGCCTCCTTCATCGCCTCGGACAGCGAAGGATGGGCATGACAGATCATCGCGATGTCTTCCGACGCCGCGCCGAACTCCATCGCCACCACGGCCTCGGCGATCAATTCGGAGGCCATCGGGCCGATGACGTGCACGCCGAGGATGCGGTCGGTCTTCTCGTCGGCGAGGAATTTGACGAAACCCGTGGTGTCGCCCAGCGCGCGGGCGCGGCCGTTGGCCATGAACGGGAAGCTGCCGGCGCGGTATTTGACGCCTTCCTGCTTCAGCTGCTGCTCGGTCCTGCCGACCCAGGCGATTTCGGGCGAGGTGTAGATCACCCAGGGAATGGTGTTGAAATCGACATGGCCGTGCCTGCCGGCGATGCGTTCGGCCACCGCCACGCCCTCTTCCTCCGCCTTGTGCGCCAGCATCGGACCGCGCACGACGTCGCCGACGGCCCAGACATTGCCAAGATTGGTCTTGCAGTCGCCGTCGACGACGACGAAGCCGCGCCCGTCGATTTCGAGGCCCACCGCATTGCCGTTGAGGCCATTGGTGTTGGGCACGCGGCCGATCGACACGATCAGTTTGTCCACGGTCAGCGTCTGCGCCGCGCCGGTACTGTCGGTGTATTCGACGGTGACGTTTTTCTTCGCGGCGATCTTGCCGACCTTGACGCCAGTGTGGATCGCGAGCCCCTGCTTCGTGAACACCTTCAGCGCCTCCTTGGCCACCTGCTCGTCGACCGCACCGAGGAAGGCCGGCAGCGCTTCGAGCACGGTGACCTCGGCGCCGAGCCGGCGCCACACGCTGCCCATCTCGAGCCCGATGACGCCGGCGCCGATGACGCCCAGTCTCTTCGGTGTCTCGCCGATCGCCAGCGCGCCGGCGTTGTCGAGGATCAGCTTGTTGTCGAAGGGCGCGTCGGGCAGCGCGCGCGGGTTCGATCCGGTGGCGATGACCACATGTTTGGCGGTCAGCACGTCGGCGGTCTTGCCCGACACCTGGATCTGCCAAGCGCCGGCGGCGCCGCCGGCGAAGGCGCCCCTGCCGTGGAAGAACGTGACCTTGTTCTTCTTGAACAGGTAGAGGATGCCCTCG
>JAHCLD010000099.1 GCA_026125585.1 Burkholderiales bacterium
CCCGGCGTCGAGCATGAAGATCGTCACCACCTATGCAGGGCTGGAACTGCTGGGACCGGCGCATACCTGGAACACCGAAGCACTCGCCGACGGCACCCTCGCGCAGGACGTGCTCAACGGCAACCTCTACCTCCGGGGCGCGGGCGATCCCAAGCTCACGCTGGAGAATTTCTGGCTGTTGCTGCGCAACCTGCGCGCGCGCGGCCTGCGCGACATCCGCGGCGACCTCGTGCTCGACCGCCGGCTCTTCGCCGAGGAAACCCACGATCCCGCCGGCTTCGACGACCAGCCGACCCGCCCGTACAACACCGGGCCGAATGCGCTGCTGGTCAACTTCAAGGCCGTCACGCTGCAGTTCATCCCGGACGCCGCGACGCGCACGGTGCGCATCGCCGCCGAGCCGCCGCTGCCGCAGGTGCAGATCGTCAACAACCTGAAAGTGGCCGACGGCCCCTGCGGCGACTGGATGAGCCGGATGAAAATCGATGCCCAGGGCAACGCGGACTCGGCGCGCCTCGCCTTCTCGGGCGGCTATACCCTCGACTGCGGCGAACGGCTGCGCTCGTTCAGCGTGCTCGGCCACCGCCAGTACGTCGGCGCGCTGTTCACGCTGCTGTGGCGCGAACTGGGCGGCAGCTTCGGCGGCCAGGTGCGCGACGGCATCACGCCGGGAACCGCGCGGGCACTGGCCGTGAACAGGTCGCCGTCGCTGTCGGAGATCGTCCGCGACGTCAACAAGTACTCCAACAACGTGATGTCGCGCCAGCTGTTCCTGGCCCTGGGTTTCAGCGATGCCGGCGCGAGCACCGCCGCCGCAGGCAGCGCGATCAGGCAATGGCTGGCGCTCAAAGGCCTGTCATTCCCCGAACTGGTGCTGGAAAACGGCTCCGGCCTCTCGCGCATCGAACGCATCAGCGCGCGCAATCTCGGCGCGGTGCTGCTCAATGCCTGGGCAAGCCCGGTGATGCCGGAGCTGATGGCCTCGCTGCCGGTGGCGGCCGTCGACGGCACGATGCGCCGCCGCCTGAAAAGCGCCGAGATCGCCGGCCAGGCGCACATCAAGACCGGCTCGCTGTCGGGCGTGCGTTCGATCGCCGGTTACGTGCTCGACGCGCAGGGCAACCGCTCGGTGGTGGTGTTCATAGTCAACCACGCCAACGCCTTCAACGCGCAGCCGGCGATGGATGCCTTGCTGCAATGGGTGCACAACCGTGACGGCAATTGCTGCGGCCGCCAGTCGCGTGCGCGCGGAAAAAAGTAACGGCTCACCTGTCGCCGGATCACGACGGCCGTAACATCCTGTTACGAAAATCTCTAGGAATTTTGTTTTTGCGCCGGGGTCAATCCTGTTGTCGCGCACGCGGAATCGTGGCGTTGTCTTGCACGCAAGCCGCAGCGCGCATCAACAAAGGAGATCACATGAACGGAAAGACCCTTTCGATACTGATGCTGGCCGCAGCGCCGCTCGTCGCCGGCACGCAGGCGCATGCGCAAACCGCCAGCGGCAGCACCGGCTTTTACGGCGGCGTGGGCGCGGGACGCACCGACACCGACATCGGCACCGCGGGCATCGCCGGATCGACGGACAAGCACGACAACGCATGGAAGCTGTTCGGCGGTTACCAGTTCAATCCGAACATCGCCGTTGAAGCGGGTTATGCCGATCTCGGCAGGACCTCCATCGCCGGCACGCGGGGCGGCGCGCCCGCCGCAGCTTCACTCGACGCCAAGGTCTGGCAGGCCGCGGCCGTGGGCAGCCTGCCGCTGGGCCATAATTTCGCGCTGACGGGCAAGCTCGGCCTGGCCTATGCCGACACCGATACCTCCGGCATCGCCGGCGGCGCGCCCTTCGGCGGCAGCGACAGCAAGACCGCGCCGACCTACGGCCTCGGCCTGCGCTACGATGTGAACAGGACCTTCAGCGTGCGCGGCGAATGGGAACGCTTCCGGCTCGGCAATGCCGCAGGCCTGGGCGGCAGGAACGATTCCGACCTCTACAGCGTCAATGCCGTGTTCAAGTTCTGAGCACCGGCATCGCCGGGAACCACGGGGATCCGCATGCGGATCCCCGTTTTCATCGGACCGGCGCCAGCGCGCCGTGGCGGATCAGCCACAGCCGGGACAGACCCTGGACCACGGCGGCAACCGCAAGCGCCCACAGAAAGGCCATGCCGACACCGGTGACTGACAGCGACCAGGCCAGCACCGCGCAGAAAGTGCCGAAGGCATAAAAACCCAGCACCATCCCCCGCAGCAACTGGACCGCGGCCGCGGCGCCGGCACTGCGGTGCGTGAACAGCACGAGCACGGTGCCCATCACCGGAAACATCGCGAGGATGCCGCTCAGCGACGGCCCCAGCTGCGCGGCGGAATACGTCACGCCCAGCACCAGCAATGCACCCAGGGCCATGCGCAGCAACATGTCCCGCGGGGGTTTCGACGGCGCTGCCGCCGCGGCTTGCAGGCGGGGATAGAAACGCGGCACGAGCCACAGTCCCAGCAGCACGCCGGCCACGGCCGCCGGCAGCGGGGCGTTCCACCACTCCAGCAACAGCACCGCGAGCGCATACCCGGCATAGGCCAGCGGCAGGCTCAGCGGCCAGGGGAAGCGCGTCGCCGCCCAGGCGTAGCTCAAACCGAAGGCGAGCATGCCCAACACCGCCGACAGCGTGCCGACCGCCGCCTGCGCGGCGAAGGCCGCGCCCTGCTCCAGCGCGATGAACCACAGGATCGGCCCGGCGACGACCGGAAACGCCGACAGCCAGCCGGCGACCGCCGGTCCCCAGCGCCGGCCGGCAAGAGTCACCAGCGCGATCAACGCGGGCACGATCAACAGCTTGAGCAGAAGAATGGTGTTCATGGATGCCGGTCGGTCGCGGTCCGTGTCGCTGCGCGGTTTTGCCTGTCTGAATCCGGGCAGACTTGTATGTTTATAAAATAATCAATAAAAACAAATACTTATGAATTTTCCGCGCCAATACTCCAGCAAACCTTACAGCCCGAGCCCGCTCCACAGCGCATCGACGCGCCGTTTCACATCCTCGCTCATCGCAATCGGCGTACCCCACTCGCGGCTGGTCTCCGCCGGCCACTTGTTGGTGGCATCGATGCCCATCTTCGAGCCGAGGCCGGCGACCGGGCTGGCGAAGTCGAGGTAGTCGATCGGCGTGGCGTCGGCGATCAGCGTGTCGCGCTTCGGGTCGACGCGGGTGGTCAGCGCCCAGATCACTTCCTTCCAGTCGCGCACGTTGACGTCCTCGTCGGTGACGATGATGAACTTGGTGTACATGAACTGGCGCAGGAAGCTCCAGATGCCGAACATCACGCGTTTGGCATGCCCCGGATACTGTTTCTTGATGCTGACGCAGGCGACGCGGTACGAGCAGCCTTCGGGCGGCAGGTAAAAATCGGCAATCTCCGGAAACTGCTTCACCAGCAGCGGCACGAAGACTTCGTTCAGCGCCTCGCCCAGCACCGCCGGTTCGTCCGGCGGCTTGCCGGTGTAGGTCGAGTGATAGATCGCATCGCGGCGCAGCGTGATGCGATCGACGGTGAACACCGGAAATTTCTCCTGCTCGTTGTAATAGCCGGTGTGGTCGCCGAAAGGGCCTTCGAGCGCGGTTTCGCCGGGGTGGATGCGGCCTTCGAGCACGATCTCGGCGCGCGCCGGCACCTGCAGGTCGTGGCCGATGCACTTTGCGATTTCGGTTTTTTCGCCGCGCAGCAGGCCGGCGAACTGGTATTCGGACAGGGTGTCCGGCACCGGCGTCACCGCGCCGAGCATGGTCGCCGGGTCCGCGCCCAGCGCCACCGCCACCGGGAAGGGTTCGCGCGGATGCGCAAGGCAATGGTCGCGGTAATCGAGCGCGCCGCCGCGATGGGCCAGCCAGCGCATGATGAGTTTGTTCCTGCCGATCACCTGCTGGCGGTAGATGCCGAGGTTCTGCCGCGCCTTGCTGGGACCGCGGGTCACCGTCAGGCCCCAGGTGACCAGCGGACCCGCGTCGCCGGGCCAGCAGGTCTGGATCGGCAGGCGCGCGAGGTCGACGTCATCGCCCTCCCACACGATTTCCTGGCACACCGGATCGCGCACCGGTTTCGGCGCCATCGACAGCACCTGGCGCAAGAGCGGCAGCTTGTCCCAGGCGTCCTTCAGCCCCTTCGGCGGCTCGGGTTCCTTCAATTGCGCCAGCAATTGCCCCAGTTCGCGCAGCGCCGCCACCGAATCGCGGCCCATGCCCAGCGCGACGCGCCGCGACGTGCCGAACAGGTTGCCGAGCACCGGCATCGTATGGCCCGCTTTTTGTCCTTTCGGTTTCTCGAACAGCAGCGCCGGGCCGCCGGCCTTCAGCACGCGGTCGCAGATTTCGGTCATCTCCAGCTTCGGGTCGACTTCGACGGCGATGCGCTTCAACTGGCCGTCGCGTTCGAGTCCGGCGATGAAGTCGCGCAGGTCGCGGTAGCTCATCGCAGCACCCGCAGGTCCAGCGCCAGATCGGCGGCAAGCCCGATGAAAATCGCGCAGCCCACCCAGTTGTTGTGCAGGAAAGCCTTGAAGCAGCCTTCGCGCGTCCTGGCGCGGATGAGGCCGAACTGATAGACAACCAATCCCGCGGCAATGCCCAGTCCGCAGAAATACAGGATGTCGCGCATCTGCCACCAGCCGATCCAGACCATCAGGCCGAGGAAGGCCGCATGGCAGGCCATCACCGCGGCAACGTCGTGGCGGCCGAACAGGATGGCCGAAGACTTGACGCCGATGCGGACGTCGTCGTCGCGGTCGACCATCGCGTATTCGGTGTCGTAGGCGATCGCCCAGAACACCGTCGCCAGCACCAGCAGCCAGGCCACCTTCGGCAAGGCATTCCATTCCGCGGCATAGGCCATCGGAATGCCGAAACCGAAGGCGAGGCCGAGCCAGGCCTGGGGCAGGGGGAACACGCGCTTGACGAAGGGATAGATCACCGCGATCGCCGCGGCGGCGAAAGCGAGCTTGATGGTCAGCGGATTGAGCAGCAGCACCAGGCCGAAGGCCAGCAGCAGCAGCACGCCGGCCAGCGCCAGCGCCTCGTTCGGCGCGATCAGCCCGGCGGCCAGCGGCCGGTTCTTCGTGCGTTCGACATGGGGATCGAAATCGCGGTCGGCGTAGTCATTGACCACGCAGCCCGCGGAACGCATCAGCACCGTGCCGGCGAGGAATATCAGCAGGATGTCGGGCTGCGGCAGGCCGCCGGCGGCGAACCACAGCCCCCACAGCGTCGGCCACAGCAGCAGCAGGATGCCGATGGGTTTGTCGAGCCGCATCAGCTGCTCGTACGCGTTCAGCCGCTGCTTGAGCGTCAGGTTCACAGGTCGAATACCGCCGGCAGGAAGACTTCGCTGACCAGTATAGGCGATTTGCCCGCGGCGAAGATCGAGCGCCGCGCCCACAACGAGGGCGGCGGGCGCTTCAGCCGCGCCGCGGCGCCGCGGTACAGCGGGTGATTGCCCGCGAGTTTTTTCTGGCGTAGCGGAAACCGCGCGATGCGCGGATCGGCGAACAGTGCCGCGCCCAGCGGCCGGTTGCCGAGCACCGACACCCCGCGCCAGGCGCCGCGCAGCGATGCGGCATCGAACACCGTGTGCGCGAACACCAGAGGCATCGCGCCGCGCAGCAGCAGCACCTCGCGCACCATGACCTGCGAAGTCCGGCCCGCGAACAGGAACGCCTCGTCGGCGTTGGGCCGGTGCCGTCCCTGGAACAGCACTTGCACCGCGATGCGGCCGGCATGCCGCTCCAGCCGCGCCGTCAGCGAACCGGGGTCGGTCAGCCAGCGGCGCAACGGTCCGGCCGCGACCGGCGCGGCGCACCACAGGGAATCTCGGGGAATCGAATTCACGGCGGAAATTTCCGAATGCCGGATTATCGCATCTTCATTCCGCGGCGCAGGACTTCCCGCAGGCATCACACCTTCAGATATTCGTTGCGGCCGCCGAGCCAGCGCGCGAGATGCGCCTTTGCCGACTCCGGCTGCTCGCGCAGCAGGCGCTCGGCCGCGTCGCGCGCCGCGTCCAGCAGGTCGAGGTCGGTCGCGAGATCGGCGAAACGCAGCATCGGCACGCCGCTCTGCCGCGCGCCGAGCAGTTCACCGGGGCCGCGCAGATCCAGGTCCCGGCGCGCGATCTCGAAGCCGTCGGTCTGTTCATAGATCACCTTCAGCCGCGCCTTCGCCAGCGGCGCCAGCGGCGCCTGATAGAGCAGCACGCAGGTGCTCTCGGCGGCGCCGCGGCCGACACGGCCGCGCAGCTGGTGCAGCTGCGACAGGCCGAAGCGCTCGGCGTGCTCGATCACCATCAACGAGGCATTGGGCACGTCGACGCCGACCTCGATCACCGTCGTCGCCACCAGCAACTGCACTTCGCCGGCCTTGAACGCCGCCATCACCTCCTGCTTTTCGGCAGCCTTCATGCGGCCGTGGACGAGGCCGACGCGCAGTTCGGGAAAGGTCTGCTGCAGATGGGCGTGGGTGTCGAGCGCGGTCTGCAGTTGCAGTTTTTCCGATTCTTCAATGAGCGGACACACCCAGTACGCCTGTCGTCCCGCGATGCAGGCGTCGCGCACGCGCTGGATCACTTCGTCGCGCCGTTCTTCCGACACCAGCCGCGTCGCCACCGGCGTGCGCCCCGGCGGCAGCTCATCGATCACCGACACGTCGAGGTCGGCGTAATAACTCATTGCCAGCGTGCGCGGAATCGGCGTCGCGCTCATCATCAACTGGTGCGGCTGCAGGCCTTTCGTCGACTGCGTGCCCTTCTGGCGCAAGGCGAGCCGCTGGTGGACGCCGAAACGGTGCTGCTCGTCGATGATCGCCAGTCCCAGCCGTTTGAACACCGCGGCATCCTCGAACAGGGCATGGGTGCCGACGACCACCTGCGCTTCGCCGTCGGACACATTTTTAAGTTCTTGTTTTTTAACACTTTTTTTGCTGCTGCCGGACAGCCAGGCTACACGCACGCCGAGCGGCGCAAGCCAGTCCGAAAACTTGCGGTAATGCTGCTCGGCGAGGATTTCGGTGGGCGCCATCACCGCCGCCTGGTAACCGTTCTCCACGCACTGCAGCGCGGCGAGCGCGGCAACGACCGTCTTGCCGCTGCCGACGTCGCCCTGCAGCAGGCGTTGCATCGGATGCGCCTGGCCGAGGTCGTCGCGGATCTGCGCCAGCACCGCGTTCTGCGCGCGGGTCAGCCGGAACGGCAGGCGCTTGAGCAGCGCATCGACCAGTTGTCCGCGCACGGCGAGCACCGGCGCGCCGGCGGCGCGGCGCCGCCGATAATGCACGCGCATCGACAACTGCTGCGCCAGCAGCTCGTCGAATTTCATCCGCCGCCAGGCCGGATGCGTGCGTCCCTGCAAGGTCGCCTGCGCCACGTCGGGCGGCGGATTGTGCAGCAGGCGCACCGCGGCTTCGAAGGGCGGCAGACCCAGCGCGTCGGGCAAAGACCGCGGCAGGGTCTCCGCCAGCGGTTCCCCGTCCAGCGCGCGTGCGATCATCCGCCGCAGGCTGTCCTGGCCGAGGCCCGCGGTCGTGGGGTACACCGGCGTCAGCGCCTGCGCCACCGGCGCATCGGCGTCGGTCACGCGGTAGCGCGGATGCACCATTTCCGGGCCGAAATGGCCCAGCCGCACGGCGCCGTAGACGCGCAGGTGGTTGCCGACGGCCAGCGTTTTCACCTGGCTGCCGTAGAAATTGAGGAAGCGCAGCGTCAGTTCGCCGCTGCCGTCGCCGATGCGGCAGACCAGCTGGCGCTTCGGGCGGTACTTGATGTCGCAGTCGATGACTTCGCCCTGCACCAGCAGTTCGGCGCCGGGCAGCGCCTCGGCCAGCGGGCACAGCCGCGTTTCGTCGTCGTAGCGCAGCGGCAGGTGCAGCACCAGATCGAAACGGCGGCGGATGCCGAGCTTCGCCAGTCTGTCGGCGGTGGCGCCGCCGATGCCGGGCAGTGCCGCCTTCACGGCGGCCGGCGCGGCGCCGCGCGCGGTCCGGTCCGCGCGTTTTCGCCCGTCAGCCGCCAAGAAGCCCCCTCACCCGAGGTGCATCACGGCGTCGATTTCGACCAGCGCGTTGCGCGGCAGGCTGGCGACGCCGATCGCGGCGCGCGCCGGATAGGGTTCGCGGAAATACGTCGCCATGATTTCGTTGACCTTCGCAAAATGGCCGAGGTCGGTGAGGTACACATTCACCTTGGCGCAATCGTCGAGGCTGCCGCCGGCGGCGGCCGTCACCGCCTTCAGATTGTCGAAGACGCGGCGGATCTGCGTGTCGATGCCTTCGACCATCTGCATCGTTGCCGGGTCGAGGCCGATCTGCCCCGAAAGATAAACCGTGTCGCCGCAGCGCACGGCCTGCGAATAAGTGCCGATCGCCTGCGGCGCGGCATTCGTGCTGATGACTTTCCTGCCCATGATGGAAAACTCCTGACCGGCGAACCGGCAACGCCCTCCATGATGAAGCCGATCCTCCGCGAATTCAACGCGGACAGGTAAAGTCCGTTCAGGGTTTGGGCTGCATCACTCCGGCCATCAGCGCGTTGGCGCCGAAACCGCCGCCCAGCGCCAATCCCGCATATTTGGCGGGGTCGGCAATAAACGCCAGCCGGTCGCGCGAAATATGCGTGCCCTGCAGGCCGGTCACCCTGGTCATCGCGTTGGCGAGTCCGGCCGTGCTGTAGCTGTCGTCCTGGCGCACGGTGGCATAGTCGCCGGCGACCGGCGCCGGCGACTTCAGCCGCGCCCATGAAAGATCGCCGATTTCGGGCCGCGTCGCGTGAAAAGCCGTCAGCATCGTGTGGTGCGCCGCGATCGACAA